>JAGXTA010000151.1 GCA_018333535.1 Deltaproteobacteria bacterium | reverse complement strand
CCGGTCGCGTTCGATGGCCTTAAAATGTGGAGAGCCGGTTTCAATCATTCGAGGTAACGATAGGTCTCCATTGGGAGAGATGACCTTCTCCAAACCAATGGAATCTTTTAATCGAAGAAGTTCATCCAGTTTGTCATCATACGTGAATACAATTTTGGGTTTTGAATGACCGACAAGGAGGGAGAGCTCATCGCCCCTTAACAGGCTCGAAAAGGTAATTGCAACAGCGCCAGCCTTTAGAACACCAAAATAAAAGGCGATCCAATCCATTGAGTTTGGGGCAAGAAGACCGATGAAATCGCCTGGCTTGACATCCATCTTAATGAGCGCCGTTGCAATCCTGTTCGATTTTTCATTGAGTTGCTGGTATGTTGTTACCCGGTCATTCTCACATACAGCAGGTCTTTCAGGGAAGAAAAAGGCTGATTTTTCGAGATTATTGGCTAAATTCATAATTTTCCTTTTAAATGAAGTATCTCACTATACGTCACCACGGATATTTGTTTGTTTCTCTTTACCAATACAAAAGAATCAAGACATTATTGATGCGATTCGGCCATAGATTTTGATGATGGGGTCGGCGTTATCCCCAGCTCTATAAGAAGCTGTCGGACGAATTCAGGCCCATCTGATTCGAATGCGGGGAGAACCCACGGCATATCCTGCAATGATTGGAGTATGGATGGCAGCAGATCAAAAGGGATAGAAACAAGCTGCTGACCTTCCGGAAATAGCTTTTTTCGCCTCATGCCATGACCAAGGCCCGTAATGGTGTAATTCAGTTCCCCTGTCAGATAGGGATAAACAAAAACCCATGCGCATCCGATTGCGGCGGAGTATCTACTCGACCACATTTTCCCGGTCCGATAGCTCATTGCCCGAAGTAAAATTTCTGTTTGACTGGTTTTGGCTAAGAGGATCAAGACATCGGGATCAAACGAAAGTTTGCTTAATGGCGAAAAGGCAATATAGTTCACTACACCCTTTCCTATCCTAGGTATATAGTGGTAAAGCCTGCTGGCAGAACGAGCCTCTTCAAAAATTTTTAACCCTGCTCCAAATCTCCCGCTTATAAAAGGCTCGGGAGCATCTGCCTGTCCCAATACATACATGCCCGCTTCACAGGTATGGCTTTCTTGACTGGCAAAAAAGGCGTTTCCTTCCTGGGCTTTCTTTAACATTTCACACAAAGCCATACCTAAGTTCAGCCTCTCCATCTTCTCAGGTGGTTTGGACAAGAATTTGACCCCAACCGGTTGTACATTGAATTCAAATTTACCCAAAATCGCAAAGTCTTTTTTCGTGAGAATCATCTTCACCTCTGGAGATACGTCCACAGGACAAACACAGTGATGAGGGGATGATTTTCCCCCTTCACTCCCGTCAGTGGATTCGCCGTGGATGGTGGAATTGACAAAATAAACTCCCTCTTCCTTAAAGGAAGAGCAAGATCACCGTTCCACACTTTCTAACGGAGTTTGGTTTCGGGAAGAATTTCCGGGGGCCCATCAGAGCCCCCAGAATAATCGTTATTTACGCGTAAAAATGTTGCGCAGAGGGGTGAGACCCACCTCCACCACTTTGCCTTTCTGCACCTGATCAATGCGTATCTGATCAACCCCCTCGATATCGCCTTCCCCATAGGTGAGGGGTGTGCTGCTGATTTTACCCGTCTCAAGATTCTTGATCTTGAAGAAACCTTTTTCCAGAACGTCACGCCGGGTGAGCTTCTCAAAAGGCACCTCTTGCATGGCTAACCGTAACGCCTCTACCTGGATCATACCTTCAAGGATCCCTGCCTGATACATGATGTGGGTAACCCGCTTGCCGGGTCGATATTTGTCCTGCAGTTCATGGCAGAATTTGATACCAAGGACGGTGAGGTCGTCCATGGGGCGAAAGCTACCAGCACAGACATAACCATCACCTAACGGACCCATGGCTTCCGCAAGCACGGCAGAATGACCCGGTGCGCCAGTGCCAAAGGTCATCTTGTGGGGCTGGAAGGGTCCCATACCCAGCCTGACCATCTCCTTTACCGTCGGCTGTGCACCAGGATTGATCATAATACCAAGTGCAAGGTCAACCCCTTTCTCCTTGAGCCAGGTGAGCTGGGTGGTCGGCGGCGAGGTGGGCACAAGGGGCACATACTGGGTGCCCGCAAACTCATAGCCAACCTTCTCGAGATACGCCTTCATCTCCGGGATCTCAATGGATCGGCCCATGGCGTTGTCCGCAGTCAGGTAGGCAACCTTGGGTTTCCTCGTCTCCTTCCAGCTCGCTTTAAACCAGTCGGCAATGGCAGCCATAGAATCGGTATAAATAGGATAATAGGTGAGGCAGCTTTGAGGAGGCGTCAGGTAGTAAGGTCCGGTGGCCATGCTCGTGGCACCCATACGATCTTCCCACATTTTATCTTTGAGTGCCAGCGCTATGGGAGACCCCGATATTCGGGCAACCATCATTCCCTTGGCCTTAAGTTCCTCATAAATGCTTAGCGCCTTAGCCGGCTTGAGCTCATCATCCCGCCACAGCACCTCCAGTGTGATGTCCGCCGGGAATTTTTCTTTCCGCCACGGAGCCATATTTTTGGTTTCATTTACATATCTGACATAGTCCTCGATGGCAGCCAGCACGGCTGCTGAATCCTCAGCAAAGGGCCCTGTCAGCGACTGAGTCCCGCCAACATACAATTTCTTCTGAGCCTCAACGTCATTAGGAAACACTGAGAATGTGATCACCACTGTCACCAACAAAACCACCAACCATCTCATTGTAGCCATATTCTTCCTCCTCCTTTCGTTTATGGTTTAGTGAATACCATAAATTAGATATTCCCTTGAAATCGAATCACCTCCCCTCTTCTATTCTTCATGCGAAAAAGGCCATAGTCTGAAATAGGCCTTGATCATCTCCCAGCGGTGATGTAGTCCTCGGGGTTCAAAAATGAGAAAGATGATGATGACCAATCCATGGGAGATGAGGGCCAACGAGGCTGCCGCCTGGGGGGCAACGGCTGCGGATAAAACAGGACCCACCATCGTAATGAATTCATCCAGTAGCCTGAGGGCAACCGCGCCCATGATCGCCCCTGTTGTACTACCCATGCCCCCTACGATTAGCATCCCCAAATACCAGACCGAGTCCATAAAGGGAAACTGGTCTATGCTGGCGAAACTGTAGTAGTGAATGAGCAATGAACCTGCCACGCCGGCATAGACACAACCGATAAAGAATGCCTGCAGCTTGTAACTCCAGAGGCTAATTCCCATGACCTCCGCCGCTAAGTCGTTATCCCTGATGGCGATGAAGGCTCTGCCTGTCCTGGTCCTCACGATATTTTTAGCCAGGAGCGTAGCCAGGCAGGTGAATGCCATCACCAGATAGAAATAGTTGGCTTTGGAGCTCAGCACGATACTCCCTATCGCGGGTTTGGGCACGCTTAAACCATCGGGTCCCCCGGTAATGCTTCGGAGTTGGATAATGGTCCAAATAATGATGAATTGTGCGGCTATGGTCGCCATAATGAGGTAGAATCCCTTAATCTTTAAGGAAGGCAGGCCGAAGATCAAACCTGCAATTCCCGCAGTCAGAGCCCCGCAGGGGAGGGCTATCCAGAATGGAAATCCAAGCTTGGCGCACAAAATAGCCGAAGCATAACCACCGACTGCCATAAAACCTGCATGGCCTATGGAAATTTGGCCACAGTATCCGGTCAGAATATTGAGGCCGTGGACGCTGATCACTGCAATACCGATCATGGTCATGATCGTCAGCATTCGGTCACTGAAAAAAAGCGGACAGGTAAAAAGAAAGAGGAGGAAAGCAAATAGCGCTCCCCAGTGAAGCTTGGTGCGGAAGATGGCCAAGTCCTGCGCATAACTTTCTTGAACAGCTCCAAAGTGCGAACCCATTTATTAAATCCTCTCTATCCTGACCAGGCCAAAGAGCCCGTATGGCCTGAAGATGAGTACGATGATCATAACAATAAATGGAAACACCTTAGCCAGCCCACCGCCCGGGAGGAGTGGATCCAGGTACCCGGCGGCTACATTCTCTAACATACCCAGTATGATACCTGCCACAATTGCCCCACCGATCGAATTCACTCCGCCCAACAACACCACTGCAAACGCTTTGAGGCCGATCTCGGCGAGTTCCATGTTTGCGCCAGATACGCCCCCCAAGAGGATGCCGCCGATTACACCAACGATAGAGGCAATGACCCATGAGACGGCATAGACGGTCGTCGCCTTAATACCCACGCTCTGAACCACCTGTAGATCCTCGGCAGTGGCCCTCATCGCCAATCCTATCTTTGTATAGCGAAGGAAGAGCATGAGTATTGCTACCGTAACTATAGAAACAATGAGTCCAATCAAGGATTCTGAGGGTACTGATATCGAGCCTATCTGCAGATTTATGGTTGGCAGTAACCCATGGTAAGCCTTATATTCGGCACCCCAGATCAGGGTTGCCAGTCCCCCTAATACCGTAGCCAAGGCTATGGTCACCATGATGACCGCGAGTACGGGTTGACCCACCAGAGGCCGTAAGATGAGGCGTTCTATCAACAAACCCATGATAATAGCCGTTAATATTGCCAGTAGCAGGGTTGCCCAAACTGGTAAGCCGAATGTTACCAGAAAGGTATAGCCCAGATAGCCACCGATCAAAACAAAGTGTCCCTGGGCAATGTTAAATGCCTCAGAACACTTGAGTATGATAACAAAGCCTATTGCAATAAGGGCATAGATCATCCCAAGAGCAAAACCCGTCACCACTAATTGAAGAAAAAAATTCATCATCCCACCCCTTCAACAGACCGGATGTTAAGAATGGTCTTGGTTGTTCTCGTCAGGCCATCCTGGGATCTGACCTGAGCTTCGATGGTGATCTCCGTCTGATCCGCATAGATCGCAGCGATCAGTCCCCGGTAGCGCTCTTCCAAAAAGGCCCTCCGCAATTTCCTGTTTCTTGTTAACTCACCTTCATCAGGGTCAAATTCCTTGTGCAGATTGACGTATTTCTTTATCTTGGAGCCGGGGGGTAAGGTGCTGTTTATTCTGTCGATGGATTGCTTTACCAGTTCCTGAACCTCCTGTCTTTGGGAAAGCTCGGCGAAAGTAGAATAAGCCACCCTCCTCTGCCCTGCCCACCTGCCAACGGTATCATAGTTAATAACGACGATGACCGATGCATAAGGTCTTTGCTTTCCCCCTACGACCCAAGCATCCTTTATATATGGATTGAATCTCAGCCGACTCTCAATAAATTGGGGGGCCAGTTTGTCACCGCTGTACAGTGCAATGAGATCCTTTACCCTATCCACAAACACAATGTGCCCATCCTTCCTGATGAAGCCGTAGTCTCCACTATGAAACCATCCATCCTTAAGTACCTCAGCAGTCTTGTCCTGGTCTTTGTAGTAACCGACAAAGACACCCGGCTGCCGATAGACCAGTTCACCTTCACCGCTAATCCTCACCTCTGTTCCTTTGTGAGCGGGGCCGACGGTTTCAAAGCTGATGTCATCGTTCTTTGCGCCTGTCAGGGCACCCCCTTCCGTTGTTCCATACAGGCTTTTGAGAGGAAGATTGAGGGCATGATAAAACCGGAAGGCCTCCGGGCTGAGCATCGCCCCGGTGGTATAGCAAATTCTGGCATTTGACAAACCAAGGCTGGCCCTCAGGGGCCGAAAAAGGGAGACCTCAGCCAATGCATAGAGCATTCTCAAGATAAAGTTTGGCTTTTCTTTTCTAAACTTCAGATCAGCCATCTTATAGCCAATGGGCATCAGTACACGGGAGGCAAACCTTTTCAGGGCATCAGAATCATGAATCCGTGCCTGAACCATCGCTGCCTGCCCTTCCCATTGCCGAGCGCCATAGGCCACAATATTGGGTTGTATCTCCTTTGTGTCCCTCTGCTGTGTCTCCGGTCCCTCGGCGAAGTTCAGTATGCTCGCCGACAGAAGGTGGCACCCAATTCCAAGCCATTGCTCATTCATCCAGACGGGTGGCAAGCGGGGAAGAACATTGTCATTCTCATGCCATAAGTCAAGATGCAAATGATAGTCGGCACCTGTCCTCATCGTTCTGTAGGTGTGAATGGCTCCCTTGGGTACAGATCCAGTGGTCCCCGATGTATAAACGAGGGCGCAGACATCATCTGCTTTGCCGGTGTCCACATTCTGCTCAAACAGCCCGGGGTGCTCTTCCTCAAATGTTTCCCCTTGCTTCAAAACCTCTCGATATCCCATTAAAACAGGATCGTCATAGTGGGCCAATCCTTTATAGTTCCAGTAGATAATCTTTTTCAACAAGGGGAGCTCGTTTTTGATCTGGAGAAACTTATCAACCTGTTCCTGATCTTCAACAACAGCAAATTTGGCCTCGGAATTTTCAGCAATGTATTTTATCTCCCGCGGAGTTAAATCCGAATACAATCCCACTGAGATTCCATGGTTCGCCTGGGCGGCCAGCTCAGCGTAATACCACTGTGGAGCGTTATCCCCAATAATTACCACTTTGTCTCCAGGTTCGAAGCCGATGGATAGCAGGCCGAGGGCCAGGTATTTAACACTGAAATAGTAATTCTTCCAGGTAAAAGGCTGCCAGATACCATAGTGCTTGTATCGCATGGCCCTGTGGTTGTCGCCATATTTCTCATAGTTATATTTGAGAACCTTGGGCCAGGTATCACCCTTCTCGGTATAGAGCCGCTTCATTTAAGTTGTTATGCCCTCTATGAATGAATAAATTGACGATTAATTACGTTATGCCCTAAGCGAGTGGCGTTATACTAATCTCTACGCCAGCCACCTCTTCTTTCGCCGATAGTGCTTAACTTCACGATAGCTCTTTTGGGAGCCAACAGCGGACAGCCCCAGATAGAATTCCCGAACATCCTCATTATCCTTTAACTTCTCAGCTGGGCCATCCAAAACAACCCTTCCGTTTTCCATCACATAACCATAGTCTGCAATGCCGAGAGCCGCTCTAACATTTTGCTCCACGAGGAGGATTCCCATTCTTTGCTCACTATTGATTCTCCCGATAATTTCATAAATCTCCTCAACCAGCAAAGGGGCAAGGCCTAATGAAGGCTCATCCAGAAGCATCAGCCTGGGTCGCGCCATGAGTGCTCGCCCTATCACTAACATCTGCTGTTCTCCGCCGGACAAATACCCGCTCATCTGGCGGCGGAGTTGTTTAATTTTTGGGAACCAGTCAAAAACCCTCTCGATGTCTCTCTTAACTTCAGCCCGGTCTTTGCGGCAGTAGGCACCAATGAGTAAATTCTCCTCGACGCTGAGGTGTTCGAGAACCCTTCGCCCCTCCATTGCCTGGCTTATGCCCATGGCAGCAATATCCTCGGGACCATACCTGTCTATCCTCTTCCCATCAAAATCAATGCTGCCGTCGGTAACCTCTCCCTCCTCTGTTCTCAACATTCCTGATACAGCTTTTAATGTGGTTGTCTTGCCAGCACCATTCGCTCCAAGCAGGGCAATGATCTTGCCATCACTCACCTCGAGTGACACACCTCGAAGCACCTGAATAACATTCATATAAACAACTTCGATATTGTTTACCTGCAGCATTATTCCATACCTATTTTTCTTTCCCAAGATAAGCTTTTATCACCTCGGGATTGGTGCCAATCTCTGCAGGAGTGCCCTCGGCAATCTTGCGCCCAAAATCGAGAACGATTATCCTGTCTGCAATATCCATTACCACTCCCATATCATGTTCGACGAGGATGATAGAACGAATTCCATCCCTTAGAACGGGGGTATCAGGATAGGAGGCTCCCTGACCTTCGAATACATCAATGATAAAGCGGGCAATATCCTCCTTCTCCTCCATGTTCATCCCTGCCATAGGCTCGTCAAGAAGTAAGACTTTCGGCTCCAGAGCTAAAGCCCTCGCCAGCTCAACCCTCTTTCTCATTCCATAGGGCAGAAGGCCAACGACTCTTTTCCTGATGGGTGCTATTTCCAAGAAGTCGAAAATCTCTTCTACAATCTGGCGGTGTTCAATCTCTTCCTTTTGTGCCCAGCCAAGGTAGAGTGAACCGGCGATGAAGTTATGCTTCATCAGAACGTGTCGGGCAGCCATGAGATTATCTTGAGTGCTCAGGTGGGTATATAATTCGATGTTCTGAAATGTTCTTGCAATACCGAGTTTCGCTAGCTTATCTGGCCGCATCCGGGTAATTCTTTGCCCATCGAAATATATTTCGCCTTTTTGGGGTTTATAGAACCCATTGATGCAGTTGAGCAGAGCGGTCTTTCCAGCACCATTAGGTCCGATAATAGCCAGTATCTCCTTATCCCTGATGTCCAGGCTCACGTCAACAAGGGCACTGACACCACCAAAGCTGAGCGAGATTTTATCAATCTTCAATTTAACTTGCTTATCTGTTTGCACCTATCACAGTCTCCTAAACAGTCCTAAATTTATAAAAATATAAACAGTCTCGCTGATTAACTCAAGTTAAAACTCTTATCGGGTTTTAGATTTTCAGAAAAATTGGTATAATGTTTAAACCAATTAAAATATTTTGTCAAGAAATATTTTATTGAAAAATATTTTTATTTGTGGTATCTTTTTTTAAAGAGGGGAAAATGCCAAGATTTAAACCTGTTAGGCAATTACGGGTATCAGAAGCGGTTACCGAACAACTTAAGGAATCCATTATAACAGGTCATTTCAAGCCTAGCGAAAAACTACCGTCTGAACGAGACCTTTCAGAACAGTTTCAGGTGAGCCGTGTGGCTATTCGCGAAGCCCTCCGGAAACTTGAAAACTCCGGATTTATCATTATCCGGCAGGGAGTAACCGGTGGTGCTTATGTGACCAATCTGACTTCTGAATATCTGGTAAGCGCTTTCTTAGATCTATTTTTAGCCGACAAGATCTCCATCCCTGAACTGCGCCAGGTGAGACTTATCGTAGAACCCGAGGTAGCCCGTTTGGCCGCCCTGAACATCACACCGGAATATGCTCAACAGCTCAAGGAAGCTCTGGACGCCGAAGAACTCCCAATAAGTTCCTTATCTGAAGACATGGAAAGAAAGCAAAAAGTGCATATTATTTTAGCTGAGATGTCCGGCAACCGTATTCTTGAAGCTCTTGTGAGATCCCTAATGGGATTAACAAGGAGGGCAGTAGAAGCGGCAGAAGCTGACCCTCGTTTTATGCATCCACCAGGAATGCACCGCCCAATTGTTGAAGCTGTTTTCGCGGGCGATGTAGAAGCAGCAGTTACGGCTATGAAAAATCACGCTATTGAATTCGGCGATACTCTAATCAAAATGGAAAAGACCTACAGGGAAAAAAATTCACTTTCCCCCCTTTATACCACTACAAAGAAGAAAGAACCTGCTAATTCCATAGCCCAATAAAGCTCCCACTACGATATCTGTCGGATAATGAAGGCCCAGATAGATTCGGGTCCATGCGATGAATCCTGCGGCGATGTAAAAAAGGACCCGGTACCGGGGAAACCAATAAGCCAGGAGAGTGGCCATCATGAAGGCATAAGTAGCATGACCGCTGGGAAAACTTGGGTCAAGGATCTCTCCCGGACCTCTGGAGAGCTTTGAGGCCATTTCCTGAAGGAAATGGAAAGGCCTTTCCCGCTGAATGAGAAATTTGAGACTGTAAACAATTGCAGATTGGATACCGTAGAGAAGGAGCAGACGACGGAAAATCTTTCTCTGCTTCGTGATGATTAAACTGAGAAGAATGAAGAGGACCACTGCAAAATGGCTTCCAAGGTAGGTGAGCCAGGGGATCGTATGATCAAGAACAGGCAAACTCCACCATTGATTCGCCCATTTCATGAATGTTAATTCCCACTGCACGTTTGGCCCTATCTCCTTATCTCCCTATCCCCCAATCACCCTATCCATCTTTTCAGAACGGAAGTTTCGGAATAATATCTGCCAGGTTCTGACTCTGAATACAGATGTTGGCCATTTGATCGAGATCTGGGCAAGAAGAATTAAAAGCGACCGAGAACCCGGCCATCCGAAACATATCGATATCGCCCCGACTATCTCCAATGGCAATCGCCTCTTCAGGTTTGACATCATATTTTTGAAGAATTCTCCTCACCCATTCTGCCTTCTTATCATAATGGACCTGAATCCTCACCTTTCCGCTTAAAACTCCATTTTCATGGAGAAGGTCATTGGAGACAGAATAATCGAACCCGAATTTCTGATGGACCCAATCGGAAAGAACAGAAAGTCCGGAGGAGACCATCGAAAGCTTCAGACCTCTCTGCTTCAAATAGGAAATCAACTCGTCCGTTCCAGGATGAAATGGAACAGTCTTGACGATTTTCATCATTTCTTCCACTGTCATCCCCTTCCACACCTCGGCATCGCGCTCACAAAATTCATCGTAAGAAATCTTCCCAGCCAGAAACTGATTCTGGTATTCCACCGCAAACCCATACCACTTTCCTAATCTCTTGTGAATATACTCCCAGATAGACCGCTCCTTTGTCAGCGTCCCATCAAGATCAAAAACGACTAATTTGAACCTCTGAGTCCCTTGCATTTTTTCTTCTTATAAAAGAATTTTAGGGGAAGTTCAAATTAAACTTCGACCCCCGTACTGAGACCGTAAAAGGAAGCAATAAGTTGCCATTATTGTTGGGAGGTGGGTTGGTTTAAATTCGTAGGTCAAAATTTATTCACCCCGGATGACAAAAAAAGTCACATTTGGGGTTTCCATAAAATTTCAATTTTTAAATTAATTTTACAAATCAATGGTTTGAATTATCCAATCTCTCTTGGCATTAGAATTGCTCGAAAAATATAAAGGGAATCTATATTTTTATTTACCGATAAAGCCAAACCACGAGCAATTGTGGGACGCCTGCCCGCCGTAACGGTGGGAGGCCCGCCGCTCCAGAAATGTGGAGGCGGGGAAAGCCACGCCTGCGTGCCGAAACGCAATACAGCATGCAGGAGTGCCTGTAAAGCCGAAGCGCCAAATTTTCGATGACAGGCACTACGGCGTGCAGGCACGGGTCCCAGTGGGACAGCCGGGTTGCCGAAGCACCTGCCTGCCGGTAGGCAGGAAAGAAATTTTGCTGGCCCGTGGTTTGCGTTGACACGGGCTTTTCTATTTAAAAAACTCTTCAAATCAAAAAGCGAATGAGGCTGAATGAACTTCACAAAAGGGGGATACGATGGCAGAGAATAACGTAGAAAAAGAAAAAATATCCGGTTTAGAAAATTTGCTCCCTGAGCTTGTCCACAAATTGAATAACCATCTGGGGTCTATGCTCGCATATGGCCAGCTTTTACTGCCTAAAATGATTGATGCAGAGTCGAAGAGATATCTGGCGAAGATCATTGAGGAAGCTTGGCAGGCATCTCACGTCATTAAAGACCTTGTGGACTTTACAAGAAAAAGAAAACCACAAAAGGAAGCTGTCGATCTTAATCGGTTAATCGAGTCTGTGCTTAATACGAAAATCCGGGAATTAGATGCCAGGAGGATTAAAGTGGTAAAGGAATTGTCCCCATCTATACCCCTTGCTCAGGTTGATCCAAATCAAATGCGGGAGGTTTTAGTGAACCTCATTAATAATGCAGAAGGGACGATCACGGAATTTTACGGATTTGGTGAAATCAGGGTAAAAACCTGCGAGAAAGAAGGAGAGATAGAGATGATTATCTCGGATGATGGCCCTGGAGTACCAGCGGAAAACATTTCAAAAATCTTCGACCCCTTTTTCATGACGATTAAGGGTAGAGGGACTGGACTTGAGCTTACGATTTCTCATGGCACGGTCATCGAACATGGTGGCAAAATGAGGGTGGAGAGCGAATGGGGAAAGGGAACAACTTTTATCGTCACACTTCCGATCGTGGAAGGCCAGGTCGAAAAGAAAGAGGAGGAGGGAAAACGTACTGAAGTGAATCTAAGAGGGTTGAAAGGGTTAGTGATCGATGATGAACCCGCATTTCTCGATGCGGTTTCTAAGTATTTGAAACTTATGGGTTGCAAGATCACTACGGCCTCGGATGCCAAGAAAGCTTTGGCAAACATTGAGAATATTGATTTTGACTTTGTGATCTGCGATATAAGAATGCCGAAGATGAGTGGAATCGAATTTTACTGCATTATAAATGAAAAGAAGCCCTCTTTAAAGGAACGAATCATTTTTTCTACAGGCGATGTCCTGAATGATACGACACGTGAATTCATGGAATCGATCACCAATCCCAGTATAGAAAAGCCCTTTGACATGAGTTCACTGAAGGAGGTTATTATTAAAATGTTGGAAAAGATAGAAAATAGGCAAACTCCTGCCAGATAATTCTTATCGATTGAGAGCTTCCTGGTCGGCCAATCCCTTATCATAATTGTAAACTTCAGGACAAAAATGTCATTTCCCGGAAAATAATTTCGATTTTGAATCCTTATCCAAAATTAGGATTAATGCTTGGAAATTAACTACTTATACAATTGAATTTATAAAAACCATACTTGGCATATATTTTGCTGTCAATTGAAGTAAGATGAAACAAACTAAAACAAATTGAGGTGAGTTAATGTCAGCAATGAAAGATGATAACGTTTTAACAACGGATGAGGCAGCCCAATACCTAAAGATCTCAAAAGCAACCTTATTAAGCCATATTCATCAAAGGAAGATAAAGGCAATCAAAGTGGGGAGGAGTTGGAGAATTCTCCAGTCAGAATTATATCGATTTTTAAATGGAGGAGAGAAGTAATCCATGAAACAATTTTCTTTTTCAGGGCTTCGATTGCGTTTAATCATTCTTGTGCTTATGGCTGTGATTCCTGCATTGGGGTTAACATTTTATTCATTTATAGAACACCGCCGTCAAACTGCCCAGGAGGTAAAATCAAACGCATTGATATTGACCAGGCTTGCCGCTGCCAAACATGAACTGTATATTGAAGCCTCGCACCAACTTCTCATTGCTTTAACCCAGCTTCACAGGGAAGGAATCAGCAGCAAGGTTTCCTTCAACACATTTCTTTCTCATCTTGTCAAGCAATATCCTCACTATGCTAATCTCGGTGCAGTAAATCCAAATGGCGATCTTCTCTACAGCGCTATACCTTCGAGGGGCCCGATTAATTATTCTGATCGTTCCTGGTTTAAAAACGCTCTGAAAATGCGAATTTTTGTTGTTGGCGACTATGTGATTGGACGTTTAACCGGCAAGGGAATTTTACCGTTTGCTTATCCCTATGTGGGTGATACAGGACGGATAGAAGCAGTCTTCTTCGGTGCAATCGACTTAGAGTGGCTTAACAAACTTGTCGCAAAAACCGAATTGCCCGAGGGAGCTGCCCTTACTTTAGTGGACGCCAATGGAACGATTATCGCCCGTTATCCTGAACCGGAGAAATGGGTCGGAAAATCTTTGCGAGATACGGCTATTATTAAAACCATCCTGACTCATGGGGAGGGGACGGCAGAAATGGCTGGGGTGGATGGAATCCAGCGACTTTATGCTTTCTCCCCACTGGTATATAAATCTGAAGCAAGAGCGCATATTAGCATTGGCATGCCAACCACACTTGCCTATGCAGAGAGTAATCGTGAATTGATGCGTAATTTGATCGCATTATCCATAGTAGCTTTGCTTGCGATGGCGGCAGCCTGGTTTGTAGGAGGGGCTTTCGTCATCCAACCAGTGAATCGGTTGCTGAAAACCACTGCGAAACTGACCGAAGGGGATCTGACTGCTCGCACAGGACCGTATTATGGATCGGGCGAGATCAATCAATTGGCCCATGCTTTTGATCAGATGGCAGAATCCCTTCAATGCCGTGAGGACGACCGCAAGCGGGCCGAGGAAGAAACCCGCCTTCTGCAAATAATGACACAGGTCATCGCTGAATCGCAGGATTTCAATTCGGCGCTGAAGATTGCACTCCAAAAAGTCTGCGAAACAACGGGTTGGGTTTTAGGGGAAGCATGGGTTCCTTCTTCGGATTGTAAACACCTTGAATTCTCTGCTGTGTGGACAAGAATTGAAGGATTGGAAAAATTCATAGAGGAGAGCAAAAAGTTTTTATTCCCGCCTGGAATTGGCCTTCCCGGGAGAGTGTGGTTATCAAAGGAACCAGTTTGGGTACAAGATGTTACATCAGATTCAAATTTTCCACGTGCATCGCATGCCAGGGAAGCCGGTCTCAAAGGGGCAATGGCCATTCCTATCCTCGATAATGACGAAGTAGTGGCTATCGTGGATTTCTTTGTTTTAGAGGTCCGAGAAGAAGATGAAAGGCTTATCAAGGTTATCTCGGCAGTGGCTATCCAACTTGGCTCACTTATTCAGCGCAAGCGAGCTGATGAGTCACTAAAAAATCAAAAGGAGATGTTTCAAAATGTCATTGACAATATCCCTGCCATAATCGTCATGTATGACGCCAAAGGTGAGATGAAACTGATTAATCAGGAATTTGTGCGTCTTATGGGCTGGACTGCTGAAGAAGTACGAGGCATTGACTTGATGGAGAAATGTTATCCCGATCCAGAGTACCGAAAGATGGCCTGGGAGTATATGATTTCTGCAACCATGGATTGGCGTGAATTTAAAGTCACAACCAGGGATGGCGGGATTCTTGAAAGTATCTGGTCGAATGTCCGCCTTTCCGACGGAACCCAGATCGGTATCGGGATAGACATCACCGAGCGCAAGCGTGCCGAGGAAGAAAAGCGTATCCTGGAAGAACAGTTTCGTCAATCACAGAAGATGGAGGCTATTGGGAAATTGGCAGGAGGTGTGGCCCATGATTTTAACAACTTGTTGACTATCATCAAAGGCTATTGCCAGCTTTCTCTCCCCGCAATCAAAGGAGGCGACCCTTTGAAAGAAAATATCGAAGAGGTGATGAAAGCGGCGGATCGGGCCGCAGACCTGACACGGCAACTGCTTGCCTTCAGTCGCCGCCAGGTAATGGAGGTGCAAGTTCTTGATCTGAACACCATCTTAAAGAACCTGGATAAGATGCTCCGCCGGATGATCGGTGAAGACATCGAATTAGCGACTTTATTGTCTGAGGATTTGGGAAGAGTCAAAGCCGATCCCGGACAGATTGAGCAGGTGATCATGAACCTTATAGTCAATGCAAGGGATGCGATGCCCCGGGGAGGGAAACTCACCATTGAAACAGCCAATGGGGAGCTGGATGAGACTTATGCCCGTACTCATGTCGCAGTGACTCCGGGTCCACATGTGATGTTTGCGGTAAGTGATACAGGAGTTGGGATGACTCCAGAAGTCAGGGAGAGGGTTTTTGAACCATTCTTTACGACCAAGGAGAAGGGGAAGGGGACAGGGTTGGGTCTTTCGACCGTGTATGGAATTGTGAAACAGAGTAATGGAAATATCTGGGTTTACAGCGAGGCTGGGAAGGGGACAACATTTAAGATTTATCTTCCGAGGGTGGATGAGCCTGCTGAGGAATTAAGAGTGAAGGTTGAGAGGCCAGAACTTCCCCGTGGCAGTGAGACCATCCTTGTCGTTGAGGACGATGAGAAGGTCCTAAAATTGACCCTGAAGATATTGGAGAAGCAAGGATATGAGGTATTAGGGGCGGGAAGTGGGAATGAGGCTCTTGAGATTTGTAAAGAGGGGAAAAAGCCTATTCATCTCGTCCTGACCGATGTGGTGATGCCTGGATTGGATGGTCGCCAGCTTGCAGAGAAACTGAGGGAAGTTTGTCAGGGTTTTAAGGTCCTCTATATGTCGGGTTATACGGATAATGCCATTTCCCACCACGGGATCCTTGAAGAGGGATTGGATTTTATTCAGAAGCCCTTATCCGTGGAGGGACTGGTGAAAAAAGTGAGGGAGGTACTGGATAAGTAATCCTAAATTCAAGGTTACAAATAGCAGAAAGGTTTCTCCTCCCTTACGATGATGATATTATCGATGAGCCTTACACCTCCTACGATGGCGGCAACGGCAATCACTGCAGGACCATTCACTATCTCAATTTTCTCGAGTGTTTCAGCATCTCTGATCTCCACATATTGAATAGAAATCTCACCCACCGACTCCAAGCTTTCTTTAACTGTTTTACATAGAGCGAAGGTCCGCCTCTCTCCGGATTCAAAAGATGTTTTCCCTTCTTTAAGAGATCGATAAAGAATTGTAGCCTTTCTCCTATTTTCAGGAGAAAGGTAGGCATTCCTTGAACTCATCGCAATACCGTCTTCCTCTCTGATAAGAGTTCCCGAAATGATTTCAATATCGAAATTAAGATCCTCCACCATTCTCTTAATCACAAGGAGCTGTTGGTAATCTTTCTCCCCGAATACCGCAATATGGGGTTTGACTATGTTAAAAAATTTGGCAACGACGGTGGCAACACCTCTGAAATGCCCCGGCCTGAAATCCCCGCAAAGTCCTTTTGCAACTTCTGTCACTTCAACATAGGTCTGGTATCCCGAGGGATACATCTCCCTCGCCTCCGGGATCAAAAGAAAGTCTACTCCTTCGGCCTCAAGTTTTGTTCTGTCTTCTTCTTCATCGCGAGGATATTTTTCAAAATCCTCTCCCGGGCCAAACTGGGTTGGGTTGACAAAGATCGAAACCACCACGGCATTGGATAAAGCCTTTGCCTTTCTGACCAGCGAAAGGTGTCCTTCGTGAAGGTACCCCATCGTGGGAACCAATCCTATGCTTTTCCCCTCGCGCCTTAACCTATCGGAACTCGCCTGCATCTCTTTTATCTTACGAATCACCTGCATCGCTTCTCCTCCAGCTTGAAAGGTCGCTCCCCATCCCATCGTGTTTTTGAATGAATAGAGTTATAAAAAACTCATGTTTTATTGGGTGTCAATCCTGATACGGCTCATTTCCCGCTCAATTCTTCCTTAATTCGTATCAATTCTTTTTCGGCCTCTCTGACGAGGGTTTCGATGATATCCCTCATGGGCAAGACCTCACGAATCAACCCAACACTCTGTCCTGCCATTAAGGATCCATGCTCCACATCTCCCTCGACCACCGCCCTCCGTAGCGCTCCCATCCAGAAATTTTCAACCTCAAACTGGGCTTTTTCCCGGCTGATCTTTCCTTCTTCA
Source organism: Deltaproteobacteria bacterium (assembly GCA_018333535.1). Taxonomy (GTDB): domain Bacteria; phylum Desulfobacterota; class BSN033; order BSN033; family UBA1163; genus RBG-16-49-23. Next base: position 42,756 of record JAGXTA010000151.1, on the reverse strand, counting down.
AGTTCTTTGAGGAGTTTCAACTGAAGCTTGCCGAAATCTTCAGTTCCCTTATTCTTGACCCCTCGGACAGCCACGACGGGAAGTTTGGAATCGTATTGCGGTGTGGCGATGGCCTGCCGGGCGCGGGCTTTCATGAGAGCCTTTTTGAAATCCGGGTGTGCGGTGCACTCCTCACTCATCGCAAATCTCGTTCCGAGCTGGCAACCCGCCGCACCCATCAGCAAAAGATGGGCAATCATCTTGCCGGTTGCAATGCCGCCGGCAACGAAAACCGGAACCTGGTCGAATCGGAAAAGCACCTGCTGTAACAGGATGACCAGTGAGACGTGGCCGATGTGGCCCCCTGCCTCACTTCCTTCGAGAATGAGCGCATCGATTCCAAATCGGATCTGCTGTGAGGCAACGGATTCATCTGCGGCAAAGGACAGGGTTCTTTTGTCTGCCTTCTTCATTCGCTCGATCTCTGCCTTACGCGGGATTCCTCCGGCAAAGACAACAAAAGGAACTTTCTTGGAAAGAAGAATCTCATATTGCGTCTTATAATTGGGAGCGATGGTAATCAGATTCACAGCGAACGGTCCGGTCAGTTCCTGAAGGCATCGGTCCACTTCTTTTTCAAAAACATTAGCCGGCAAATTTCCTCCTGCAAGGACAGGGAAAACCCCATGTTGGCTAACAGCCTTCACCAGAGCCACGTTGCTCACCCAGGTCATCCCTCCTGAGATGATGGGGTATCTTACATTCAGAAATTTTGTTCCCCGTTCGGAAAGTCTATCAAAAAGCATAAAGAACCTCCTTAAACTTCTGATCATTATAACGACCTCAGGCCCTACAATGCCATAGGAGGGCATCCCTTGACAAAGATGCCCCTCTTTTTCATTTCACGGGTATAGCCTTTCTTTTTCATTGACATTGTTCGTTTGGATAAAAGAAAATATCATTTAAGGTTAATTCATTGGATAAACTCCGTCTGTGAGTATGGTTAAGATTAAAGGGAATATCGTTTCTCGGTGACGATGCTGGTATCGAAGCAGGAAGCTCGATGCTCGAATTTTGGTAAAAAGGATTCGAGCCTCCAGTTTCGACAGTCGAGTATCGATACGAGCTTCGACAACGACAAACGTCAATTTCAAATTAACAAAATTAAAAGCAGGAGGACGATCGTATGAAAGGATGGACTGAAGAGGAGATGGGGAACACGAATCTGATGGCGCCCTGCGGGCTTTATTGCGGCGTCTGCGGCGTCTATATCGCCACCAGGGATAAGAATGAAAAATTCAGGGCGGTCATGGGGAACCTCTACGGGACCAAACCGGAAGAGACCGAATGTCTCGGCTGTATGCAACCCGACCCGCCCGAAAAACTTTATGGCTATTGTAAATCGTGCTCCATAAGAAATTGCGTTAGATCGAAAGGGGATTACTCCTGCCACCAGTGCAAAGAATGGCCATGCGGCTTGATCGAGAATTTCGGTTTCGCCACCGGCATCCGGGGGATGAAAAGAGCAATTCCCGTGTGGCGCTCCAAAATAGCTGAGCACGGCGATGAGAAAGGCAGCGTTGAATGGGCCCGGTCAGAGTCTGAGCGCTATCACTGTCCTTCCTGCGGCGAACCGCTTTTCAGAGGAGCACAGCGCTGCAGGGTTTGCAAGAAATCCGTAGCCGAAGAGCTGGATGGTTCGTTATAAGGTAGAGGATTTGAAACAAGTCGTAAGCTCACCAATCGACCGTCAACCAATATATTGATACTTATTTGATTACTGTCAGATAATATGCTACAAATTAAATGACAAACAATTGAGGAGGTGGATATGCGTTTTATCTCTGTAAGGGAATTAAGTACAAAACCTAAGGAAATTTGGAGTAAAATCAAAGATGAGGAAATGGTGATCACCTCGAATGGAAAACCCATCGCGATACTTTCCGGTGTGACAGAGGAGACTCTTGAGAAGAAGCTCACTGCGATCCGGCGCAGCCTTGCCCTCACAGCCTTAGAGGAAATGCAAAAAAGGTCACTGGAATTGGGGTTAGACAAGTTGACCGATTCTGAAATTGAGTCAGAGATCCAGGCTGTCAGGAGGGCTCGACGTCGATGATCGTTGTCCTCGACACCAATGTCATCGTTTCAGGAATTTTAAGACCTTACAGCAAGGCAGCGGCCATTCTCCGTCTCGTTGCAACCGGAACGATCAAGTTGGCCTATGATCTTCGAATCCTTTCTGAATATCAAGATGTCTTAAATCGTCCTAAATTCCCCTTTACAAGGGCGGATACCAATATCTTCCTTAATCAGGTGGAGAAGGAAGGGATCCTCGTTTCAGTCATGCCTTTGAAGTTTCGACTTCCTGATCCGGATGATGAACCTTTCTTAGAAGTTGCTTTGGGAGCAAGGGCAGAGGCAATCATTACCGGTAATAAACGCCACTTCCCTAAAAAGGATTATCAAGGAATCCGGATTCTATCACCCGCAGAATTTCTGGAGATATTTGGAAATAAACTTTAAAAATTTGCCGACATTTAAGTTAAAAGTATCTTCACCGCCCTCCGGCGATGAGAAGAATGAAGAAGACAATCTTATTTATTCTACACTAACCCTGAAAAGGGGACATAATCATTTATATTAGCGGGTTAGTTTGTGCGCAAGCCATAAGCCAAGAGCAACGCAGCAAAGTCCGACCAGAAAGGTCATTGAAATCTTTTCTTCAAGGCACAGCGCACCCAGGGCAGTTGCCGTAATCGGGCTCAGCGCCAGAAACACGGTCACCTTGGTCGGTGTCGTATGGTTGAGCGCCCACAGCCAGAGATAGTACCCGATGCCGCTATTGACGCCGATAAAGATGACGGCCAACCAACCCCCGATCGTAAACCTGGGCAGCGAGCTGAAAAATCCCTCTCCTGCGGCGAGTGCTGCCAGAAAAAAGACCGAAGCGAGCATGGCGAACGCGCTTACCGGAACTGTCGGGTATTTTCGGATATAGGGCCGGTAAAGAACACTGCAAATGGCGCCGCTAAGGGCACTCGCAAAAACAGCCAGTTCGCCAATCCATCCATGTGTCACGCCCCCCGACTCAACCACCTTCTCCCCGAGCGCAAAACCGACCCCCACAATGGTCAGCGAAACCCCCAGGAGCTTGGTCAATGTGATTTGCTCATAGCCGCCGAGCGCTGCGAATACCATCGTTAACAAAGGCATGGTGGCAAAGATCAGCGCGGCGCGAGCCGATGGGATGAATTGAAGCGCATAATTGAGCAGGGCGACCAAAATGCCGAATTGGGTAATGCCCAGCAGACCGATGGGCAACAGATCACGCCGTTCGAACCGCACGCGTCCAGAAAACAGAGCAGGTGGCAACAGGCAGCAAAAACCGATGGTGTAACGCAACAGCGCCAGCGATGCGGGGCCGGTTTGATCGATGACAAAGCGCGTCGCCACGATAGCAGAGCCAACGAGGATGCCGGTTGCAGCAGCCGCAGCCACAGGTAGGAAGTTAGCCATGGGTCGTCAGATCGAAGTGCAGCAAGATCATGTTGAGGGTTTGTCAACTATGACAGGAAGTTATCAGAGCCTAAACAAACTGTCAATCCCTCAAGCCCTTCACTAAATTAGGTTTATGGGTTAATATTTTTTCTAATTGAACCGTCAGGAGGCCATGATGCCGGAGTTTCGATATTCGAATATCGAACGGGAGATGGAAGTCTACGGATACGATTCATTCGTCAAGAGCCACTGCCGTATGTGCCATGGCGGCTGCGGTGTGATTGTCTATGTGAAAGACGGCAAGGTCGCAAAGATTGCCGGCGACCCTGATTGCCCCATCGCCCATGGAACGCTCTGCACCAAAGGTCTGGCCTCGGCACAGATTGCCTACCATAAAGACAGGCTCACCTACCCTGTCAAAAGGATTGGCCCCAAAGCAAGCGGCAAATGGGAACGGATCTCATGGGATGAAGCACTCGACACCATCGCAGAGCGAATCCTTGACTATAAAGAGACGCATGGATCTGAATCGGTGGTATTCGGTTATGGGACCGGAAGGGAAAATGAGGCGGTGATCTATCGCATCGCCAACATCCTCGGTTCACCCAATGTGGTCACGGCAGGCCACTTCTGTTACGGCCCCCGTATCTGTACAAGCATCATTACCTGCGGCACGAATCCGATCGTCGACTACGAGAATTTCCCCAAGTGCATCATCATGTGGGGAAACAACGTGACGATCAGTAATCCGGACGAATACAAAGGGGAACCCTTCTCTGTGGCTCTCGACAAAGGCGCCAAGCTCATCGTCGTTGATCCAAGGCTGACCCGTCCTGCAGCGCGGGCCAATGTCTTGCTCCAGCTCAGACCTGGCACAGATGCTGCCCTCGCCCTCGGCATGCTCAATGTGATCGTCAACGAGAAGCTTTACGATAAAGAATTTGTCGAAAAATATACCCATGGCTGGGAGCCATTTGTTCAGAGGGTGAATGAATACCCCCTCGAGAGAGTTCAGGAGATCACCTGGGTTCCGAAGGAGAAGATCAGAGAGGCGGCACACCTTTTTGCAACAACCAAACCTGCGGCCATTCAGTGGGGTGTGGCCATCGAGCAGCAGACGAACTGCGCTGACAATGACCGGTTGCTCATGTTCCTCATGGGAATAACCGGCAACATTGACGCCCCCGGGGGGCAGGTTCTCAACCGGGCGCCCAATGTGGTTAATGTTGGTCAGTTTGGGGCCCATGGCATACTCTCCAAGGATCAGTTTGCAAAGCGTTTAGGAGGGGAGCGTTTCCGGCTGGCTTCACGGTTTGCCATCATGCAGCCAAAATGTGTCTGGGATGCCATCCTCGAAGAAAAGCCCTATCCGGTCAAAATGCTATTTCTGATTAGCTCCAACCCCGTGATCACCCGTGCCAATGCGAAAGAAGTCTACCGTGCCCTTGAAAAGGTTGACTTCATGGCCGTAGCCGACTTCTTCCTCACCCCCACCGCAGAACTTGCAGACATCGTTCTTCCTGCTGCTACCTGGCTTGAAATGGACTACGTTGGCGACTTCTGGAAGCGTCACGGCTATATCCTGCCACGCCGGAAGGTCATCCATGTCGGCGAATGCCGTTCAGACCATGAGATGCTGAACGATCTCGCCCACCGGATCGGCCAGGGCCAATACTGGTGGAACAACTTTGAAGAGGCCCTTGATTACATCCTCCATCCGATGAACATCACCTGGAATGATTTTAAGAAGATGAATTACATCAGGGGGGAGATGAAGTATTACAAGTATAAAGAGGGAGGGTTCTCCACTCCCACGAGGAAGTTCGAACTCTACTCTACCGTGCTTGAGAAGATGGGATATGATCCCCTCCCTCAACACAGGGAGCCCCCTGAAAGCCCGGTCAGCACGCCGGAACTCTATAAGGAATATCCCTACATCCTGATCACGGGTGCGCGACAGCCCGGATTCTTTCACACGGAAAACAGACAAATAGGGCGACTCAGAGAACTTGATAGAGACCCAATCGTTGAAATCCATCCCGATGCAGCAGCAAAGGAAGGTATCCATGAAGGCGATTGGGTCATCATTGAATCCCGTCGGGGAAGAGTAAGGCAGCGGGCCAGACTTGCCCTCGGCCGCGATCCCAGGATCGTTGCAGCCCAGCATGGATGGTGGTTTCCGGAGAAGAAAGGTCCAGGTCACGGCTGGCAGGAATCCAACATCAATATCCTCACTGACAATGCCTTAGAAAGCTGTGACCCCGCAATGGGCGCATCGAACATCAGGACGCTTCTGTGCAGGATCTACCCTGAACGGAAAGAGGGAAACGGCAATGAATAAATATACTCTGACCATTGAAGAATTCGCCTGCTGGGGATGCAAGACTTGCGAAGTCGCCTGTCAACAGGAATTTAATCCGGTTGAGGCAGCCAACGGGATCAAGTATTTATCCGTGTGGCCGGATGGTCCGAGGTTGATGAACGGAAAGCTCGATTTCATTTGGCGTGTCAATGTCTGTAAGCACTGCGAGGACCCTCCCTGCGTGCCAGCCTGCCCGGAGCAAGCCATCAGAAAAAGGGAAGATGGGATCGTCGTCCTCGATGACGAGAAATGCACCGGGTGCCAATTATGCATTAACCAGTGCCCTTATGATGCCATTCGCTTTGATGATGAGAAAAAGACCGCAGCCAAGTGCAATCTCTGCTATCACCGTGTGGACCAAGGCCTCTATCCGGCCTGTGCGGATAATATCTGCCTCGCCCACTGCATCTACTTCGGTGACCCTGCCGAGATTGAACAAAAGATTCTCGAAAAGAGAAAGGCAAGAGGCGGTTGGGGGGAGATCATCCCCAAGGCGATCATGTTTTCAAGAGAGTAAATGGAGGGGTACCTACATCATCGTGGGATGTATACCAGAAGCTTTTAAGATCTCAGAACGCCCGGTACAAGCGAAGATAGCAAATCTTATGCTTTTTGAAAAGACTCAACAGTTCTCTGAAGTCGGAATTCGTCAGCATCCTTACCCCGAACCAAGAAGTAGTCACGCAGCGCTTCCAATACTGCCTCAAAAATGGCACGATCACCTTGGGATTGCCAAAAGTGAACATCGAATGAACGCCTGTCATCCATGATACGCATGTACTTTTCCTCTATGACTCTCATTTCCTCTCCTGCCAAACGCCCTAACTGTGCGGCGCGGCTGTTTTGCGTTCGCGCCAGTGAGAGGTTACGAATTTTCCTTTTTTGTTAATATTTTTATATCAAGTTCATCCTTTTCTCTTCCTGTCGCCATTTTATTTCTGATGAACTTTTCTAAAGATATAACTGGTATTTTTAAACCTTCAATTTCAACAATAATTTTATCTTCATCAGCTTCTTCATATGTAACCCCATCAATCTTCGTGATGATGTCAATTCTACGAGGAATCACACCGATCTGGAAAATAATTCCTTCAGTTGAAAATTCATCGATTTGAATTTGATCAAGAGGAGCGCCGAATCGTGCTAATGCTTTGTATAATTTCTTTGAATTTATTTTATTGGGTTTTACCCAAATATCGATATCCCCGGTAGCTCTCGGATATCCATGAGTTCCTAAAGCATATGCACCGACAATCATGAAATCAACTTGTTCTTCTAACAATAGTTGCAACATCTCTTTGTAATCTTCGTTTAGCATCTTGCCCTCTCGCAAATGCCCAATTATCCTTCGTAATTTCCCAAATCATTGAGATTAATTCATTCTTTTCCGCTTGAATATGTCCATCATTTGCATCTTCACTCATATTAATTTTCTTTACCATTTTTCTGTTCATGTTCATCTCAAAATTTCTCCAGTGTTTATTTAAAATTCATAACAATTATTATGCTGCAATTTATAAATTTTTAGAAATTCTACCCATTTGAGAGCCTTTTGTCAATGAGATTTCAGATCAGTTTCGTGCAGAAGAACATGAATAGAAACTCCTATAAACCTCGCCTCAATTGCCATTACTAAATAACTATGTCAAAAAAAATTTTACCCCATTTCTGACGGCAAGAGGCGGTTGGGGGGAGATCATCCCCAAGGCAATATCGATTTCGAAGGGGTAAAGAAAAAGGGTGATGGATGCCTACATCATAGCAGGATGTATGCCAGAAACTTTTAAGATTTCAGAACCCTCGGTAAAAGCGATCAAAAAACCCATTTCACTTATCCGTCCCAAACAATAATCAAGCCCGCAGATACTATCAACCAAAATCCTGCCTAACGGCTTCACCTACGCAACAGATGCATGCTTCAGGAATCAAAGATTTCCGTTAGAAATGATGCATACTGGTCCAATATATGAGAATCAAATTGAAACATTTTAAAGAATCTGGAAACATAGGATAGATAGCAGAAATCCACGCTTTTAATGAGGGCTGTTTTTACAAGGAACAAGAAATGATCCGCGATAGGGTCTGTTGATTGTTAATCAAAAAAAGTTGCATGTTGTATCTGTGGTTGGCTTAACGGTTCCAGAGGTTTATTAGATGCTGCCTGAGAGGTTTGTTTTTTTATTAATTTTTTCCGCCGTCCTGTAAGCATCAACCATCCCCCAGATCCAGAAGATTGGGAAGGTGATAAAACCGATTAATGCATACATTAGCAGGGCATTGATCGCCTGGATAATGATGAACAACACGCCTTTAGTAATTTGTCCATTGTAGATTTGTCCCAAACCAGTAATAAAGAAACTGAGAACTGCCGCCACCCCTGGGTTCTTCATCCGATCCTCTCCTCTTCTGAGAGCTTTATTTTCTTTCGTATCTTTCCCTTTTTGGTCCGGCCTCAATCACTTAACACCACTTCTTTGGCCAAAATATCCGTATCCTATCGAAAAGTCAAGGCAATTTGTCAGGGGGGGAATTTGTCAGCATTCTTATCTCCGAAAACATGCCCTAAAAATTCCATTGACGAAGAGCCTCTTTTTCTATAAATTGTTTTCTGTTGATACATCTTGAATACACCAATCACACCTCCGCATCCATCGGGTGAAAAGGAGGCATGGATTATGGCAATCGACTGGAAAGATATTCGTTATAGAGGGGACCTGGCCGATGTTGAAGAGCTTTTTAGCACTTACCGCGTTGGGGACTATCTGAAAACGTATGAAGCAAACCTTCAACAACGTGATCGAGGTATGCGGGAGCGTCTTCTCAAGGACGGCATTCGCCTTACCGAAAACTTATCTCCTCGCATTCATCGTATTTTCAAGGAAGTATGTGAAGTATTGGCGATTAATGGAAAGGAAGAGATTTTTTGTTTGCCTGAACAGCATGTAAATGCCTATGCTTTTCTCGATATTCAGGAATCCGGAACGTACTCCCTAATAGGAATAACGGCAGGCGCTCTCGAAAAGCTCGACGACGCCGAAGTAAAATCCCTTCTTGGACATGAATTAGCCCATTTTCTTTTCGGAAATAACCGCCTCAACGGCCTGATATCGACAGATGAAAAGAATCCATCAGCCACTGTGCTTCCTCCTCTTGGGGAGAGCCTATTTTTGCGCTGGCGTAAAAAGGCAGAAATCAGCGCAGATAGAGTGGGACTGCTGGCCAGCGGTGACTTTAATGCTTCTGCAAAAGCCTTCATTAAAGGGGTCTTCGGGCTCAGCGAGCGAAATTTGAATCTCGATATTGAGGCCCTCCTCCGACAAGTTGATGAAATCAAGGGGCATCCTGAAATCATAAAAGAGGCTTTTGCCTCCCATCCTTTGTTACCGATTCGTTTGAAGGCCATCGAACTCTTCTCCAGATCCGAAAAAGCCAGACGCAATGGGTTTCCGATCGTGGGCGACTTGATACCTGACGACGAGATGGAAAAGGCCATAGATGATTTGATACGAATTACTCATCGTTACCCTTACAAGCCATTGCATGAGGCGGTAATGCGAACAATCGCCTTAGCAGGCGCCATGCTTCTCAGCACAGATGGAGATATCAGTGACGAGGAGGTGAAGATTCTTATTCAGATACTGCAATATTATTTTACCGATGAGCCTGAAAAGGAAATCGTTACTGACCGGAAAGAAATCGAGGAAAAGCTAACTTCAGTGGTTGGTATGATTAAAGAAAAAGGTGATGAAGATGATAAGAAATTTATCCTATCCCGTCTTTCTGATATAGCGCTTGCCGATGGAGCTCTTTTGGATTCTGAAGGTTCTGTCATCCTTCAGGTTGGGGAATGGTTGGGAGTACCAGCCCGCGAAGCTTATAGAATCATGGTTAGTGCTGCCCAGTCCGTCGGATTTCGTACGGATGTCAAACTTAACCGGATCGCCGAGGAGCTGAGGCGCTCCCTCCAGGTCGGGTGTAAGTTATAATATTATAAGGGCGTTATTGGGAATGCAGAATATCATAGAAAATCAACCACCGACGTTAATTGAAAGAGACCAGGAATTATCTGAATTAATAAAACAATTCCTTAGGGTGAGGGAAGGAAATGGCTCTGTTCTTTTCATCGCTGGCGAGGCTGGAGCAGGGAAAACTGCTCTTCTGGAGGAGTTTTTACACCGTATACGAGAACAATATCATGACGTTATAAGTGGATCGGGGGAATGTAATGCCCAGGTAGGCATTGCTGATGCTTATTTACCATTTAAAGAACTTTTGTGGAATTTAGTTGGAAGCCAGCAAAATCTTGCGAAACCAGTCGGAAATGCAAAAACAGTTTCCATGTTAGTAATTAAGTGCCTCTATGAAGTGGCTCCCGACATTATTGCCTGCTTCGTCCCATTTGCCGGAATAGGGCTGAAAGGTATCCAAGTAATACTCGGGCAACTTGGGATCAAACCAAAATCTTCAGATGGTCCAAGTACATTGATAGAACAGAATAAGGTATTTGAACAGTACTTTCGTGTTTTGACGAGCTTATCTCAGAATAGCCCAACTGTGGTAATCATTGAAGATCTGCAATGGTCTGATGAGGCATCTATTGCCTTGTTATTCTACCTTGGAAGAAGAATTAGCAAGCAACGCATACTAATTATAGGATCGTATCGCCCACATGAAATCTCATTGGGGAGAGATGGCCATGAACATTCGCTTTTACGAGTTATTAATGAACTTCGACGACATGGATCACATATACTCAGTTTAGATAGGGTGAGAGGGAAACCCGATGACGAAATAAGGATAGATCGCTTCATCCAACATTATTTAGATACAAGATTTCCCGGCCATATATTTCCCGAATCATTTATTTCGATTCTCAATCACCGAACGGCTGGGAATCCCCTTTTCCTGAAAGAGTTGCTCGAAAATATGTATGAACTGGGGGAAATAGCAGAAGTTGATGAACATTGGCAACTGAACAAAGACATTAAATACCCGGGGCATTTGCCCGAGCGAGTTGAAGCCGTTATCCAGCAGAGAGTGGGGCGGCTAACAGAAGATCTTAAACGCCTCCTCACCACTGCAAGCGTTGAAGGTGAAGACTTCACGGCCCAAGTTCTGGCCAAACTACAGGATTTGGAAGAGGACAAAATTCTGGAAAAGCTTGTTGATGGATTGGGAAGAATCCACCAGTTGGTTGACGAAAAGGGGGAAAAGATAATCGAAAAGGACGTAATTCTTTCTTTTTTCCACTTTCGATATCGGCTGATACAAGAACACTTGTATCGTACCATAGGTGAGAGTCAGCGACGTTTAATGCACCGAAAGGTAGCCGAGTGTCTCGAAAGTCTCTACGGTGATAATATTGAGGCAATCTCTGCCCAACTTGCCCGCCACTTTGAATTGGCATATATTTACAAAAAAGCCTACCATTATTGGAATATCACCGCAAGTCAGGCTGGGAAAACATTTGCGACTCATGAAGCTATCCGTAGCTACCAGCACGCCATAGAACTTTGGTCAAAAGCGTTTCCAAAACTCGAAGACGCAAAGGTGGAAGATAGAAGAGAAAAGTTAATCATACTTCGAGAATTAGGAGACCTTTTTGAATATAGAGGGGATGGGAAAGAAGCAGAGAAATGCCACCAGGAAGCTCTGTCCATAGCCAAAAGTATTAAAGATGACCGGGAGGAAATGCTGGCGCTTGATAATTTAGCAGACGTGCATCTGATGAGAGAAGAGTATGACACAGCGTTGGAGTACTACAAACTTGTTGATAAATTGGCTGTGGAGAAAGGATATGAGGACATTCTCTGCGAAATTTACTGCGATCTTGCCGACCTGTATGATGCAGTATGGGGGCGCCAGCTTGCTGGAACGTTAACAAAAGATTGGTCCGTTGAATCGAGGAACGCAGCAGAACGGTACTGCCAGCTTGCTATTGAGCTTTGTGGTAAGAAGGATTTCTTTGATCAGTTAATGAGAGCTTATAGAAGGCTCAGTATGATTTTTCGAAGGCAGGGTGACATAGATAATGCTTTACTATGGGCAAAAAAATCTCTTGAGGTTGCAGAGAGTCATGCTCTTGATAGGCATCCACTAAATACCCTCGGTGAACTTTATCGCTTTCGAGGCGAACTCGATGTAGCATGGACGTACTATTCAAAGTTTAGAGAATGGGCCGAACAATCCGGATCACCTAAAAAAATGGTAATTGCCCTTAATAACCTTGGAATTGTATGTTCGGACCGAAAAGACTATTCACAGGCCCATAGATACTTTGATGAAAGCCTTTTTTTAAATGAAGACGTCCAGTATTTGAGTTGCCTTATCGAAACCCACATTATGAAAGGTATTACTCTTATAAGAGAAGGAAAGCGTGTTGATGGAATAAATGAATTTCGAAAAGCCTTAAGCAAAACTGGTGTTTTGGACCCTTATGGTACCGAAGAAGGAATTTTAAAAAAGGTCTCCCAGGAATTGTTATCAAGAGGTGAGATTCAAAAATCCGAGGAGTGTTTAAAATCAATTGGTAATCTTTTATGAACAGTGTGTCTCCACGGAGGCCCAGAAATATTGGGTTGTAATCTTGAAAATGAATTTATGAGAGATATGAGGCGAAAATAGATTGCATGATAACATCTGGACTGGAACTCATCGATTTATGCGAAGTACACGAAGAGGAACTGTTAAATGTTGTGTACAGTGATCTATACCTCGCCGGGTTCCCAATTCGTGAAGAACAAGAGGATCCATCGATTTGGAGAGCTTTACTCTGGGGACCTGCTCGAAATGAAACGACTCCCATTCTTCATATCCTTGTGGCAGGGAAGAACCTCTGTAAAAGGGAAAGCCGGACGCTAATGGGTTGTATATATGCCGAATTCTATGGAGAAAGTAAATGCGGTCTACTAACTTATCTGGTTGTTCATCCAAGTCATCGGAATCGAGGGTTAGGAAGGTATCTCTTCAACGAAGCGATGCAAAAGCTTAAGAAAGACGCAATCAATACCGGCGGGAAGCTCAAGGCCGTTTTTGGAGAAGTAAACAATCCCTCAAAAGTGAAGGTTTCCCAGGACTCCATGAATCCAAGGGAACGCGTCAGGATTATTTCAAGACTTGGTGCTCAGCGTGTTCCGATTTGCTATGTCCAGCCTGAACTGAAACCGGGCCAGGGACGTTCCCGTTGTTTAAGCCTAGTTGTATTTCCAATCGATGATAAGCCTATAAAATCTATTTCATTTGATACCATTCGTTCTTTTCTTACGGAGTTCTACAAAGTACAAGGAGTAGAAAACCCGGAGACTGACAGTGACATACAAAATATGCTCTCTGACTCACGGAGAGATTTGATCCAATTAGAATCTTTGGACCTCAAGTAAAAAAGAGGGGTAGGAACGGATTCAAATTCAAATAAGAAAATGACGGACATGATCAACGACCAGGATTGTCGAAAAGAATCGCCCGCTCTCGAATTTAAGAAATATGGGATCGCAGTTCATTTTTTAGGGAGATACCCCGACAAGGATCGATCACCTAATCCATCGCCTGATTTCAGCTCATTCGAGAGGGATCTTATGTCATACTCTTTTCGATTATGGCCGCCCTTTTCAAGTGAGGTTATAAGAATTCCAGAGGATATTCGGTATATCGACATCCAATTCCCACCAGAATTAGTCTATACCGCTGAAGGTAAAAGGAAAAGACTAATTTGCACTGATCTGGGTTCGAAAAGTCAACGGACCAGACGTGTTGAGATAAAGGCTAGCAGAACAGATTTCTTAAGTGACATTTCAGTTTTTCACCTAATTTTATGTCCGGAACCTGAATCAGAGGAATCAGCCTTAAATGAATATGATCTCGTCAAGCTTGTCAAGTTGTGGGAGGGCGGTGAAGAAGCAGGCGGAGCGAGCAAAGGAGAAACCTTAATAGACTGCATAAAATTTCACTTCCCGGCGATAGAGCCTGTAACTATCAGAGAGCTTGCTGGGTCAGTGTTCGGAAATGTTGGACTTTCATCACCAGATATCAGGGTTGGCACGATTCAGCTTATAACCGAAGGAGATGGTTGTGGAAACGTGTCGGATTGGAGTTCGTTGTGGAAAGCTCTCCATTCCATTCATAAAAGGCCGCTTGTTGATACGGCCACTTCCGAACCGGCTCTGAAAGGCAACATCAATAAAGCGGTACTGGGGATAGCGGGGATATTTCAAGGGCTCTTAGATTTCGACTATATTGATGTAAGCGAATTGAGAGACGTCTTTGGGCAGGTGAATCTGGGGACAGAGAACTTAATAGGGATACACAAGGGGACCCTCTTAAATATTGCTTCATCCGATCGGGCATACGAGGTAATAGCATCCACCATAGGGATCAGTCCTTATTTGATTATCCCTCACGCAGTCTTACTACACAACGAAGAGCTGCTACGAAGAGCTTCGGAAGCTGCATCAAAGGCTGATTCGAGGAAATTAAAAACTCTGGAAGATGCAAGGCGTGAAATGCACAGGCTGCTTGACAGGGATTATCTACCAAACATCTTTCACTATCCAACGGAGAAAATGTTATACGAAATCGGAGAAAATTCCAGAGGTTTAACCAATTTCAGAGAGGCGGTCCATTCGAGGTTATCTGAAGTCAATTCGGAATGGGAGGCAAAAACGGAGAGACGCAGGAGACGTGCTGAAGATATGATCGCCGGTTTGCTTCTGGTTTTATCAGGACTCCAGATAAGAGACGTTATCTCGCCCCATTTACTTATACCCGTTCTTTCGATAGTTGCAGTCATTTACATATTGTTCCGAAACCGGAAATAGTTCCCTTAAATTGCGATGCTTGCTTACCCTCACCGATATCTTATGTTCAATATATCTTTGGCGAACTTGAATGGATGGGAATCGGAAAGGTCAAGGGGACGTGCCAAGTTGACGAGGTAAAAGCGGTTCAAACAATATTATGAATAGTTGCAAGGGGATTTGGAATAGGGTAAATGGAGTCAGATCCCAGGGAAATTGGGCATTTTAGGCGCCCCATCCCTTACACTCCAACTCACGAAATAACCTTTAACGGAAGAGAACTTGTCCCATATGAAAGGGGTTTATAGGAAATGCGGTTGAAAGCATTTGATAACACCAAGAAGATGTGGAGTTTCTGAAGGATTGAGACTCCCTTTTTCATGATCATTGGTCCTCGCCACTTGTTTTACCCCGTTAGAAAGCCCCACTGCTTGCCCCGTGCAAAGCTCAGCTTCTATCGGGGGTCGCAGTGGGGATGATGGCTTTTTCTTTTTCAGCCAACACAGGGTTTAGTGGCCCATGTGAGTTTTCCCGTTAGGAAGTAGAAGACTTTCTAACGGGGTTTACTGGAAGGAGAATAATATGAAGACGATAACTCTGCCACCCAACTTTGTGGGACGCGAAACCGAGCTTGCCCGTCTGCATGAGAAAATGACACAAACGATCGATACAAAACGGCCGCACTTTTTTCTGATTGAAGGCGAATTCGGTACCGGCAAGAGCGACCTGATCATGAAGTTCCTGTACGAAGCCGGAGAAAGTTCACAAAAAAATAAAAAGGTATTGACAGCTTTGGGCACATGTGCCCTTGAGATGGGCGACAGTGCTTACACCCCCTTTCGTCAGATTCTGGAGCAGATCGGTAGAAAGGGTTTTGATAAAAAAGCTTTCATTCAACTCTTGGTGGAGATAGCAGTTGACTGGGTCGATGCGTTAACACTTGTTCCCATCGTGGGCACCAGTTACAAATTGACACAAGCAAGAAAAAAAGGCAAAGGGATAAGTGACGAGAACAAATTTGCCCAATACACCAATCTGCTTCAGGAAATTGCCGCCCGGGCCCCTTTATTCGTGGCCATCGATAATTTGCATTTTGGAGATGAATCTTCGTTACGGCTTATATTTCATCTGATGCAAAATCTCGCTTCGTGTCCCGTATTCTTAATCTGCACAGCGCGGCCTTTCCATGAAGTCGGCGACGTACCTTACAAGCCCCTATATTACGACTTACGCAAACATTGGCAAGAGCCCATTATGTCGCTCGATAGCAGTCAAAGCATTGATGTCAGAAAGTATCTGCATGAACGTTATGGCGAACATGATCTGCCGGCGAATGTTATTGATGTCGTGCAGCACCGGAGTGGTGGCCATCCCCTATTCGTCGTTGAATTATTTTCCTCGTGGGAAATGAAAAGGATAATTGTTCAGAAAAAAGATGTGCAGGGTCAGAGCGTTTGGGCATGGAACGGGGCCTCCCATCTGAATCAATCCGATGTGCCGGATAAGATCGGGACGGTCATCAAACAAAGAATTGATCAGTTAACTGACCAACTACGGAGATTGTTGACACACGCTGCGGTGGAGGGAGAGGAATTCACGGCCCAGGTAGTTGGCTCTCTGCTGAAGTTAGAAAATTTGGAATTATTTGATAGGATTGAAGCGCTTGAAAAGAACTACCGCTTGATCCGTCGCGCAGAGCAGCCTTTAAGCGAGGAGTTGAGTCCCTACCGATTCGTACATATTTATTTTCAATCTTATATCTATAATAGCCTTCTCAATGCTGACAAGCGACGATTATTGCACCATGAGATCGGCAAGGTGCTGGAGAAACTATATCCTGATCCCCGGCAAATCGCTGCTCAACTGGCTCGCCACTTCATCGAGGCTCATCATTATTCCAAAGCATTGGAGTATTGCGTTATGGCCGCTGAAGTTGAAGAGTCGCAATACAACTGGTATCAGGCTATGCGCTGGTGTGACCGGGGGATCGAATTGTTTGGGAAGCTTCCGAAAGGTGAGAAAGAGGCACAAGAGCTTACACGCCTTCGGCTGATTGAGCTCAAGGCGCTTGGTCTAAGCACGTCGGGCGATTATACCCAAGCATGCGAGTTGTATGTCCAGCTTATTTCCGAACGCGAAAGGCCTGAACTGGAACCGAAGCGAGTTATTGGATGGTATATCGACCTATTAGATGCGCGGGATCAGTTGTGTGAGTATCGGGTTATTCCTCACGTGCTTGAGGAAGCACGAGGGTACCTCACAAAGACCCAGGTTAATTCGGTAATATTGGAGGCTCTAATTAGCATTGAAGAGGCTATGTACCTGGGACGCACAGATCGCAACCAAGAAGCCTTGGAGATTGTCCGCACTGCAATTGCCAGGATTGAAGACTTGCCTCCGTCGACAGAAAAGACAGCGGCTCTTTGCAGAGGCAAAGGTATTCTCGCAATCATTCTCAGCTTTAGGGGGCCCTATGCCGAATCGATAGCAGCCTACCGAGATGCTGCTGATCTCGGCAAAAGTATTGATTATATGATCGAAGCAACGGATTCGTTACTTAACATGGCAGATGACTTGAAGCTTACAAACCGTTTAGACGAGGCGGTACGGGTGCTTGAGGAGGTTACTGACTTCGCGCAAAGGCGGGGGATAGTTGCTACGCAAGCTCAGGCGATGTGCCAAAAAGGAGAGGTATTGTTTAACCTGGGAAAGGTTGATGAAGCTATCCCCCTGCTTTTAGATGCGGGTTCTCGCTTAATGCAAATCCACGATCGTATGTTTTTAATTTTTGCATTTTCTTTCCTGGCGCTTGCATTATTGTCGAAGGGGGAAATAGCGTCTGCATTGAATTATGCGCGACAGGCTCATGGTCTTTGTGCGTGGGAGCAAGCATATACGTTAGGTACAGCGCTGGATTCATTAGCGCAGGTAGAGGCTGCAGCAGGTGATCATGAGGCAGCTCTGCGTCATTTCAAAGAGGCCATATCGACGTTCGAAAAATCCGAGAATAGCCATTTAGCAAGCGTGAGCAAGCGCAATATGGCTGAGGCTTTGATTCGCTTTGGTGATCAAACAATGGCAGCGGATTTGCTTCAATCCGCCTTGACCGCTTTCAAAAAAGAGCCAGAGCTGAAACACGAGATTGAGAAAACTGAAAGTCTACTTCTCCGTCTAAAAGAAAAACAATAATTTTTACCCCGTTAGGAAGTCCCGCTGATAACAGCAGGGATGAAGATAAGCCTGAAATCATCAGAATTTCAGGGGTCAAATCTAAAACTACCATAAGCCAATTCATTGGAATGAGATTAGAGCGAATCATGTCCGGTCGATCTTATACTTGCCGAGACCGAAACTCGTCCCTTTCCCCACATGGATATACTCGCCAAGAAGAAGAAAGGGCAAGAACTCTTCCAGATTGCCTTCAAACACAACAGAGCCGATTAGCCCCCCCCATCTTCATCTTCGTATTCTGCCATAATGAAAATCGCTCCCAGTCGTCCCATACCAGGTTAGACTTCTTGATTTTTATCCCTTGAGCCCTTGCAATCAAACCCCTGAACCTATCATTTTACTTCTTTTTCTCCACTTAGAATCTTTTCTCCCTGCCCATTGAGAAATTCTGACAATCTTGGAAAACGACCCAAGGAGCTAATTCCTACCGATAGGAATGTCCTTTCGGACAAAAGGTAATTGAAAGATTAAAAGAGATTGAAGTTTCAGTTCCTACCGATAGAAATGTCCTTTCGGACGCATAGAACTCACCAGTGCTCCAAAAAGAAAAGAGTTTCAGTTCCTACCGATAGGAATGCCCTTTCGGACCTACAAGACGCTCAAGAGTTTTTCTTGGAAGAAGTTTCAGTTCCTACCGATAGGAATGCCCTTTCGGACCTGGCGCTTTGTAACATTCAGTTTTCAAAGAACAAAAATCAAGTATTTTCAGAACCTCCGACGTTCCGGCAGTTACTAACATCTGACAGAAGGGGGTTCTGAATGAACTATATAATATAGGCATTTCCATCGTCAACGTCCTTCTCTTTCTGCTCGCCGATCACAACCCCCCTGAAGGTGTATTCAAGGCGGTAGATCTTGATAAACCCCGTTTTGACCCCCACCGCCTCAAGTTTGCGGATCAGTTCCTCTTTCCCCCGCCTGTTCAAGCGGCATTTTGGTCAACGGCTGTTCTTTCCGATCAGTTCTCTCTTGCATCCAGCGAAGGCTGCTTCTTCGATATCCAATCGCTCCCTAATAATACGTTTAATCCAATCCTCCAGGCTTGCCTCACGATGCAAACGAGCGAAGAATGCAGCTCGTGAGGCAAGGACAGCAGGAAGCGATAGCGACGTCGATCTCTGCCTTGTAACCTTCATCGCATCTTCCCAGGCAGAATCGTTATTTGCCTGAGAAATCACAAACTGATCAATTTGTTCCTCAGAGAGGGTCTTGCGTCTCGTTCTCATATTCCCCATCCTGTGATAATACGGATCACCTTGCCCGGTTTGAGCTGAAAAATGATTTTAAGTGGCCGTCCTCCAATAGTCTTGCCAATGAGCTGGTAACGATCCCTGTAAGATTTGTTACGTCTCACTTCAAAGTCGGAAAAGAAACACTCAACAGCCTCTTCAAATGTGACATTATGTGCTCCCAATTTATCATGTTCAAAGTCGTACTCAAAATCAGCAGGCGTGAAACGATTCCAGTCGACCATTTGTTTATCCAGCACCTTCCAGAATACCCCGCAGCTCTGCTGCTGGGATGAATGGAGCACTTTTTTGAAGTGCTCCATGAATGGCATTGAATAATCTTCCTGCGGGGTTTAATACCCTCCAGGAAGGCGCTGGGTTTATTATACTCTATCTCGCAGTTTTTTCAATATTCGCAAAGAATTGGGCGGTGTATCATCTCTTGTGTGAAGAATGGAATGGGGCATACTGCCAGGCAACGGAAATAGGGGCCCCGCCTATCCCGCTTTGGCGGGACGGGGCGCTTGCCAGTCAAGTTGTTTTAGAACCTACGTTAGACTGCCGTCCGTGTTAAAATTGCCCACGATCGTGATACAGCCATCTGTTTTTAAGAAATTTAATTAACTTAAGTACGTCCCTACGTCCCTAAGGCCCTCTGGATCTCCATTCTTCCGCCTCCGCCCTTCATTATGTTTCAGTTCCTACCGATAGGAATGCCCTTTCGGACAAATGAAAAAAAATGGGAAAAGTTTTACTGGTGGGTTTCAGTTCCTACCGATAGGAATGCCCTTTCGGACTATTTGAAAGATGGTTTGAGGAAACCAGTTGACAGTTTCAGTTCCTACCGATAGGAATGCCCTTTCGGACCTTAAATGGATAAGTTTTGGTTTGTACGCTTTGGTTTCAGTTCCTACCGATAGGAATGCCCTTTCGGACTATTATAAAAGCGACGTAGAATACGTTCCAAAGTTTCAGTTCCTACCGATAGGAATGCCCTTTCGGACAAATTTTAATGGAGCATCGCAATCCCGATGGGTTTCAGTTCCTACCGATAGGAATGCCCTTTCGGACAATTCATTCAGAAAGAACTGGTTGAAAAACAGTTTCAGTTCCTACCGATAGGAATGCCCTTTCGGACAAAAAAGATATAAACTTTAAACCATTTCACTGCTTGTTTCAGTTCCTACCGATAGGAATGCCCTTTCGGACTGTTGGTTGGACGATCGGAACGTATTATAAGTTTCAGTTCCTACCGATAGGAATGCCCTTTCGGACTAAACAGCTTGATTCTGTTGAACCGTTAAGGTTTCAGTTCCTACCGATAGGAATGCCCTTTCGGACTTATTACGATGACTACCGCTATCGCCGATGGTAAGTTTCAGTTCCTACCGATAGGAATGCCCTTTCGGACTCACATAAAGAAAGGAGCAATGAGAATGAAAAGTTTCAGTTCCTACCGATAGGAATGCCCTTTCGGACAAACAAGAAAAACGATCTTCAGCTATCTGGGTTTCAGTTCCTACCGATAGGAATGCCCTTTCGGACTGAATTGAAATACTTCAGGGAAACCGGGAAACGTTTCAGTTCCTACCGATAGGAATGCCCTTTCGGACACTCAAGACAAGACTTTCCCAGCTGGGAGCCGAGCGTTTCAGTTCCTACCGATAGGAATGCCCTTTCGGACAATTCGTAAAAGACGAAGAGGCGTGGATGGGTTTCAGTTCCTACCGATAGGAATGCCCTTTCGGACGGGTGGTTTGTAATATTCGGTTTTCAAAGAACAAAAATCGAGCATTTTCAGAACCTCCGACGTTCCGGCAGTTATCAACAACTGACAGAAGGGGGTTCTGAATGGACTATATAATAAAGGCATTTCCATCGTCAACGTCCTTATCTTTCCGCTCGCCGATCACAACCCCTCTGAAGGTGTATTCAAGGCGGTAGATCTTGATAAACCCCGTTTTCACCCCCACCGCCTCAAGTTTGCGGACCAGTTCCTCCTTCCCCCGCCTGTTCAAGCGGCATTCGAATACACTTTTCTGGACACGAAATCCGAACCCCTTCAAGACACGGTCGACCCTCGTGCGCTCTCTGTCGCAGGTGATGTCATAGACGACGGCGTAATCCGATGTCCCGCTCATTGTCTCACTCGGGGAGGAAAACCCTCGCCTTCAGGCGAAGACTTTAGTATGCACACTGTGTGCAGGTTTTGCGGGTTTTCCCTCGTGAGGATTTCTGTGCTGATACGTATTTTCTTTAGCCGACTTTAGTCGGTAATGAATCCACCAGCTTGTAGCTGGTGGTAGTTCAATTCTCCCAACGATAGAACGAAAGCGGTTTATTTTCAAGTATATAGTTCTTGACAACCATCGTCTGGGCGTAGATGTTCTCCTTGAGCGAGAGAGTATTCTTCGCAGACTTGCGCTCCATCTCAGCCTCGAGCTGGTCCAGGAACTTCTTTCTCGCATTCTTGTTCAGATAAAAGCCCTGGTCCGACTCCGTGAAGTCCTCCTTGCCGATGGTCTTGAGGTTGATGATCTTTACGATAAAGCGGCAGATGCTCGCGCGGAAAAGCTCCTCGATATCGCACACAAGGGATTCATAGTTGTCCTCAGGGGCATGGAGAAAGCCGAGATAGGGGTTGAGGCCCACCGCCCGAACAGTCGCGTTGATGCGCGAGAAAAGGAGATAAAAACCGAAGTTCAGCAAGGAGTTGATTCTGTCCGGCCTTCTTCTGTCGCGTTTCATTATGTGGAATTCCTTGTGGTCGATAAATTCATTGAGATGAGCGTATATCTTCTTCGCAGCGGAGCCTTCGTGGCCCCTCACTTCCTGTATGTCTCCAGCGCAATGGATCCGTTCAATGACCCGGCGGAGCTCGGCAAGGAAGAGGTGTTCGCCCTTTGCGTATCTCTGAGCGAACAGAGATACAAAATTTGAGAGTTTCCCTGCGGCAAACTCTTTGGCGATGCTGAGAATTTCAGTGTCGGTCAGGGCCTGATAGCGCCTCCCGTGCTCAAAGGCGACGTCGTAGTACTTCTTTGAATCCGGCTTGATGGTGGTGATGAAATAGCCTGTGCCAAGGGTGATGGTAAAAGGAATGTTGTTCTCAGCGCATCTCCGCACGAGCGCCGTTGAGAAGACGGCCTTCTCCATGGCGATGATCTCACTGATTCGCCGCAAGGGGAATGTCTCGATGACGTTCCCCCCTTTCTTGATGTCCACGGCCTCGCCGTTAAGCGCAAGAAAAAGATAGGGCTCCGTAATGTACAAGGGCTTCCGGAGCCTCTTGAGGTCTTCCTCAGGGCTCACCGTGACCTCAGTCCTTCCGAACTTCATCCCGAGGAATTGAAACCCCTCCCCTATATGCCGTATGGCGGTCTTCTCCTTCTTGATGCGAAGGCCGACTGATGAGAGAAAGGATTCCGTTCTGGACAGCGCCTGTTCGGCCTCTTCCTTCGATTTTGTCATGATGACAAAATCATCCGCATAGCGAATGAGCTTCACGCTCCAGCGGCAGACCTCCTCATCGAACGAATCAAGGTAGAGGTTTGCCAAAAGAGGCGACAAGGGGCTGCCCTGGGCGATTCCTTTGGTGCGGCAATGAAGGGCCCCATTGAGGACATAGCCGTTCTGCACAGTCTTCAGGATAAGCCCCTTGACGAGGCTGTCTCCCGACGGAAGGTAATGATCAAGAAGCCTGCCGAGGAGGTCCAGGTCGACGGAAGGGAAAAAGTCCTCGATGTCCGACTCGATCACGTATTGGTAACCCTCCGCAATTGCCGACTGGACCATCTCTATCGCCTTCTGACGGGACACGCCCTTCCTGAATCCTATCGACTCCTCCTCAAAAATACGCTCAAAGACGTCACTGAGCGTTCGCAAAAGATACTGCTGAACGATCAGGTCCTTCAGCGACGGCTGCTCCACAAGACGGTCAGTCCCCCTTTTCTTACTGATGTAAAAAGCAGTATTTGGCGCCGGCATGTAAGAACCGCTCACGATCTCCGCCAGGATCTTATTGGCATAAGCCTCTTCGCTGAAGGGGATGCCCTCGGCCGAAGACAAGGACTCAAGGGCGTTGTCATAGCGGTCGATAACCTCTCTGACCACCGATATTATTGCCGTCTTCCGCGGAAAGTGGCCCGCAAAATAGCCGGGAGAATCACCGTGGAGAATGTAATATCCCTGGGCATTCGAAAACTTTGTCCCTGCATGGAGCTCACCCCCGAGTAAAAGAAAAGGCAGGAGGTTTGAAAACCGGCCCTTGATGTAAAGCTTTCCGGTGCATCCGTTGATGAGCTGGACCTGGCTGGGCTGGGAATGCGACTGGTGGCGGTACTCCGTGTATGTCCAGTAATAAGGGAGGAGAAAGAACTCGTCGTCTCCCCCTGCATAGCCTACATGCCTGCCGAAAAGCCTGGAGAACCTGCTTTTGAAGGCTTCAATGAAGACATCCTTGTCAAGATGGGTTCGGAAGGTTTTCTTGGGGCGCTTAAAGGGAACGGGAGCAAGGAATTCAAGACAAAGCTCTCCTTCGACGGACACCTGCCCGACTTCACGAAGCAAATCGGAATAAGACCTCTCCTCGACCGGCCCTGCTTCGTGCAAAGCATAATTACGCCCGGTTCCAGGATCAGCAAGGTAGTCTGCGAGACCGTTTCTCCATCGCTCTATTTCATCGGAAGTGGCCTGTAAAAACAGGACATCAAGGACAAAACGGTCTCCCTCCCGAAAACGAACCGAATGTCGCTGGTTGCGAATATGGAAAATAATCGGGTTTACATGGCCTATAGCCGAGGAAACCCCTTTAACGATAGCCTCCATGACAGATGTCGGATGGGCCGTCATCTTCGGAGAGGACTGGGTGTTGATCAGAGTAGCTGAAAGACGATGCCAGCGGAGGGATGAGAAGATGTTTTGTCCATATTTATCCATGACCAATTACAAAGGCTCCGTAACCGTCTTCTCCTCCCATAAAAGCTGGATAAATATGCCGATAAAAAGGGCAGAAAATGCAAAAAAGATTATATCCTTCCAAAATAAATTTCCTAATTCTAAAAGTGTTATAATACAATTGCTTTCAATAATATTTTCCGTTCTATCGTTCAAGATTGCAGGCCCTATTGATAAGCATATAAAAATAGAGAAAAGCAAACTTATAAGAAACCCCTGTAAGCATACGCATGAAGCACGTTTCCTTGCTTCTGTAATATCGTTGATGATTTTGTTGCATTCATAGACAAGATAGCCATAAGATAAAGCAAAAAGCAAAACGCTCAGGAACACTACAAATATTTCTGAAAGATTGAGAGGCATTAACCACATATCTTTTTGAGTAATCAATGGTAAAAAACCTATAAGGATGGCGACAATCAAACGTGGATACCAGAATCTGATTTTATCGAGCCATTTTATACCAGTTATTGTTTTTAATACAGACTTAGCTTTCTTCTTGTTGTATCTTTTTAAAAACCATTCGGCAATGGTTTGCTTATAGAATTTTTTGCCCTCTTCGGAATTTATAACATTCCAAAGATATTCCTCTTGTATAATAGCCTCAACATCGTTTTCTCTATTAATCTCAAATTCTTTAAATAAAGAAAAGAAGTAATTGCATTCGTCCTTAAGGCAACATCTGAGCCAGTATCTCTGCCATTTTCCTTTTAATTCCCCTGTGAAACTGTCTTCAGGTGAAACCTCTACTGCCAGATGTCGGGCTAATAACATCCTTTGAGGGCTTTGTAACGGAACTGGAAGTTCCGAAGGGTCAGTTGTCAAGAGTTTCTCCAAAATTGTTTGATAAGTTGTACCATCAGGAAGTTGGATTGACGCTAAAACTTTTTTAAGTTCAGAAATATTCGCGGTGTTTTTCATACTATTATAAAAATCTTTCATTGTCATAAATTAGGACCTCCGACATTCTCAAGGACCCATGACATTCTCACCCATTACTTTAATATCGCCAGTATTGGCATTATAGTAGGTGAAATTAATCCTCCCATTCTCAAACTTCATCATAAATATCTGGTCATATCCTGCCTCTTCATGAAGGTAAAACATTCGTATCCCCTCAAATTGTCTTCCAAAAGCGCCCAGCAAAATTCCGAGGGCTTTATAACCACCGGTAAGGTTCAGAACAATGTCATTTCCCCCATTTTTAAGGTTCCTTGTATATCTCCATACCTCTTTGAGTGCCTCACCAAATTTTTCCCTGTCGGCAGGGTCAAGATTTTGTATCTCTTTTGTTTCAATATTGTTTGAAGGGATAGGTGATAACAAATTATTATATGTAATTACTCTTTTCAACACCTCTGCGCAGAACCTCCCATCAATAACATTGTTACTGCTTTCTGAATGGAGGAGGATAATTTTATCGTGTCCTCCCAATGGTTGATTTATTGAAGTATTTTTAAGATACATCTTTATTGCCTTAAGGGATGCAAGTTCTGCAGGAAGGTCTCTTAATCTTGGCAGATTCTTCCAGGACTCAATATCAAAGGTGCCAGCAAGTGTTGTCCCATTAGCATCTTCTCTTTTTGCATCTATTATTGCGTTTTCACATTTGCTCTGCCGTTTTTTTAGTTCAATACGGTCTGAAGCTCCTGATAGAAGTATTTTGTTAAGGTCACCCCATGTCCAGCAGCTTGAATTATAAAGGCTTGTTCCGCATGTTGTTAGAATTATCTTTGCCATCTATACCCCCTTATTCGAAGTATCCATAGCTTGACCCTGTTTTTGCACCAATGCCGAAGGTTTTAAGTGCCTCAATGATGTATCCTTTTATCTGGTCCAAAAATTGATCGGTATCATTGCCTTTATGGTTTGACGATGGCACTATGGCAAATTCAAAAGATATCCCTTTTCTTACAGCAAGAAATGGTATTGGCACAGGATTTTGATTATCCATTGGCAGGGCATTCCCCTCATAATACTTCTGATAATGTGGCGTAAATATGTCAAGCTCAAGATAACTTCCAATACTTGTGGGCCAGGCATCAAAAAATATAATCTCCCCTTCTCTGGCATCTTTATGGCCTGGTTTATTTCCAAATATCCGCAAATAGAGGTTTCTATTGTTTTCATGTAGTTTTAAGAATTCTTCACAAAAATGCCTTGTTACTCCCTTAACAGCAGTGGCAGGGATTACAGGGAAACCATAATATGGATGAAGGGCAATTGAGTTATCCAGAATTGATTCACCACCATGATTTACAATAAGACGGGTTTGGGTGGTTAAAGGAAAAGTAACAACATTATTCAAGATGTATCTTCTCTGCTTTAAGTGGCTGTAGTTGCTATTATTTAGAAGAGAATTTGTAGCGGATACTTTTTTTATTTTTTCAAAGTGTCTTTTATCAGGCTTGGGTTCAGGCGCTGAAGAAAAATCCAATGAAGTCCATGTAACGAACTTATCAAGGACAAGAGAAGCATTTATCGATTGAGCAGTATTTATATCGTTATTTATTACTTGTGTATTTTGCTGTATCCATCTACATCCCGGTATGACTGGCATTTTATTCCTCCGCCCTGGATTCTTTCTCTGTTGATTCTTCTGCTGCGCCTTCTGAATCTACATCTTCATCCTTCTTGAGCCTTCCTTCTGCAAAGCGTTTAAGCCATTTAACAAGGGATTGTGCATCAGATGTCATTGCTGCTAACATTTCGTCATTAGCCCCCAAGAGTTGATGGAATAGTTCAACAGCATTTCCACCGTGTCTTTGAAATGTAATCCATCTCAATATATGTTCAGCAAGTTTATTCTGCTTTTTACTGAGATAAAATGCCATTGCTTGCATAAGCCCTGCCTTCT
Organism: Deltaproteobacteria bacterium; assembly: GCA_018333535.1. Classification (GTDB taxonomy): domain Bacteria; phylum Desulfobacterota; class BSN033; order BSN033; family UBA1163; genus RBG-16-49-23. The sequence goes on along the minus strand of JAGXTA010000151.1, from coordinate 15,852 downwards.
GTATAAATGCACTGCAGGAAAGGACAGCAGTGCGATATTTCTTCTGCTTATCATCGCCCATTCCTGCTATTTCATCAATGCAACTGTATGCATACTCTGCCCTTTTATGTTCTAAGTTTCTTTCCTCATCTGGCATAATCAATCCACCTCCTTATACAAATGACAATTGGACAAGACCCTTACCTGTTGTCTCATCCCCGCCAATCTGAATTGTAGAAGGCTTATCTCGTTCAAAAAGAGCCTTAACCCAATCCTCACCATTATCAAAGGTCAGTTCAGTGCCATTCTCGCTTACTTTAATTTTTTTCATATTAGCAAGAAGGGTTTCACCATCAGGCCCGCCAGGTTCTTTTGGCTTGTTAAATGTAACCGTGCTATACAGGATACTTTCTGCTGGTAAAAACTCCGTATATCTCAAAGAGCCTTTTACAGTAATGCCTCTGTCCCCTATCCTTATATTGGGTGTTACTTCAGTAGCATTAGAGACAAAATAGGTGAATGAGTTCTGGGGGAGCAGAATCAGTTTCTTTTCAAACTCGGTTTTTAAAAAGGTTGAACCTGATGGGAAAATCTTTACACTGATCTCTTTTGCAAATTCCTCAAGTGGTCTGGATTCTTCTGTTACCTTTGGAAATTCCTCAAGGATTAACCTCTGGTTGCCAGCCTGACCAATCAATAAGGCGGTTTTACCAGATGGGCATATCCTTACCCTATCTGAATTATTGAAGGAAGCATCAACGCCGTCAAGGAGTGCCTTTAATTTCGAGAAGTCTGTGGTTATCCTCATTATCTCTATACTTCTCCACAGTCTATAAAGGATTAAAGGGATGGTTGCCCACACAAAGCCACCTTTTAATGACCTTATGGGGAAGGCGAACAACTGGCCATCGCTAAAATTTACAGCACCACTGTGAGAATCTCCCATTGGCGGCGGCGGGCCAAAGATCGCCTGAACTTTGGGGTCAACATCAGGGCCAAAGCAATCCCGCAAGACACCTTTGATTGATGTTGACTGAATAAACGGGAAAAGTGTTGTCCGTTCCCTTATGATAGGGTTATCCACCATCCCTTGACCTTCACCGGCTCCATTGTGCAATGGAGTTATTACACTCATAAACATCAAGCTATATTTTGCCATCTACCCCCTCCTTTATCAGTTTTGATTACCATACGCCCATAAGCGCTATCCCAAACCCCGCACATGGATAATAGTCCGACAAACTTGTATTGCAGTGATACCTGCGATAAATCGCCTCAAATTTTTCATCCTTCCATTCAAGGGCTTTAAAGAAATAAACGCTTCCTGCTGGAACTGCCTTTAATAGGGGTCTCGGCATACCCTTAGAGCCAACACCGCTTTTTTGCCAACCGCTTATAAAGACAGGTTTATTCACACATGCGCCTACCATCTTTGCGCCATTAAAATCAGAGGGCCATCCATACCAGGCGTTTTTAAATTTTTTAAATATGGAAGGAGTTATGAAATAAAGGAAAAAGCGTTTAGACTCTTTTATATTATTCAGGGTATCATTATCGCAAGGGACCAGCCTGTCAGTGACTTCTTCTGCGTATATCTTTGCTATCCTTCCTTCGCCGCCAATAGGTGTAGTAATATCAGTAAAATCACTTTTATCCAAACCTTCAACAAAAAGCATGAATTTTGCCTTTTTGATTGACCTATCTTCCATGCACTCTGTAAATCTTAGGTGTTTTGATATATATAACTGTCCTTCTTTTACAGTTAAAGTAGATAGATTCAATTCATGACCGTACCTGTTTTCTTTTAAAAAGAATTCATCTTCACCCCTTATGTCGTCAAACACTATATCATTCATAGAAAGATATGATTTAACAATCTCTGTGCTAATGTATTTTTCAAAAGGTTTTGACTTTGGCTTTAAGCCTGATATATCTATTGGACACAACCCATTATATTGGATATCCCATTGAGGTGTGGCCCTGATTTTGGGTTTTAAGACATAATGACTTCCCTCTGAAATCCAAATATTAAATGGCGGTGGGAAATATATTTCATCTCCGAATTTAAAGAAAGGTCCTTTAATCTTTAACCTGGAATTTACAAGATCAGGGTCATAATTACCCAGCTTACTGTCAACTTTTGAAATGAAGTCTTTTAAGGAAATCCCATGCCGATTCAAGTAATAACTTCCTATTACACCAAACAACACAAGAGGTGAAGGTAGAATTGTATCCGCATAGATATCAACACCTGCTTCAAAGGGGCGACTATCCCTGAAAAATACCGTATCAATCGACTCTATATACACATGTAAAGGCATATCTTATATCTCCTTTATGTTCTCCCTTGCACAAAAGGCAGATAACCTGAGTATTGCCTCAAGATTTTCTCTTGCATCAATATTTAATCCCTGCATATCACCTAATAAAAGAATTGATTGAATAATTATATCCAATAAACTGCTATTCTTTCTGAGGTTGGATTTCTCAGGAATATGGCGGTAGAGAAGTCTTTTGACTTCAGATTCAAGCATGTTTTTTGAAAGCCTCTCCCTCTGGTCATAAAAAGCTGGCAATTCCTTAAGAATATCGTAAATAAATTGATTCCCAAGCGAACCGTCATCTAAGGTCATCATACTAACAAAAGCAGTCAAAAACTCTGCAAAAGTGATAGAACTATCTGTCAGATACCATTTTGAGCCCCCTGTAATTATGGTTCCTGAGGAAAGCATAAGCGTTATTACAATAGCATCTCTTTTGTATTTATCCTTTGCCGTCAACATGCCTTTCCTCGCCTCTTCCAATGCCCTTCTTAATGAATCCTGATGATGAACAATAATAAGACTGATACTACAGGTAAACCCATTGCCAAGCGTATTACTAAAAGTCTTTCTCAATTCAAATGCTGTTGAGATGGACTTTTCTAAAGGTAAAAAGGCAAGGAGGTCATCACCGCCTGAATAGACAGGATGACCGCTTGATTTGTGAATAATAGAAGGCATTGTTTTATTCCCAAGTTCTCCGATATTCTTGCTAAGTTCTATCTGTTCTTTAATCCCAAGCCCTGAGATTTTTTTGCCCAATTCATCGCCGTCTAACATCAAGATAGCATAATACTTTGAAGGAGAAGTCTTAAATTCTTTAATTACTTTCTCCAATGCTTTTATTGCATTCTCTGAAGCTTCCTTAAGTTTATTATCCTCGGCAGATGGGAATTCCTTTTTTAATGCCTTTAATCTGAGGCCTTCCTCATAGAACCAATCTCCTGGGATCTCTTCAACAGATTTTAATCTACTGATACCCAATGCATCGCAAAGATTATTTATAGAACCAAGGAAATCTTGAACTTTTGGTTCCGAATTTTTAGCGCCAAGGAAATTCTTGAAAGGTCTTGATGAGATATCACTTGTGGATTCAAATGGCGGCCTCTTAAGACTTTTTAAGATGTCACCCTCTTTTGTAAGCCTCTTTACAAGGCAGACTGCACAAAGCTTCTCCTTTTCTTTTATCATGAAATGGAAGTTTAAGTTCTTGCTTAACTCACCCCAGAATCCTTTAGAACCAATTACCTCTCTATGACCGCATTGATAGCATTTGAATGAATCACTGCCCTTCCATTGAACAAATGTCCTTGTTAACTTTCTTGCCTCCATCAGCCCCTGCACCCTGTTATGAATATCTATGTAGTTGGTTTCTATATCGCTTATTTTTACAGGCTCAGCCACCCAGTAAATCTGAAAATGGTCTTCAATCTGGTGATTCCATAAGTCATTCCAGCCTTTAAATCTCGCATTAACTACTGAATCAATAAAGTCGTGGGCCTTCTTTGATAATTCATTCCAAAAGGAAGCAACTGACTTGCAGGCATCATCCATTAAAACATTTTTTTTCAAGCCTTCAACTACTACAAGAAAATGATTCGGAAGCGTGGGGAATTGCAAATCATCAGAAAGCACAAGGGTTCCATTATACAATTTGAAAAAGGGGTTTTCTTCAATATGGGGGTAAATTATTACATCTTTGCCATATTTATTTAAAATTGGCTCCATCGCCTTAAAGGTAGCCAGTGACAAAATATAACTCCCTGCCCATAAATCCCTTGCCTTTCTTGCCTCTGCAATAAACTCCTGCACAGGTCCGATGGAGACAAGCAAGAGACAGAGATTATCATGCTGTTGGAAAAAAGATTTGAACTTTTCAATAATTGTATTATTCATATTGACTACCTATTTAACCACTTTGTAACTCCTGCATTATTAAGATATTCCTTTATGCAATCGGTATGGTTCTGTCCACAGTTATTAGATATACCGCTTTGTTTAGACCATGTAACAACCGGTATAAAGCCGGTATCAACCTTATGAAGCCTTGTAAAAACAGGAGAAGCCATACGAGGATGGAAGGAACCCAGCAAATTACAATGGTGATTACCATGTATTTTTTCTATTGCTTGATTTAGGGGGAAAGAGTTATCTCCGACTGCCACTTGACCAAGACTGTTAAGTGTAAAAAAACTCGCATTCCAATAACCTCTATCCGTGGGACCAGGATTGGTTGCCATATCACCTGCTGTAACGCCTAACCATGCTTTAAATATCTCCCAGCACCTTGATAACCCTTCCTTTAAATGATTCTCAATATCTACGCTGCCATGAAATTCTGGTGTTATACATAATCTGCACTGTTTAAATGGGTCAGAATTATTAACGGATTTAATTACTGGAGAACCAAAGCCTCTCCTTGTTCTCTGACCGATGCCGCCGAGATTTCCCCAAAGCCAGATGGTAGAGAGTAAGACACCACGGTCAATATTTTTCCTTGGTAATATTTTTATCAGAAATTCACTATCTTCTTTGTAGCCGGCAAATGTTTGATCCTCATTTGTTACATTGCCATTTCTGTCCTTCTTTTTAAAGCCTCCATAAATTGCTTTATCTTTATTACTGCTGATATTTTCTATTACCATTCTGAACTTTGCGCCGATCTTTTCATCTGAAGAACCAAACACTTCTCCTTCATGCTTCAGCAAACCCTCTTTCAATATATCAGGAACCATTCCCCCAATCATCGCCCTAAACCAGAATCTCCAAGAGCCTCGCAGGGCTTTGCCGGTGAGGCCAATAGGGTCACAGGCCCGCGGATTCGAACCGTGCATCAACAATGGCGTAATAAGCTTTACGTTAAATTGAATGGGGTTCATCGTGATTCTCCTGATTACAATTTGCTGTTATGCCTGCGTATGAAAACTCGCTCCAACACTAAATGCGTGCTAATTAACATCCTAAGCAGCGCAGAAATCACAAAAAACTGGATTCCGGATCAAGTCCGGAATGACAAACCTGATAGCATTTATGTCGCTGTGTATATGGCTACCACCTTTTGATTTCCTTGATATGGGTTCCAAAGGTTTCATCTCCTATCTTTATTGCGGTGCTCACTAGCCCTTTGACTTTCATACTGTCACCGTTATTTGGTTTTGCTCCTGTGGCAACAACCATAATGCTCCCCGAGTCGTCCTTCAGGGTATAGACCACTGTTTCTGTAAATGGAATTCTCAATGAACTTTCAACAATCCCTCTGACCTTGACTTCTTTGCCCTCAAATTTCATTGGCGAGTCGGTAATGTCCTTGATTTTTTTAAAACCGAAGTAATCACAACCGAATAACGCTGTTAGCGTCAGTCCAAGGGTTAGATAAAGAATCAGAGAAACGATGCTCCTACGTCTTTTCATGCTCACCTCAAAACAGAGAAGCTTGCTCCCCTTGCTGTTTTCACTTTGAAAGGGACAGAACACTTTGCTTGACACAACATTACTAAGATCTTAATATACAAATGAAATGTGAAATATTTTGGAGGACCTCCTATGATTTCCATTACAAACCTGAATCGAATCAAAAAAAGCGTTGAAACCCACTTGAAGTCCGGCGACTTGGAGCTTGTCATCCTTCCAAGGGTGGAATACAATGCGCTTCTTGAGAAACTCGATGATCTCAAAGACATTCACGACTCCGTCGAAGCGCTGATAGAATATCGATCAGGGAAGCGCATCTCCTTTGATCGTTACGACCGACGAAGGAAGGCAAAACGTGTACAAGATCGACCTTCCTAAAAGAGTCTCTAAGCAACTCGACAAAGTACCCAACAAAGATTACTCCTCCGTTTCAACGGCAATCAAGAGTCTCGAGCAAACTCCAAGACCCTCAGGCTGCAAGAAATTATATGAATCTCTTTATCGCATTCGTATTGGCGACTTCCGAGTCGTCTATTGGATTGATGATAGAAACAGAACCATTATCATCACCAAAGTAGAAAGAAGAAAAGAAAGAACATATAAACACCTATAAGCTTTGCCCTCTAATTCCAAATTTTCCTTTACCTAAGTTCCCATCTTTGGGGATTTAAACTTCTTTTCCCAGAATTCTCTCAATTTCTTTTCCTGCTCCATAAATCGTTTCTGCAGATCTTCAGGAACAAGAGATAAAAGAACCTTTGAAATACTCATGATGTGTGGTGTCAATTTCGATTGGGAAAGAATTGGAGTTTTTTCGGATAGAGTTATCGTGAGAATCATGATGATAATGGCCGATGTGATTATTCCTCGAAGGAGTCCGAAACCGATGCCGGCCATCCGGTTGAGCCACCCAAGAAAGATGGCATGTACAAATTTGTGGATTAATTTTCCGATCAGGACGATCACAATGGATATGATGATAAAAAGTATGAAGAAGGAGAGGATCTTTGCCGCCTGTCCACCGAGCCCCAGGTTTCCAAGCAGAGGTGATATCCCTTCGTAAAGCCGGCTTGCCCCGATCAACCCGATAATCACCGCCAAGAGGGAAATCACCTCCTTGATCAAACCCTTAAAAAGACCGTAAATTGCACTGAATGCAATGAGCACGATTAGAATCAGATCCAGAAGATTCATGGTCTTTATCCTTTCCCCTGTGTCCTGTTTGAAGTGTCTTCGATCCTGACAACCTTGACCGGCAGGGATGGGACCGGAAAAACCTCCATCCTCTTGCCTTCATACTCCTCCGGCACCTGTCCTATCTTCCACCCATCGACAGTCATTTCACAGTAGTAATATCGCAAGCCATCTTTTTCGACGTATATTCCCGGTAACTCTGCAGCCCCGGCGACTCCCAATCCAGCATGGCCGGGGAGAACCATCAATCCCACCTCATAGCCCATGCACTTAAGAATGGCGGCCCCGAGGATCGAAAAATCCTCACAATCTCCGGTCCCATCTGCAAGGGTTTCTACCGGGAATCTTGGATACTCCGCCTCTTCGTGTTGATATTGAATCGCCTGCTGAACAAAGGAGAGAACAAAATCGACCTCCTGGTAAGTTCCGAAGGGCATTCCTATTTTATATAATTGATGGGCAAGTCCCCGGATTTCTCCTGTGATTCCTCCTATGACATACTCTTCTACCCATTTTGAAATGTCGGGATTCCGGTTTCGTGTTTTAAAGGATTCATAGACCGACTGCCTGATGATAAGGGAAAGGGCATAATCTTTTTCTTCGTATTTCCATTGAAAATTCCTGACGATCTCCTCTTTTATTTCCGGGGCAGGGGGAATTTCTGGCAGAACAACCTTGCCGGGTTCCGGTCTTTCTTCCAATCTCCTTAGTGGAATCTCAAGCCCTATCGCATTTAATCCGGAAACGAGAAATGCCGGTATCAGAAAACCCATGGAGAGAGCTCCCGGAACCTCGCGAAACCAGAAAAATTCAATACAAATGCATGTTAGAATTACGATCGTCGTTAGAGCACAAAGCCATCTGACACCGGTTATTCGAACAAGATTTTTAATCCTTCGCTTCACTGGCGGGTGATATATATCGACCAGGTATGTCAATAACATCCCAAGAAGAGCTGAAAACCCATATTGCATAATAACAAATACCGGGAAAGGCAGGCTTCGAATAGCCGGGCTTAACGGCAAAATGAACCAGTAAACCAGGGGTAGCGTAAATAGGTAGATGAGTAATCCAAGGAAAAGCATATCTTTTACATTACCTCAGGAAAATATCGTCGATCTTTGCACCTTCAAGAAATCCGAAGAAAGATAGCCGATAGGGTGCACGTGTTTCGATCTGCTCGATATTTTGAAAATATCCGGAGAGGGCATTTATGAGTTTTTCCACAACAGGATGACTTCCCTTCGGTTCGGTCTCCAGTTTACCATTAAGTTCGGGGGGGGACGCCCCGGGACGGATTGTAAGGAAAGGTTGGATTCCTCTTACTATTGCCATTTTATACCTTTCGAACTTCTCCTGCCCTGCCTGGAGAGAGGAGAGAATATGTAAATTCACTATATCGCCGCAATCGGGCAAGAGCCGGATAGCAGCCATCTCCATAATATGCTGTTCCCACTCGTTTGGTTGAGATGCTCCATGAGAGGACAACCGGCGCCATAGATGGAGGGGCCGGTCTCTTTCAATATAATCTATGGCCACACGAGATACGTTTGCTTTACACAGGTCTTTATAATGAAGAAGTTCATCCCTGTCCCTGACCACGAACTTCCTGAATGCAAACTCTTCGGGGAAAGAAGGTATGTATTCAGTCTGGAAGTAATGGACAAGTTCGGTCACACGATTAAGGGCTGCCTCCACTTCTTTGTCAAGCTGTTTTACTATATTGATGAATTCTTCCAGTAACTTCTTTGCCGCCTTCCTCTTTCCGGTGTCAATTAAAATTCTCCACTTTTCACGGAGTAATCTCTCCAACTTCAGGATTTGATTTTCAAATTCCTGGCGATTGTAATAAGAAACGAAGGCTGCCAGAGCCAGGATAGAAAGGGGTAACAAAATAAGCAAGGGAACTTTCATCCATGGGGCGAGAGTGAAGGAAGAAACCCCTACATCCATTACAACCGCAAGCACAAGCGCACGGCCATAAATGCCTTCTTTCCTTGGGCCATATTGGACTAAACGCCGGATAACCGAAATGCAGGGGCCCGGATCATTATATTGCGGCGGTGCAACTTGATCCGACGTAAGCTTTTCAAGGTGATTCAGGAGCTCTTGGAGGAATTTTCTTGCCAAAAGAAGCCCGCCTGTCTCCTGTGTGATCATCGCCTCAAGATGATTCTCCAGCGATTCCTTCCATTCCTTCAAACGTTTCTCACCTATCTTTTCCATTATTACTTCATTGTCTTTTGCAATGTTGGGAAGGGAGGCATCCAGCGTGTTCATCGTTTCGAGATAATCTTCCGGACGCATTGTGAGGAAATCAGGAAGATGGGAGACAGGTTCCTTTAAAGGGAAATCCGAATCCTCGGAGACCGTTTTCTTCACCTCACCCAATTCCAGTAAAAAGTTTTTCTGTAAAAAGTTATTGAGATAAAAAGAGTAATGATGAATGGAGCTCCCGGTAAACAGGGATTCTTTCATCACCTCTGCGCCTTTGGAAAGGGCCACGGTTTCAAGAATCTGATCTGCCGGTAAAACAAGAGAAAAGGCTGAAAACCCTGAAACACATCCTTCTTCCGCTGTCCTGACGAGCCAGTCGGCATACTTATCAGAGGATTCGGCTATTATAGGATATGTTGTGAGAAAATAGAGAAGATGGCCAATAAGACAATCCTGATCCTTCGGATCAGAGATTAAGGTTCCCAGAGGATTGGAAATGTCCAGTAAAAAAGTCCGATGGAACAAGGATTGGAATGGTTCCCGGGAGATTTGTTTGACGATATTCGAGTCAGTGGATTGAACCTCCGTAGTTTCGTCTTTGACAGTCTCCAGAGATTCGGGCCTGCGCAATGTAAAGATCGCAGTCCAGTAAACAGGGGTTCTGGGGTCTATGATTTTGTGAATAGTTTCCTTGATTATCTTACAACCGCCGGCTATTCTGTAATAAATATCCAGGTCACAAAGGTCAGCGATCACTATAACCTGGTTAATGGAGTCCAGAATTGAAAATCCCCGCATTGTAATTTCTTCCATCCGTTTTGCGGCGAAAGCCTGCTTTACAGATTCTTCAGCTTCGATCCGGAAGGCCTCCTCTTCTTGCATCAAAAGCCAGGGATAGAGTTGTGAAAGCTCTGCAGGGACAGGGAAAAACTCCTGAAACCGTTCCTTTACCCCCTGCATTCCGGGTGAAACCAGAAAGAAGAACGTGCGAGAGGTCTTTTGGGGGAGGGGAAATTTTCTATCCATGGTATAGTGAAAGATTTTTTGCCTTAGTTCTGTAAACATACGGCTCTACACCTTCGAGATTCTGAGCTCCTCCCTGAAAAAAGTTTCCAGCGCAGATTTAAGCTTCCTTAAGATGTCTGCTCTCTGTCGCTCCTGTGGATCAGGATTCTTTTTTGCGGTCTCAATTTCTCCATCAAGAATCTGTAAATACTCCTTTTCGATTCTTTCCCTGATAATCTGCTCACCCACTTCAGCGATTTTTTCTTCCGCTCTCTTCTGGAGTGTCTGCTGCCAGTCCATCCTTTCACCGAAGTTCCTGAAAGCCACTGCCAGGCCTTTCCCGATAAGCTGAGGTCCTTTGTCTCCCGAGATTTCGAGATAGTAATTGCTTCCACGAGAATATAGAAACGCCACATTCTTTCTATCACCCGGGGAGGGAGCTCCAGGGGTCGGAAAGAGATGGTTGAATGCTCTCCCGAGGATAAACCATTTCCCGGCCTCTTCCGCCTCCCGGCTCGGAATCAAGTCATCCCATTCCTCTGCTTCGATCCAGCTATGAATGGGCCTAACGGGTTTTTTATTCGCTTTTCCTTCCCTGTATTTTTCTTGAAGTCGATTGTAGTCAGCTTCATAGGCATTCAACCCACGGTATGAGTGAACTGTATACCCGTATTTGAGCTGGTAAAGAATGACCTCATGGGGCAAATCAAAATAGGCATAAACTATTCCCTGTCCGGGAAGATACTCTTCATATCTATTATTAATGAACTCTGATTTCTGAGTCGGATGTGCGGCAATGATCCAGTATGAATCGTAATTTGGCTCTTTCCGATTGGGATCGAGCCAGAAAAGGGGAGATGAAAGAAATTGGAGGTCATGAAAGATTCTCTTTTTACTGGTGTCATCTCGATAAAAGCGCTCAAATACAGAAGCGAAATTGAGTTTGTCAAGTTTCGGGCTGATTTCAGAATTCAGTATGTTTGGCGAAGCTGAACTCAGCCATTGTTCGAAGTTCGATTTAGTATCGTGAATATGACCGTTCTTTAACCACTGTGCCCGAATCCTGCCGATGGCGGCAGACTGATCAGGTCTAACTAGTTCATCGTAGAGACCACCTGCTCTTTTCGAATCCACGAGACTGAAACGATTTCCAGGGCCACGTTTTTCGATATCCGCCATCTGGTCAAGCGACAGGTTCTCTCTTATGATACAGGTTTCCACGGATTTAAGACGTCCTTTAAGCGTATCCAGTACGATTTTGTGTTCCTCCCTCACGTTTTTGCATTTCTCAAGCAGTTTTGAATAGATTTCATCTGCTTTCTCCTTGATCCAGAGATCGATCTGTTGATTCAGGAATGACTCCAGTCTTGCCTCGAAATCGGAAATAGCATCCCCCACCCTCCTTTTTCTTCCCCACCATCCCTCAATAGCAGTTTCAACTCCTCCTATGCTTATCTCTATTTCCTTCTGTAATTTCAGAAGGATGTTGCGACACTCGGTGATCTCCTGTTTCAGAGCCTCTCTGTGACATTTTAGCGCTTCTTCTAATTTCTGAAGAAATAGGATTGCCTCCCCTACGCTTTTCTGTCTCAGAAGATTGTCGAAAGTCTCCTGGACGGCAGAAACCAGCCTTCCCATGATCGGTTTTCCCTTTTCATCGATCGGTTTCTTCTTTTCATTTTCAAGAGCTTTCTCCATCTCCTTCTGGTACTGTTTACACTTTGCAACTAACTTATCGTATTTATAACCGGGCTGAAGAATGTTGCCTCTGGCATCCACAGAGGCTATTAGAAGATCTCTTCCGGTCTCATTCTTGATCAGGTCTTGCAGTTGATCCTCTCCGGATTCTTTCAAGCGGTGAGAATCTAACCAGATTGAAACGTCGTTGAAGATATCGGTATTTTCTCTGAGTTCGGCTTGGAGTGTGGTCTGCATCAAGCGGAGAGTAAACAGGCTTCCAATGAGATCGACTGGAAAACCTATTCGAACCACTCCGAAGGATGAGAATGCCCTTGGCATATCATCATGACCTCCTGCATCGAAATAAGTATTCTCTTTATCCTGCACCTTTGGTTGCCCGGATTGGTCTTCCATTGGGGTCTGGATTTCAGAGAGGAGGTAGGATATAAGGATATCTGCAAGTTCTTCGATCTTTCCCGCAACGTCCTTTCCAGTCTCATTCTTGGCTCCAATCAGGTGCAGTGGATCCGGTAAAAGAACTGATTCAAGTCTCAACCGTTTAAATCGCCTATCGTCATAATCCACAACGAGATTAGGATCTGAAGTGAAAAAGGTGTGGACTTCTTTCAATGTCGCATATGTATTTGCGTATAATACCTCCATATGCCCCTTAGGTGCCTCACCGAAAAGGACGTCAGGGGTGACCAGAATCGCCTGGTATGGGAAGTCCGCTCCAGCGATCTCACGGAAAAACTTGCCAACAACGAACAAAACATCAAGGAGACAGCCCGAACCCGTGCCACCTGCAAGCGTGGAGATGACGTAAACCTTTAAGGGTAATCCCATAGCGAAATCCCTGCGAAAGTCATCTAATCTGTCTGCGGCCAATGAAAGTTTTCCCAGGAAGTCCTCGAAGGTAGCATTGTGACGAAAGGCCAATCTTCCAACCACCCTTGCTCCATTGGCGCCGGTTTGAATATTTTTAACCCGGGATGAACCCACAAGTTCACGATACCATCCGAGGTATTGGGGTTGAGACCTTGCAACCTCATTGGGGTCCACCCCGATAGAAAGGGGAACATATTCATTCTGTAAAAGAATATCCTCCAGAGGTTTGGGGTATGTATCCATGCCAAGAAAGGCAAATCCATTGATATGTCCTGGAACGAGTTCTTTAATTTCTTTTTTCAATCTCCTCACGACTGTGCACCCAAAACCACCCAGCCCGATGTAGAGGATGGGACGCAGGGATGCCACTTTTCTGACTCTTTCCTCATTTTGAACATCCTGGGATCGGAGATAATCTTGGAATGTCATTTTTTTTACCTCCTCTTATAATATTTTTTTAGACCATTCATTTCTTAAATACGTTCAAATCGAAATTGGTATCCATCCAGTGTTATTATGCTTCTATGTTTCAGGCTTAGACTCTGTCCGGGACCTCGCACAAAGGGGGTCTTAAAGTCAGGTTCTTCCACTGAGATACGCTGTGCAGAATCCTCTGGGCTCTGATTCCTAATGTAGGCCTTTCCCCGCCGGTAAAAAGATAATTCGATCTGCAAATTCGCTGGTAATGCAGATAGATTAATTTCTCCTCCCTTGTTTTTAATCAAGATGCGATTCCGCCTCCAGTTAAACCAGCGTGAAAAAAGTCCTCGCCTTACCTGGCTCAACTTAATAGATCCTAAAAGATCACCCGTTGGAACCTTTATCGGCATCAATACGCCAAAAGGCGATCCAAGGTAACCCCAGATATAAACAAAATAGCCACCGATTGCAGAAAGGAGAGCAACAAGAGGTGGAATAAGAAATTTTAACATTTCCCAGAAAGTATATATGTGCACTCGAAAAGTGATAGCCTGAGGGTCTATTCGATTCGAAAAGATCCTGATCACCCCCTTATAGTCTCCCCGATAGACCTTTTTAGGAAGCTCAAGTCCAATATCAACCGTTTTCTTACTACCCGCATCGAGGCTAAATTTGTTTAGATTGATTTGGGGAGTCCTGGAACTATCTTTGCTATTAAAGTATTTGTTTGAACAAGTAATCTTTGAAATCTCACCCTCCATTTCAATCCTCTCCTCAAGGCAGGACTCTATATCAACCTTTCTGACAATCTTCTTCCCTCCCAGTAAATAATTTCCGAAATAGATCTCTCTGGGAGTAATGAAAAGGGCTCTTTCAACCTGGAAGCTCAATTCCTTACTCGGTCTTGGCAATATCTCCCTGCTCTGTTTATCCTTCGCCTTGAGCTCTACAGAAAGATGGTAGTTTCCCTGAATATCAGGATTATAAAAAAATTTAAATTCACCTTTCTGCTTCTGTGTCTTAGATTCTATTTCCTTCCCCAGCGGGTTTCGGAGGGAAATAGAATAGTCCAAAGCACCAAAATTCTCCTCGGGGAGGAATTTACCGTCGCTCAAAAGTCGGATTGTCAATTCAACCGGATCTTTGCATTTATAGATCTTTCTCAGGCCTTTGACATCAATTTCGATCTTTGATTTGGCCATGGCTAAAAGCGTAAATTTCCCTTCACCCTTGAGCTGGACTCCCCATTCCCCGGCCTCAAAAGGAATATCTGAGAAATCGTAAAAAACCCCGCCGATTTCAGTGGAATACGGGAATTTCTTTCCCGAAGGATTTGAGAGTTCGATATCAATGCCTCTATGATCAGCAATCAGACTGAAATTTACATTCTGAATATAGGGGTCCAAGAAAACGTTCTCTTTATGGAACCCTTTCACGACGCCGTCCCGTTCATAGGCAATAAATATTGGCCTCCGGCACCCCAGAACCTTAATAAACTGCTTCGTTAAATCACGATAACTATTCGCGAGGAAGAAGTGATTTTCCTCCGGATGCCTTGTGGTCTTATCCACAATGTCTCTCAAGAGAATTGTATTTGCTTTATCGGTTAAAGCAATAGCATAAACCTCGGCCCCCTTTTCCATTATCCCTGGAAGGACATCTTCATGAATTATTCTTTCTGCCTTGGGAATCACCAATTCTGTAAATTTATTTCTTATGGTTTGACGTTGGGAAGCCTGTTTTGCATGTCCAATCTCTTTTAAGTATTCCCTGTTATAGGGTCTATAGATGGGATCTGTAAGATCGGGTTCCAGGATACCATCGGTGAAGAAAACGACCATTTTTGATATCTTTCCATCTTTCACCTTTTCCAATTCTTTTGATGCCACTTCCAGTGCTTTTCGGAAATCTGTAAATTCTCCGGTTTCGCCAATTTTTTCAATCACTTCGATTGCTTTTTTCTTTTCCGAAGCGGCCGTTAAAGGCAGGAGAACTTTCGCATCTTTTTCAAATTCGATAATTGAAATCATATCTGTGGGTTCGAGTAAATTGACGAATATTCCTGCGGCTATTTTCCGGGCCCCTCGTGGATCAGTTTGTTTCAAGCTGCCCGAAGCGTCCATGACAATAAATACAGCAAGCTTATCCTCTGAAAAAGCATGCCCAGTTAGAAGGGAGGTGAGTAGAATAATAGAGAGGAGAAAAAGAGAAGTACGGGACCAAAATATTGAAGCCCGGCTTCTCTTTCTTGAAGTTGTTGGGGGTTTAATGAAAGATTTCATTCTACCGTCTTTGAAGAAATTAAGTCCTTCTTGAGACTTAAAGAAAAACCTTTAATTTTCTTATGATACAGATTATGCTATTGAAATTCAATAAAAAAGTCAATCTTAAAACTTCGAAATCGGCAATTCCGATACCTTCCTTTGGCTATATAGGGCTTCACAAAATTCGTTTTGAAGCCTCATGGGATAGGGTAGGGATGAATGATTTGACGAAACGAATTTTATCATCATGCCCGGAACGTTTTGCAGCTATGGCTACCAGAAGCACAGTAATATGAGCAATGGTACAATAGTTTTGAATCGCATGCCATCCGATTGCAGGAGGATTTTGCATTGCGACGGAGAGCAAGCGAGAGAAAATTCTTTCCACTGCGGTCCGTTTGTTACGAAGTTCTTTGAAAACTTCACTCCCATAATCGATTCGTTCACGAATGCTTGGAGTCAAGCGGATTAAA
>JAGXTA010000150.1 GCA_018333535.1 Deltaproteobacteria bacterium | reverse complement strand
CTTGAACCTCTAACTGCAATAAAAGGCCCCGGCAGATCATATCCTTGAGAACGCCGTTCGGTTGTCTCCATCCCCACCGCCGACATATCTCTTGAGAAATGAACCTCCGGCTTCGGTCTCGATAGGCTATAAGAATTTCTCTAATTTCATTGATCTCTCTAAAGGTATAATTCTTGCCACGGTATCTGATCCATTCTTCCATGCCCTCTCTTTAACACAAGGAAGATTGGAACGCAAGCACTTTTTTAATTCTTCAAAATAGGGGATTCCCCCCCGCTCCAGTGACGCATTACGGTTTTTTTATCCCCTTTTAGCCATGCTTCCGGAAACATCTTTTATGGGGTCATCAGGCATCTTGCTATGTTTAGTACGTCCTGGATGATAATCTTCCCTCAACATAGGGACGTTCGATGATCGTCCTTTTTGTTTGTTATTTTCTTCCCTTTCCTCAACAAAATATATGTGAAGCGTAAAGGTCATAAAATACTTTTTTTGAAACAAAAAAATATCTTGACAAATTAAAAAATGAAGTTATAATTTTGGCAGTTTAGTTTGCTAAACTAATTTCTTTCTATACTGTCTTACACATTACTAAACTAATTTCTTTGTATACTGTGCTCCTGGCCTTATGAAAATCGGAGAACGCATTAAGAATTTGAGGCAATCGAGCAACCTGACTCAGGAAGAGCTTGCGGAGCGAGCCAACCTGACCAAAGGGTTCATCTCCCAGATCGAACGCGATCTGACGTCCATCTCCCTGGACAGCCTGAACCAGATTCTTGAAGCCCTGGATGAGAACATCTCCGATTTTTTTAAGGAGGCCTCGCAGGAGAAGATTGTCTACCGTAGTAGGGACCGTGTAGCGATTGAGAAAGAAAAGATTGAGAAATTTGAGCTTCTGGTTCCGGGTTCGACAAACCGGCGTTTGGAGCCCATTCTCCTGACCCTCCAGAAAGGGGAATCCACACCGAAAGAGAAACCTCACGAAGGAGAGGAGTTTGGTCTGGTTCTTCGGGGAAGAATCAACCTCCGTTTCGGAAGGGAGATTCTGAAGTTAAAAAGGGGTGAATGTTTTTATCTCTCAGCAGAAAAGGAGCATTGGCTCCATAACAGCGGCTCGAAGGAAGCGGTGATCCTGTGGATCAGTTCTCCCCCTTCGTTTTAATAGGTTGTTGATTTTGGGAGGAAGCGGACATCAATCCTATAGGTCTTAGACAGGCAAGAGAGAAAGGAGGCGATCTGTGATCATTAAAACCCCGACTCATTATTTTCTGGTTTCAGGAGATTCAGAAGGCTTCACCCTTCTGAATGCTTTCGACGGAGCCCTGCTCTGTGCCGGAATCGGAGACACGAACCTGGTCAAGATGAGCAGCATCGTGCCGCCTCATTGCCAGCTCATTTCTCCTGTTTCCCTTCCTGCGGGCGCCTTGATCCCGACGGCTTATGCATCCGTCACCAGCGATGTCCCCGGTGAAATCATCGCCTCTGCCGTTGCCGTTGCCCTTCCGGAGAATCCGGATTATCCGGGACTGATCATGGAATACTCTTCCCGTGGGTCAAAGACAGAGATTGAAGAGACGGTCCGGCAAATGGCGATTGAGGGAATGAAATTGCGGGGACGGGTGATCAAGGATCTTAATTCCATAGCCGTTGAGCACAGGGTAAAGAAGGTCGGCGCCACCCTGGCGGCTGTCGTCCTCTGGGAGAAAGAGGAAACCGAGTAGGAGAAGACAAGGGATCAACCAGGGAAACCCCTGGGGGATGACACTATATTTCCCACCGGAGAATACTTATTCCTTTTTAAGCATCATCAAGGAATACTTGGCATGAGCCTTCCCTTCATAGAACAGTCCTTCATATCAGCCTCAACTTCTTTCAAGGCAGCAAAGGCAGTGATTCTCGGTTGCCCCTATGATGGTTCAGCTTCCTTTCGCCCGGGAGCCCGCTTCGGGCCTTCTACCATTCGAAAAGCCTCCTGGGGAATTGAAACCTATAGCCCCTATTTAAACAAGGACCTCACCCGTTTATCGATTCACGATATGGGAGACCTTGAACTCCCTCTCGGGGAAAAGAAGATCTCACTCGATTTGATCCGGAAGGCTCTGAGAATGATCCTTTCTGCTGGGAAGTTCCCGATCCTGCTCGGGGGCGACCATCTCATCACTCTTCCCGTCATCGAGGAAATTGTGAGAATCCATCCCGACCTCCATCTCATTCACATCGATGCCCATACGGATTTGAGAGGGGATTACCTCGGCGAGACCCTCTCCCATAGCACCGTCATGAGGAAAGTGGTTGAGCGTTTGGGTAAGGGAAGATTGTTTCAAATTGGAATCCGGTCCGGGACAGAAGAGGAGTTTAAACTGGCGAGAAAGATGAAGTCGATCATATCCCCGGAACAGGTTTCTTTAAAATCCCTGGCAAAGCGCCTCAAAAACCAACCTGTTTATATTTCTCTCGATCTCGATGTGGTTGATCCCAGTCTTCTTCCTGGAGTGGGGACACCCGAACCCGGCGGTCTAACCTTCCAGGAACTGATCTCCCTTTTAAAAGTCTTTCAGCCCCTTCATGTGATTGGATTCGACATGGTAGAACTCACGCCGGATTACGATCCGACTCAAATCTCCTCCGTCACCGCTTCCGTAATTCTAAGGGAAATGATTTTATCTTTCTGCACTTTATAATCCCATGATCTCTTACATCCTTCCTTTTTCTTTCATCAAGCGGACCATTAACTCTTTGTAGGTTTTGGGCGGAATAACCTTCTTCTCCCTTTCCACCATCTTCATCGCCTCGGTCGGACAGAAGTTGGCACAGACACCGCATCCGATGCAGAATTCCCCATCCACAACAGGATAATCTCCACCCATCTTGATGGCTTTGATCTGGCAATGATCTACACATACTTCGCAACCATTGCAATCTTCCTGTTCCAGCCGGGCAATGTAATTCGTGGTGGTCACGGCATGTTTGAGGTGATGTTTGGTGATCCCTTCGAGGAATCCGCAACAACACCCGCAACAGTTACAGATAAAGGTCGTTTGGTCCTGGACATTGTCTCCGATATGGACCAACCCCAGATCTTCTGCCTTCTTCAGAGCACCCAGGAGTTCATCAACCGATGCCCTTCTCGCAAATCCCTGTTCGACCAAGAAATCAGAGGCAGCGCCAAGGCTCATGCAGATATCATCGATGGGGGCGGAGCAATTCTTACCAAGATGCCATGCCTCATGTCTGCAGTAGCATTTCCCCAGACTCCCCCGTCCGGCATTCTTGATATGCTCTGCCGCCTCATCGAATCGTAGGACTTCACTCTTCACTTTCGGAAGGACACCGCTATAAACGTAGGCCTTCCCCCTGCTCGTTCCGGGTGACGCAAATTCCTGGATAAATTCCGGTGTATTCCGATAGGTGTGCATCAATTCCGCCAGTCGTTTTAGGGGAAGTGAACCGTCGGTCCGCATAAAAGTGAACTCAAAAAAACCTGTCAACCCTGGGGAAAGCAGGTATCGAACTTTTCCGTCCTTTTCCGAAGAGACGACCAGACCTTTCTTCAGCATTCCCTTTAAGATACCCTCTAATTCTACGCTCTCAATCCCTGTCACCTTCTGGAGCTCTTCGATGGTCACAAGACCAAATGGAAATTTAGTCCCCACCTCAGCCTCTTTATCGTTGAACAGAATCGATAAAATTTCATAAACTGAGGCATGTTCAGGCAGTCCGACCGGATTCTGATGAAGCCTCTTCTGCAACTGTCTTAAAATTTCTTCTTTCGACGCAAGATGACCCATAACATCCTCCTTCGTTCGGATGAAATCCGAAGCACAAATTTCGAAATCCGAAACAATTCCAAAATTCAAATATTCTAAACCGGGTTCGAACTTTGGTTACTTGATATTTGAATTCGTTTAGCGCTTCGATATTCGAATTTCGGATTTATCCATAATATTAATACCCCTTTTCTCGGTCCACAAGGGTAAGCAGGGGTTCTTTTCTCACCCAGTGTTCATAATTCTTGACGAACTCTTCGCAAATCTCCTCCGGGAGGTTTATTCCCGAGACATGCGGAGTGATGATGACATTCTCCATATCCCAGAGTTCACTTTCGGGTGGCAGGGGTTCTTCCTCAAAGACATCGATCACCGCCTTGATCCTTTTCGTCCTAAGTATTTTGCTCAGGGCCCTCTCATCAATTGTCTTTCCCCGGCCAATGTTGATGAGAGTCGTCCCTTCTTTCAGCAAGCTGAGTTCTCTCTCTCCAATGAAGTGATTCGTCTCGGGAGTAAGGGGAAGAGCAACAATAAGATAATTGACCAGGGGGATCATCTTCTTAAGGTCTTGGGGGCCAAAAACCTGATCAACATTCTCAACTGATTCAGGAGTCCGCTTCAGGCCGAGGACATCCATTCCGAACTGTCTTCCCCGTTTGGCAATCTCTTTGCCAACCGAGCCAAGCCCCAGGATGCCCAACACCTTCCCCCTCAGGCGCTCCGGTCGTCTCTGTTCCCAAATCTTATGCCGCTGATCCAAAAAATATTTTTGTAGATCTCTGCAAAAGTAGAGCAGATAGGCAAAAACATATTCGGCCATCATCTCGCCATATACGGTGACCTTGGTGAAGAGAACATATTCAGGAATAAAAGGGTTATGAATGAGATGCTCATTTCCTGCTCCGAGAGAGGCGAACCACTTCAAATTCTTTGCTTTCTTCAGCAGCTCGTCCGGAATTTTCCAGGTAAGGATGATTTCTGCCTCTTCGATCAAATCGATTGCTTCCTCTGGTTGAGAAGCAGAGCAGATTTCAAGTTTTGGCAGTCTTTTTGAAAGGATTTCTCCATAGAGTTTGGCATTGGTATGGTAGATGAGAAGCGGATGGTTGTCTCTGGATTCCATAGGTTTCTAGTCATTTCATTAGCATATTTGGAAGCCAAAGTGAAATTCCGGGAAAGAAGAGGAGGAGGAGCAAACAGATCGTCATGCCGACCAAAAAGGGATAGATTCCTTTATAAACCGTTCCGATAGGAACTTTTGTGATCCCCGAGACAACAAAAACATTGATGGCCATGGGAGGCAGGATGATCCCGATCATGCTCGTGACACAGACGATCACGCCAAACCAGACCGAATCATACCCCAATTTCAGGATGAGTGGCAAAAAGATGGGAGTGGCAAGAATGAGGAAGGCCAGATCCTCGATGAAGGAACCTCCGATCAGATAGACAAAGATGATAATGACGATGATGATGATGCTTGGATCCACCGGAAGGCTGCTCAGCCATTCCGAGACGAGATAGGGGGTTTTGGTGACCGCAAAAAAACGGCCAAGGATCGTAGCTCCCAGAATAAGGGTGAGGACCATGCAGGCGATCCGCAGGGAGTCCATGACCGATTTGATAAAGGCTTTAAAAGTGAGGTCCCTTTTAAGGACCACCAGGACGAGCACGGCAAAAGTGCCCATGCTTCCTGCCTCAGTGGGTGAAAAGAAACCTTCCATCAAGCCGCCCTCGACAAGAAGAAACACCGCGATCACCCATGCCACAGAGGGAAGGGATGAGAGCCGTTCCTTCCATGACGACCTCTCTCCCTTGGGACCCATTTCGGGGTTGATCTTGCACCAGCCGAAAAGGGTCACTGCAAAAGAAAGGGCAACCATCAGACCCGGAATGATCCCGGCTAAAAAGAGTTTACCGATGGACGTCTCTGTAAGGATCCCGTAGATGATGAGCACGACGCTCGGAGGAATGATCACTCCAAGCGTTCCAACCGTGGCCACTGTTCCACAGGAGAGTCTCTTGTCATAACCATACCGGTCCATCTCCGGGACAGCGATCGTGGCAAAGGTGGCGGCTGTTGCAGGGGAGGAGCCGCAGATGGCCTTGAAGGCTGTGGCCGCAATAACCGTTCCGATAGCAAGCCCTCCGGGAACATGACCGATAAATCTATAAGCAGAATCGTATAGATTTCTCGAGATCCCGGCACTGGCCCCGATCTGGCCCATCAGGACGAAGAGAGGAATAACAATAAAGCCATAGGACGAAAAGACGCTGAAGATGTCCAGGGCTACAAGATTTAAGGCGGCCTCAAGGTTCACAATGGCCGCATACCCGATAAAACCGGCCAGTGCCATGGAAAACCCGATCTCCAGCCCCATGAGGAATAGGACGAAGAGCAGAAGAATGGTCAGCGCTGCAATGGTGGCGATGCTCAAGGTTTTACCCCCTTCCTTTTCTCCGTAAGATCATAGAACAGAACCGCACAGACGATGAAACAGCAAACCCCGATGCCGTAGGCAACAGGATATTCTGCCATCTGGAGAACGGGAGAAACCTGACCCGACTTCCATACATTTCGTCCCAGCAAAACCATCCTCCAGCCGAAGATGGCAAACAGACCGATCCCCAGACAACGGGTGATGACGCTGAACGCTCTCTTCCAATGTGGGGGAAGTTTTCCCGTAAGAAAATCCATCAGGACGTGCCCTTTCTCCAGGGTGGTCTGGGGAAGGGAGAATCCGATGACGATGGCTCCGAGCAAAACAACCACTTCGTAAGCCCAATCAATCGGCATCTTGAATCTTCTTAGGATGACATCGGAGACAGTAAGAAAGAGGATAGAGACAAGGGCCAGTGCAGCAACCCAGTACATCAGGCGACTCAGGCCTCTGACGATGGAAAATGTCTTTCCCATGGATTCACCTTTTTTATTCTCTCCCTTCCCCCCTTCAGACCAAGGGGGAAAGGAAGGTCAGTGTTACGGGATCTATTTTGAATATTTCCCCAGAAGTTGTGTGGCCTCTTCAAAAACCTTTCTTCCCGGAAGACCCTTGGCTTCTGTGTCGGTTATCCATTTATCAACAAGGGGTTTGCTCCGGTCAGCCCATTTCTTCTTTTCATCTGGCGAAAGGGCGTAGATTTCTGCCCCCACCTTTTTAGCAGCCTCTTTCCCCAATACATCATACTTGTCATAAGAGGCTCCCGCCATCTCTGACGTTCGAAAACCGGCGATCTCCTCGATGGCTTTCTGGATATCCGGTGGAAGCCCTTCCCATGCCTTCTGGTTCATAACGAGACTCATGGTCATGACATAGAGGTCTGCAAGGGTATGAAACCTCACCAGTTCGTAAAGCTTAAAATCAACAATCGCAGAGAAAGGAATGATCGCACCATCCGCCATGCCTCGCTGAAGTGCTTGGTAAAGCTCGGGGACGGGGATGGTCAGGGGGGAGACCCCGAATTCCTTGAGCAACAGCGTCTGCTGGGGTCCGGGGCTCCTCAGTCTTAATCCTTTGATGTCATCTAAAGTCCGGACAGATTTTTTGGTCATGTGGATATGCCCGGGACTGTGGACCCAAAACGAGAGGACCTTGATCCCGGGATATTCGGGCGCAAGATATTTTTTTTCATAAAGGTCCCAGACCACCCGACTTCCGATTTTGGCCGAAGGGACAAGAAAGGGAAGTTCCATCACCGAGGTCAATGGAAAACGACCGGCAGTATAGCCGTGGATGACGAAAGCGATATCTGTAACCCCATGCATGGTCATGTCATAGTGATCCTTGGCCTTCCCCAGGGCCTCACCGGGAAAGATAGTGACTTTCACCCTTCCCTTGGTTCGTTCCTCAACTTCCTTTGCAAAAGGAGCAAATACATCCACATGGAGATTATGCATGGGCGACATGAAATGGGACAATTTCAATTCAATGGGCTTTCCGGTCTGGGCGGAAGAGTTTCCTGCAGCAACGATAAGGATGAAACATAACACCATAGCCAGCAAAATAAATCCTTTTCTCATTGATCTCCCTCCTTTTGGTTTAATGGTTTAAAAAATATTTTGAAGAAAACGGGGTTCATCCTCAATCCCCTTTATTCGATGGAATGCGCAGCACTCCATCCACCTCTTCCAGGTCGAGCCACCACTTCTTTTCGGGTGTCGGCTTCTCGTATCCCATAAGATCATCCGCCCTGACAGCCACACTCCTTGCCAGGGAGGAGTGTCTTACGGCCCAGCCGACTGCCCGGTGGAAAAGTGTATAGGGTTTATTGGCCGGACAGACCTTGATACAGGTTCCGCACCCGGACCCTTTCGGATTTCCCACCCGCATCGCAGTGCATTTTTCAATATCCGTAGGCCAGTGTTCATAGCCATTGTACATGACCTTGCCCCCGTCGCTGAGGGCTCCCGAAGGGCACTCCCTGGCACACTTCTTACATTTTGAGCATAAATCCTGCAATCCAAAATCAATGGGTTTGTTCACGGCAAGGGGAAGGTCTGTGGTCACCACAGCAGCTTTGAAACGGGGACCGAGAAAAGGGTGAAGCACGCAGTCCCCGATCCGGCACATCTCTCCTAATCCTGCCCAGAGGAGGATGGGTGGCAAGGCGACCTGATAATTTCTTGCGTGATGGGCTCTCGCAGGATAACCGAGCCTCCGGATATATTCTGCCATGATGCAAGCAATAAAACCGGATGTGGAATAGGCCAAAAAACTCATGGCATTGCTGATCCAGTCGTGACCATTAAATGCCTCTGCGGTCCTCCAGTCCTGGTCAATCAGAATGCCTATTGCATATCGGTGATTCAGCTCGATCGGTTGACCATCAGGGAAGCTATTTGTATAAACGGCATAGGGAGGCAATTTGCAAATTCCAACCGCATCCGCTCTGAGAAAGTAGGCCAGTTCTTTAATGTGCCTGGATAACCGTTCGGGATCCTCCGGTAGGGGAGCTTTCTGTTTTGCTACCAGGCCATCCACCACATCCTTCAAATAAGCCGTCATCCAGGAGAGGGCACCGGAGATGGGGTGTTTCGGGACGAATCGCATCCTCTCCTTCTGAAGATGTGAGCCGTAATCACCCCGAACGGCTTTGTTAAATCCGCTCTCCCGCTCATCGACTCTCTTGACCTGATCGTCCAGAATTTTAATGGTCGGACGGTCCACTCTTTTTAAGGTGTGTACAGGAAAAGTATCAAGCTTGCGTATATGATAGCCGCTCATCTTCGCCTCCTATTTTCAAACCTGATTTTATTCAACCCTAAACATCTTAAGATAAATTGCAAATATTTCAACCATCCGATTTGACAAATTTGCTCCACCCCCCATAGAATACCATCTAAAAAAGAGTATTGGGGGGGAGCACCAGATGATCAAGCCGTGGCCGAAAATTCGAACCCGATCCAACCAGTCCTATCGTGTCTTTGCCGTACG
Organism: Deltaproteobacteria bacterium; assembly: GCA_018333535.1. Classification (GTDB taxonomy): domain Bacteria; phylum Desulfobacterota; class BSN033; order BSN033; family UBA1163; genus RBG-16-49-23. Next base: position 53,880 of record JAGXTA010000150.1, on the reverse strand, counting down.
GACGGATATTGTTCGCTCGCCACGGACCAATCTCGAACACGACTTTTACACCATCGAATCGAACAACTGGGTCAATATCATCCCTCTCACCTCTGATCACCGGGTAGTCATGGTGAAACAGTACCGCCATGGCTCCAGAAAGGTGACCCTCGAGATCCCCGGAGGTCTGGTGGATTCTGAGGATTCTCCTAAAAAAGCGGCGGCGCGGGAATTATTAGAGGAGACAGGTTATCAGGCAAAAAGATGGTTAAAAATCGGGGTCGTTAATCCCAATCCGGCGCTCTTCCAAAATCGCTGTTATACTTTTTTAGCTCGAGATATCAGAAAGGTCGCTGATCTCAACCCCGATCAGACGGAAGATATCGAAGTCGTCCTCGTTCCCCTCTCCGAAATACCGAATTTAATTCGGAACGGGAAAATTGACCATTCCATTGTGATCACAGCATTTACCCATTATTTTCTCCGGCAGTCGGAAGGATTTCAGAGATTTCTGAAAAAGTCCAGAAATCTCTGAAATCCGAGAGCAAAAGATAGTTTTGCAGAGCTCTCTTGGAAAAACCTTGACTCCTCTCAGCATCCTTCTTGTCCTGATTTCAGCCCTCATCCATTCCTCGTGGAATTTTTTCACCAAGAGGGGGAACTTCCCTGTGGAATTCTTCTTCTGGGTTTTCTTCTGGGGAGTCCTTTTTTATATCCCTTTCTTCATTGGATTCGGTGTCTTTCCCTCCCTATTCCTCAACCCTCCGCTGAAACTCTGGTGGATCGTCATCCTGTCAGGCTTTTTCGAAACGATCTATTTCGTCTGCCTGATAGAGGCTTATCGGGTTGGAGAACTCTCCCTGGTCTATCCCATCTCCCGTTCCGCCCCGCTTTTCACCCAAATCTGGGCCATCGTCTTTCTTGGAGAGATCCTCTTTCCCGGAGGGACGCTGGGGATTGGCCTCGTGATGGCCGGCAGCTATATCCTTTCTTTGAAAGGCTTCCACTTAAAAGATTTACTTTCGCCATCTCATCATCTTATCTCCCGGCCATATCTTCTGGCCTTCTCTGCAGCCATTGCCAGTTCGATTTATTCCGTCATTGATAAAGCGGGGGTTCAGATCATTCATCCCGTTTTTTACCTCTGGTTGATCAATCTCTCCATGGCAATCTTCACAAGTTTTTATATGGTTTTATGGAAAAAAGTTTCTCTTTGGAAGGTCTGGGATGAATCAAAAAAGGAAATCCTCATCATCGCAGTTCTTCAGAATGCAGCCTACCTCTTCGTGCTGATGGCGATGACGATGAGCAAGGTGAGCTATGTGGTGGCCTTCCGTCAGGCAGGAGCCCTCTTCGGCGCGGTCATGGGAATCGTCCTGTTGAAGGAAAGTGACTGGAAAACCCGGATCACCGGAGCCCTCATCCTCACCCTTGGGCTTGTGCTCATCGGTCTGGCAAGATAATAAGTCTAACCGAGAAGGGCTTTCACGTAGAAAAGCAGAATGATCAGGAGGAGGGCGGGAATCAAATTGCCTACCCTGATTTTTTGCAAACCGAGAATATTGATTCCAATTCCCATCACAATCACCCCGCCAACTGAGGTGAGTTCACGGATCATTTCCGGAGTGAAGAGTGATTGAAGTTTCGAGGCAAGAAGTGTGATCCCACCCTGATAAATTAGGACAGGTAGGGCAGAACCCAGAACGCCAAACCCCATGCTCGCCGCAAAGGGAATGGAGATAATGCCGTCCATCACGGCTTTGGTCACGAGGATCGAACGATCGCCCTTCAGTCCCTCGGTAATGCTGCCAACGATCGCCATCGATCCCACGCAGAAGAGCAGACTCGCATAGATAAACCCTTTGGCAGGACTACCCTCTGTGACATGGAACCGTTTTTCCAACCAGCCCCCAAACCTTTCAAGACGGCCTTCAATATCTGCCCATTCTCCCAGAATGGCTCCTACCACCAGGCTGATCAGAATCATAATGAACTCCTGACCCTGGATGGCCATGCTCACTCCGACCACCAGCGTAAAGAGGCCCAAAACCTGAAGAGTCGTCTGGGCGACCCTCTCCGGAAACCCCTTTCGAAACAATAATCCCAGTCCGCCTCCGATAATAATGGCGATGGCGTTTATGATTGTTCCCATAGAAAACCTTCTCGAATTACCCTTAAGGATTCAAAAAAATTATTTAAAAATACTGTCTTCCAACACATCTGCCTCAATTCTATCTGGATTTTCTTGATCGAAAGACCATTTCAGTGGATTATTTTGGATGTACTCTCTAATTTTGTTCAACTTCCTTTCGTTTCGAATGATATGCTCATAATAATTGCGCTGCCAAAATTTACCAATTGCATCAATTTTATGTTCTTTGAGACATATTAACCAATCATTGATACATAATGATTTAAATGTCCCAATAATTTCCCCAATTGTAGGGGCAGGTCTTGCGCCTGCCCCGGGCATTGCATTTTCGTTTTGATTTTGGACAACCCTGTAGGGGCGGGTTTTACGCCCGCCCTGAGGGGCAACCGCAAGGGTTGCCCCTACAATTATTATCCCATGTATATGATTTGGCATGACGATAAATTCATCTAATATCAAATTGGAAAATCTCTCGGGTAATTGATGCCACTGTCGGCTAACAATCTCTTTTAATTCAGGAAAGAATTCGAAATACAATTCTCTGTTGTGCGTGCAAATCGTTACAAAATATCCTCCATCCCGTGAATAATCATATCCTTTTAACCTAATCGATTTGCGATGATAAATATCAGGATTATATTCCATCATGAACTTTTAGGGTAAGGGCAAGCCTTACCCCTACAATTTTAAATTGATCTTACCTTTTCAATTCGGTTCTTGACCAACTCTGAGACTGACCAGTAGACCTTGTCCCGCTCTGCCTGCGTTAAACCTAAAATATCAAACACTACATCATCCAGAGCCTTACCATCAGGAAGGGGATTGGGGGTTTGCTCACAAGTGAAACGGGAGGGGTTGATGCCGAGCTCATATATTATCATTTTATTTTTGCAAAAAAATCCTTGGCGGTCACTACATTCACAATGCTTTTAATATGGTCATTAAAGAAATGAGCATCGCCGGTTAAAAAATAGTCGGGTTTTACAAAAAGAACCGCCGCGAGAATTGGAATATCTTTTTTGTGTTTTATCAGAAATTCAGCATCTTTCAATTTATGGTTATATTTTATCCTCGGAATAACTGCAATATCGCTTAGAGCCTTTTCAGTTTCAGCCAGAGCTATTTCAAAGGTCCTTTCTTTTAAATATTTGAGTTTCTTTCTGATCACTCTTCGTAATTCTTCAACAGCATCCTCGCTCGTGATGAGGTCCAGTTCAACCATATCCAAAACAGTGGATTCGTTCCCTTCAAAAAAGATACCTGAGAGTAGGACGTTTGTATCAACAAAGACCTTGTATTTCATTTGCGTATTTTCCCAAGCTCTCCCAATAAGTCGGCTTCTGATATACCCTCTTTCTTCATCAGCCATCTTAGGAATGATCTGCTTTTACGGGAATAGGTTTTTTTAAGCGCTGAAACAACAGCCTCAGACGTATCAGAAAATATTCCAAGCTTTATCTCCTCATTAATGTTTTCGTAAAGGTCATTCGGAATCTGAGCTACAATTTTTGGCATTTTAGACCTCCCTGATATCCGTATTATTTTATGATAACAAAAAGATTACGAATTTGCACATCAACTCCACAGTGCTTCATTTTTTGCGGTTAACTTCGATCTTTTGCCTAGGATCGACTGACTCATTTCATTTTTTAAAATATTATTCGTGTTCCCATCTCCTTATCTCCGGGACCTATAACCACTTGTATATATTGTATATCTGTATTTTGAATTGTCAATTTTATTCTATCAGAGTCAACTCAATATACCAATGACACAAAGTGTGGTAAAATAGGATTAACATTCTTTATAGGAGGAAGAAAAACATGAAGATCATTTTTCATCCACGATTTTATGAAGTCTATACCTCCGATCCTGCATCGGCTCCGGGAAGGATGGAGGCCATCGTGAAGGCCCTGGAGAAAGAATTTGAATTTATCGAGCCCCAACCTGCCACGGAAAGGGATCTGGAAAGGGTTCATGGAAGGTCTCATGTTCAAAATGTGAAAGGCGACCCTTTGGTCTATGAGATCGGACTTCTTGCCGCAGGAGGAGCCATTCTTGCAGGGGAATTAGGTTGTGGGAGTGAACCAACTTTTGGATTGATCCGACCGCCTGGGCATCATGCCAGCCCCCATTCCTGCTGGGGCTTCTGTTACTTTAATAATATCGCCATCGCCATCAAAAAACTCCTCCACGAGGAGAAGATCAACCGGGCGCTCATTCTCGATTTCGATCTCCATTACGGAGACGGAACAGCCAACACATTCAGTGGAGACAAGTCGGTCACCTATTTCCATCCTGAAGGAGCGAATCGGCAGACCTTTCTCAATTCGATTCAGCAGACCCTCGGAAGCGATAAAGATTATGACATCATTGCCATCTCAGCCGGATTTGATCGCCACGAAGAAGACTGGGGAGGACTCTTAAAGACCGAAGATTATCATACCATTGGGAAGTGGACTAAAGATTTCTCCCTTGAAAACTGCCAGGGAAGACGCTTTGGAGTCCTCGAGGGAGGCTACAATCATTCGGTCCTGGGAGGAAACGTGAGGGCATTTCTTGAAGGATTCGCTAACTGAAAGAGATTTCTGGGAAAGCCCTGAAATCTCTGAAATCAGAGAGCAAAAAATAGTTTTTCAAAGCTCACTGAAATTGGAGTTGACAAAGAACCAGTACCTTCTTAAAATTCTGCCAGCCGTAAATCATTTTTGACCAATCAAAGGAGTTGAAAAATGAAGAAGAACAAAAGGGGGGCTGAACATTACTGGAATCCCATTGTGGAAACACTTCCGATGGAGAAGATGAGAGAACTCCAACTAAAGAAATTTAAGAATATTGTACAGTGGGCTTATGAGCGGTCGAAGTTTCACCGGAAACTCTATCAGGAGGCTGGCCTTGAGCCAGGGGATATAAAATCCTATGAAGATGTGGCTAAGGTTCCGAAGGTGGAGAAGTCGATGATGCGGGATATTCAGAGGAAAGACCCTTTCCCTTACGGGGATGCCCTCTGCGTCCCACTTGAAGAGGTCACCGAATTCCGTCAGACCAGCGGGACAACCGGAACCCCTGTCTATCAGCCCGATACCTGGCAAGACTGGGAATGGTGGGCAGAATGTTGGGCTTACCTTCTTTATGCCCAGGGATATCGAAATACGGATCGGGTTTTTTTGCCCTTTGGTTATAACATCTTTGTCGCCTTCTGGGCAGGTCACTATGCGGCGGAGAAGATCGGCTGTGAAGTCGTCCCGGGAGGAGTGCTCGATACCGAGGCCCGTCTTTTAAAGATCCAGGAGCTTAAGGCCACAGCAATGATGGCCACTCCCACCTATGTGCTTGGAATGGCCGATACAGCAAGAAAGAAATTGGGGATCGATCCGGCAAAAGATCTCACCATCCGGAAGATCACTTGTGCGGGCGAGCCTGGCGCAAGCATCCCTTCCACCAAACAGAGAATGGAGGAAGCGTGGGGAGCAAAGGTCTATGACCATGTGGGGGCTACCGAAATCGGCGCATGGGGTTTTGAATGTACTGCCCAGCCCGGCGGTCTTCATATCAATGAGGCCCTCTTCCTCACTCAACTGGAGGATATTGAAACAGGTGAGATCATCGAAGAACCTGGCCGAAGGGGAAAGATCGTCATCACCGCGCTGGACCGGATGGCTCAGCCTTGCATCCGGTTCGATTCCAAGGATGTGGCAGAATGGTCAAAAGATCCCTGCCCCTGCGGAAGAACGTTCCGGATCATAAAGGGCGGTGTTGTCGGAAGGTCGGATGATATCACCAAGATCAAAGGCGTTCTTATTGCCCCTTCTGCCATCGAAGAGGTCGTTCGTTCCATCAAGGGGTTGAGCAATGAATTTGAGGCAGTGGTCATCAAGAAGGGCGATCTCGACGACATCACATTAAAGATCGAAATGTTGCCCGATGCAGAAGGAAATCGCGAAGCAATCCTCAATCAATTAAGAGATCAGCTCCGACTAAAAACAAACCTCGGTTACAACATCGAGGTTCACCCATACAATTCTCTGCCCCGCTATGAAGTGAAAGCCAAAAGGTTCAAGGATTTGAGAAAGTAAAACGAATGAAACACGAATGACAACGAATGTAACACCCCAATTGAGTGAAAAATTATTGCTTGATTGAGCTGCAAACTTGATAGCGAGACTATTTAAAGGTTTGTTAAACCCTATATTAAAATCCCCCTTATTCCCCCTTTTCCAAAGGGGGATAATAATAAGTCCTCCCCTTTGGCAAAGGGGAGTTAGAGGGGATTTTGTCAAAATATTTTCACTCGATTGGAGTATTACAATTTCTTGTCGCGATGTTGTTCAACAATGGTTTTATATATTCACCTGGCTGTTTCTTATCTCATCTCCTTCCCCCTTATGATGGGGGAAGGGAGGGATTACCCCTCTTTGGCAAAGAGGGGATAGGGGAGATTTTCCAATGCTTATATCAATTCAATTACTAGACTGCTCATTATTCGATCAATTCGTTATCATTCGGGTAATTCGTAAAAGGAGAGTAAACGATGAGCCGTGCGAAACTAAAACAGATGGATGCTCGAATCAAGAAGATTAAGAAGGCTGCTCTTGAATTGAAGGAGTTTTCCGGCGGGATTCAGGCGGTGGACCGGAATGCAGGCCGGATCCTCGCCTCAGTGAAGATGCTCGAGATCAACATTTCCGATATCCTTGATCTAAAAACGCTAAGCGCTTAGCGCTATGCGCATCGCGTTCTTTTGATTCAGAGTTTGATCCACTTGGGAACCACTACAATCCCTGAGGCGGTCACTGTGAATCGTTTTGCATCTTCGTCCAGATCGTAACCGATCTCCATCCTCTCGGGAATTTGAACGTCCTTGTCAATAATCGCCTTCCTGATTTTTGAATGCCTCCCCACATCCACCCCTGATAGGAGGATGGAATCTTTAACCTCGGCGTAACTGTGGACCATCACTTTCGGCGAAAGGATCGATCGCTTCACACTGCCTCCGCTGATGATGGAGCCATGGGAGAGGATGGAGTTGAGAGCCATGCCAACCCTCCCTTCTTCCAGCAGGACGGTCTTGGCCGGTGGATAGGGCTGTTGATGGGCGAGAATGGGCCATTCCGGATCGTAGAGGTTGAGCTGAGGGATCACAGCAACCAGGTCCATGTTGGCTTCGTAATAGGCATCGATCGTTCCCACATCCTTCCAGTATCCCATCCCTCCGCAATCACCCTGTCTGAAATCGAAATTAAAGACGCGATCCTTTTTAATCATCGCAGGAATGATATCTTTGCCAAAATCATGGCTTGAATCGGACCGGGCATTTTCGACCAATCGTCTTACCAGGATCTCCGTATTGAAGATATAGATCCCCATCGATGCCAGGATACCTTCCGGGTCTCCGGGAATAGTCCTGGGTTCTTCAGGTTTCTCCTGAAATCCCACAATCCGCCCCTCCCGGTCTACTTCCATGACGCCGAACTCTTTTGACAAACTGCGATCCATCCGGATGGAGGCCACGGTTAAATCCGCCCCCTTCTCCACGTGATAGGCGATCATCTTCCGGTAGTCCATCTTATAGATGTGGTCGCCGGATAGGATGAGGACGAGGTCGGGTTTCTCGTGCTGTAAGGTATAGATATTCTGAAAGATAGCATCAGCCGTCCCCTGATACCAATGCTCATCAATCCTCTGTTGGGCCGGGATGACCTCTATGAATTCCCCCAGGGCAGTGGAAAGGATGTTCCAGCCCAATTGAATGTGGCGATGCAAAGAGGTCGATTTATATTGGGTGAGGATATAGATGTGTCTGATCTCTGAGTTGATACAATTGGAAAGGGTGAAATCGATGATCCGGTAGATGGCGCCAAAGGGGACAGCCGGTTTGGCTCGATCCCGTGTAAGGGGATAGAGTCTCTCGCCTCGCCCCCCTGCCAGGAGCATGGTGACAACCTTCTTCATCTGGCTTTGCCTTTCTCCAGCAGCTCTTTCACCTTCGCTTTCAGCTCTTCGAGATCGCTCGACTTCGTCACATAGGCGTCCGCCACCCAGCTCATGAAGTCCTCTCGATATCCGGAGTAAGAACTATTGAGAATGATGGGGATTTTCCTGTCCTTTCCGACGATCCGGCCGAGAGCCTCCATTCCATCCATCACAGGCATGACGATGTCAAGGATGATCAGATCAGGCTTCTCTACCTCCAATTTCTGGATGGCCTCTTTCCCGTTTCGGGCGGTGATGACCTCATAGCCTTCCGCCTCCAGCTCCTCCTCATAGAGAAGCCTCAGACCCTCTTCATCCTCTACCACTAGAATCTTTTTCATAGAAAGATTATCGGCAATCTCAGCACAAAAAACAATCTTTTTTTACTCCGAACTATACACAAACGTCATTAATCGCAATAGAACCCGTCATTCCCGCGAAAGCGGGAATCCAGGGAAACACTGGATTCCGGGTCAAGCCCGGAATGACAAACAGGTTAAGACTGATCTCATTATGTATATTTATTTTCTTTCTACCCTTTTTCTCTGCTCGATGGCCAGTTTACATTCGGCACAGATAAAACGCGGGATCGTATGGGGGTAAGAAAATTCTTCTTTCCCGAATCCCCAGTCAATAATATCTTTTACGGCCAAGGCTTCTTTGATCGCATGGCCTAAACAGAGCCCCATGCCGCAGACAATGCAGATGGCCACTGCCTCCGAATCCACTCCCTGTTTGGCACAGATATAGCATTTCATGATCATTCCTCCTTTTTCGATGGAGATCTATAATCTATTATTACCATTTGGTTCCCCAAAAATCAAAAGAAATATGCGACTTTTCGTTTCTTTCATTCCGTGTTATGATTATTTTTAAAAAGGAGGCAGAATGAAAAAAGAGACGGCAATTTTGGCAATTTTAATCGCCTTTCTTGTCGGGTTTATCACAGGTGCAATCGTAGCGATCCTGAGAGGAACCAAAGGGGCAGAAAAGGTGGCAGGAGGACCCCCTCCTCAAGTGTCTCAAATGGCACAGGAAGAACCGGACCTCACAGCGATGAACCTCAGGATCAACACCCTGAAGGACATCGTCAAAAAGGACCCCAAAAACCTGTCGGCTCTTGAGGAGCTCGGCAATCTATACTTTGATACCGGACAGCCTAAGGAGTCCATTGAGGCATACACTCAGTATCTCGCCATCAAGCCGGAAAATGCCAATGTCAGGACCGATATGGGGATTATGTATAGGGCCCTGGGAGACTTTGACCGCGCCATTGAAGAGTTTAGGAAAACCGCCCAATCCGACCCCAGACACGTCAATAGCCGATATAATATCGGCATTGTGCTTCTCCATGATAAAAACGATATACAGGGGGCCATCAAAGCCTGGGAGGAATATCTCAAGGTTGACTCAAAGAGTGAAAAGGCCCAGCGGGTAAGAGCACAGATTGAGAGAATGAAGAAGATGGGAAAATAAATATTTTGGAATGCGGATTGCGGAATAAAAAACAAGATTTTAAAGTTGAAAGTGATAGAATTGAATCCGCTATGCCCTATGCGCTTTGCGCTATGCGGTTGAAACAATGAAAGAAGAGAAAGAAGAAGAACTCGAGGAAGCAAAGGAACTCTTTAAGGAAGGCTTGAAAAAGATCTTCGAGGCCACAAAGAAAGTGTCCAAGGAAGTGGTGGAGGGTTTTAGGGAAGGCTACGCCAAAGACGTCACCAAAAAAGACGAATAAAAATTCTCCCTATACACCCTATCCCCCAATCTCCCCATTCTATTTCATCACTCCCACCTGAACATTTCTGAATCGCGCCGGCGAAGCGCCGTGTCCCACATGGGCCACCTGCCCGGGCTCTCCCTTTCCACAGTTCGGTGTCCCCCACATCTGCCAGTGGTCCTTGTTGGCAATGGCGTCGCAGGAGTTCCAGAACTGGGGAGTAATCCCCGTATAGGTGGGGTTCTTGATCATCTCTCCGATTTTTCCGTTCTTAATCTCCCAGCCGATCTCCGTGCCAAACTGAAAATTGATCCTCTTATCGTCGATCGACCAGCTCCGATTCGTACTTAAGAAAACCCCCTCTTCCGTATCGGAGATCATATTTTCCAATGTCCATTCCCCGGGCTCCAGGTTGATGTTTGTCATCCGGATAAGGGGAATTCGATTCCACCCGTCCGCCCTCATCGTTCCGTTGCTCTCTTTGCCGAGCACATGGGCCGTCTCTCTCGATGTGAGAAGATTGACCAGAACCCCCTGCGAGATGATTGGAACCCTCCGGGCCTGGATTCCCTCATCATCGTATCCGAAAGTCCCCAATCCTCCGGGATGGGTCGCATCCGCCACCACATTGACGATCTCCGCACCATACTTAAAAGAGCCCACCATCTCCGGTCTGACAAAACTGGTCCCCGCATAACTCGCCTCTGTTCCGAGCACCCGGTCGAGCTCAATGGGATGGCCAATCGACTCATGAATCTGAAGCGCCAGTTGAGAACCATCAAGAATCAGGGTTGTGACTTTTGATGGGAAGGGTTTTGCGTAAAGAAGTTGCACAACCTCTTCCGCAATCTTCTCCGCATGATCCTTAAGCGCTAACGCCTCAATCCATTCATATCCCTTTGTGGCAAAATTTCCCCTGAAGGAGTTGGGATAGGAACGGACCTGGATCTCTCCACTGTCAATCGCAGTGGCTGAAATGCCTGCCCCGCACTCCACAATCTCCTGCTCAATATAGGAGCCTTCTGTGGAGGCAAAGGTCTTCTCTGTTTTATAAGATCCCATAAAGGCCTCTGAGATCTTTACATTCCGATTTCTCCTCATCATCTCGTCAGAGGCCAGGAGAAGATTCAGTTTTTTTTCAGGGGGGACTTTAAAGGGATCGATAGAATTGGAAGTCCTGTATTGATCCACCTTTGGGGAAGCAGAGGGATAAACGACCCCATTTCCTCTAACTTTTAAACTTGCCCTGGATATCTTTAATGCCTTTGCAAAAACGGTCTCCATCTCCGTTTTCGTCATTTTAGAGCTGGAGGCAAATCCCCAGGCTCCTTGGAAAAGGACCCTGATCCCGAAGCCAGAATCCTCATCATGGGTAAAGGCTTCCACATTTCCATTCTTCACCCCGATCTCTTCGGTCCGGCGATGGACGACCCGGATATCCGCGTAATCCACCTTTTTGAGTTTAGCGAGGTCAAGAATATTTTCGATCAGATTTCTCAATTAAACCACTCCATCTTATTATCTCCTCTACCCATGGGGGAGAGGATTAAGGTGAGGGGGATTCTTTTCTTCTTAAGTTCTTTTGAATTATTTCAAGAACTCCTTCAATATTGTTCAATATCTCATTATCGTTAAACCTTAATATTTCTATCCCCAATTTATACAGTTCCTTTTCCCTAACCTTGTCGCCTTGCTTTCCTTTATCTTCATAATGCTGACCGCCATCGGCCTCTATCCCAAGCCGATATTCAGGAGAGTAAAAATCTAATATGCAATTTCCTACAGAAAATTGCCTCCTAAATTTTGCTCCAGCCAATTGACGATTCCGCAATATTGACCAGAGTCTTTTTTCGGCTTCTGTTTGATCTCTTCGTAGCTTCTTACATTTATCAATATTTTTTCTTTTAATTTTATTCCCCTTGAAGGTTTGCCCCTCACCCTTCCCCTCTCCCCAAAGGGTAGAGGGAATGTTCAATGGAAAAGGGTTATAACGCTGAGACTCCCGAGAAATTAAACCCATCCACCTTAATCGCGGGGGCAACCACGCCTGTGATGAAACGTCTCGAATAAACCGTTCCCTCGGAACAGATTTTTCGCTCTCTCGAAACAGCGCTGACACGGGAAAGCGCCCTGAGGACGGATTCCGTAAATCTCAGATTCTTAATCGGCCTCTTGATCTCGCCTTCTTCAATCAAAAAGGTCCCATCACGGGTCATCCCGGTCAAAACCGCTTTCATCGGTTCAACCACATTGGTGTAGTGAAAACGTGTGACATAGATTCCTTTTCGAACAGATCGGACCATCTCCTCCAGTGAGGATTCTCCTCCCTGCATAAACAGATTGATAGGAATGGGACCTTCGGTATTGGGTGCGATGAGACCATGACCGGTGGAATTCTTTCCCTCACGATTTCCCGTAAAGGAATCATAGGTCACCCCTTTGGCCACGCCTTCTTCAAGGAAGGTTACCCTTTGTTTTGGAATCCCTTCAAAATCGAAAGGAATCTGCAATCCTTCAGGGTCAAGGCCATCATCATAGATCGTCACCCTTGAATCGACCAGCTTCCTGCCAAACTCATTGCAGAAGAAGCTTCTTCCTTCCTGAATAGCCAGCGCATGAAACCCCAGATAGCCCAGAAAGGAGAGGAGGTCGCTCACTGCATAGGGCTCCAGGATCACCTCATACTCTCCGGGTTCAATCTGAGCCGGTTCCCCTCTCAAGGCCTTTACAATCGCCTCCTTGGCTAAGGAGTCGATATCCAGTTGAGCGGGATCCCTCGACACATAACTGGCATATCCAGACCCTCCATCCTTCTCAACGATCAGATGAAAGACAAGATCTGAATAGTTCTGATAGGCTTCCACTCCGAAAGAGTTGGCCACAGCCATCTCCACCGCTCCATTCGAAAAGGAACCCGAAGCCTCCAAACCCTTTCCCCTCACCATTTTAAAGAGATCCTTGATGATCCTTACCTTTCGAGCCGGTGTAAGGGATTTGATATTCTCATGGAAGGTATCTATCTGTGGAATGGGTTTGGGGTTGGGTAGGGAAACGAAGTCCTCATTGGGATGTTGGATCCGGGCGATGGAAATGGCCTTTTTAACTAAATCTCTGATTGAGGAACGGTCGAGGAGATTTGTTGACAATACGGCGATTTTTTTGTCTATAACGACCCGAAGGATCAATGTCCTGTTCTTCTCTGCCACATGTTGATGGACCGAGGATTTGGCAAAACGGGTGAGAGAGGAATCCTCCGTCAGGAGGAGGACCTCGGTTTGATCAGCAGGAGATTCCCGAACTACATCTTTTAATAAGCGGAGACAAGTTTCTCTTCCGGTCATTCTCATCCTTCTTCCATCTTTGTCCCCCTCACCCTAACCCTCCAGGGGAGAGGGTAATAATTGTGGACCTCTCCAATTAAATCGCAGAGCGAAAATTCAAATTCCCTCCCCCTCGATGGGGGAGGGCGAGGGTGGGGGTGATCCTATATTTACTTTCTTCCTGTAATCCTCCACAGCCGCTTTGATCACCATCTCCGCAAGAATGGAGCAGTGGATTTTTGAGGGTGGAAGTCCTCCTAGTTCTTTGACGATATCCTCATCCGAAATCTTAAGGACTTCTTCAATCGTCTTTCCCTTGATCATCTCCGTTGCAAGGCTTGATGAAGCGATGGCCGCACCGCACCCAAAGGTGAGAAATTTGACATCAACAATCCGGTTCGACTCAACCCTGATGAAGAGACGCATCGTATCCCCGCAGACAGGATTCTGAGCTTCTCCCACTCCGTCGGGATTATCCATCTCCCCCATATTCCGTGGATGGTTGAAATGATCCATGACAATTGGATTGTAAGGGCCGGTAGGTTCTTTCATTTCATAAGTGCCTAAAGTGAGATGGCGAATTACACGAATGATAACGAATTACACGAATAAAACCTATTCGTGTGTCGGTACGACAGTCGTTCCGACTCATTTGCTGTCATTCGTGCTATTCGATTCTACTTTCTTTGCAAACTCCTTCCCGAACTCAATGGCTTTTTGAATTTCTTCCGGATCGGGAATATACTGGGCAGTAAGTTCCTTCTCCCAGATGTCGAACTTCTCTTGTTCGAGACTTCTTCTCATCTCTTTGACCGCCCCTCCTCCCCATCCATACGATCCGAAGAGGCCAAAGAATTTTCCCTTCGGTCTCAGACCTCTCATATAGGTCAGGAAATCCCCCATCGTGGGAAACATCCCGTTATTCAAAGTTGGGGAACCCAGCAGGACTCCTTTGGCTTCGAGCATCTCCTCGATAATATCACTGCGATGATTCGATCGAAGATGGAGAAGCTTTGCCTCCGCTCCTTCCTCGATCAATCCTTTCAAAATCGCTTTTGCCAACGCTTCGGTGCTTCCCCACATCGTATCATAGACGACGAGGATTTTCTTGCCAGCTTTCCCCTGGCTCCATTCCACATAGGCATTAATGATTCGACCTGGATCTTTTCTCCAGATGAGACCATGGCTGGGTCCGATCACGTCAATAGGGATTCCCATCTTTACAACCTCATCTATCTTCTTGAGGATGAGGGGAGCCAGTGGCCAGAGGATGTTGGCATAATATTTTGCGGCATGCTTCATCACCTCGTCCCCAACCTCATCTGCAAATCGGTAGGAAGAAGCGATATGCTGGCCAAAGGCATCATTGGGCAGCAGGACACGGTCTTCAGGAATATAGGTAAACATGCTGTCCGGCCAGTGAAGCATCGGAGCCTCCACAAAAGCAAGGGTGCGACGGCCAATGGAGTGAGTTTCTCCTGTTTTTACCACTCTAAAATTCATCGGCCTCTTATAATGTTTCTCCAGTCCCTTCCGTCCCCTTTCTGAAGTGATCACCACCGGATTCCCGATTCGTTCCACAATCTGAGGAAGCGAGCTGGAGTGATCCATCTCCACATGATTCGATACGATGATGTCGATTTTAGTCGGATCGACGATCTCCGAAATCCGTCCCAGCATCTCCAGATAGAAGGGTGCCTTGACCGTATCGACAAGGACATTCTTTTCATCCAGAATCAGATAGGCATTGTAAGTAGTCCCCGTTGGAGTAGAGTATCCATGAAAATCTCTGACATTCCAATCAATCGCCCCCACCCAATAGATCCCCTTTTTTAACTCTACGATCTCCATTGTTCTCCCCCCATTTGATGTGACCCGTCATTTTGTTTGGTGACGAGCTAAATAAACACCTTTAAAATAAGAAATGTCTTCCCGAAAATCAATTGTTTCAACAAAAAAAATCCCATCAATCCCAACAATTGATGGGAGGAGGAAAAAATCTATTCAATATCCGACGACTTGCCGCCCTTTCGTCTCACTTCTTAATCTCGACAGGCCGGCACAGCTCCGTCTGAGCCACTGCCACACGGCCGCATCCATCACACACATAATTCAACTTCGCCACCTTGGGCTTGCAGACATGTCTCGGATTGCTCACTGTAATCCCACAGTACTCGCAGGTATAGGCTTTTTTAACCTCCTGAGGACTGCAGAGATGTCCCTTCTCTGTAGTAACCATCCCACAGGATTTGCATTTATAAACGGTTGCTCCGGTTTTCTCAGTCATTTCACGTTCTCCTCTCTCTTTTATTTTTTTGAAAACACCTCAAATGATTCCAAAACCTTTTTCATATCTTCCCGGTCCCTGTTTCCTTCTTTGTCTACGATGACATAGAGGATGAAGAGCTGATAAGGTTCCGTGAACCCATAGATCCAGCCCTGCTCCCTTTTCATTCCTTTAGCGGTATAGACTCCATATTTCTTCGCCGCATACTGAACACCCTTGAGCGTGATGGGCTCTGTCGGACCAATCGTCACCTGGATTCCCTTGCCGTGTTCCTCCTCAAGTTCCTGTTTAAAACCTCCTGTTGCTGCCGTGACAAGACCTTCCATCTTTTCTTGACTAAACTTAGCTTTTGAACTCGCTGGAGTAAAATCAATCTGAATGGTTGTTCGGGTGGAAGGGTTAAAAATATAGAGTTCAGTCACCTCCTTATCAGAAGGACCAGGTCCATCATATCCCAATTCTTTTAAAAACTCGGGAAATTCCGTAACCATTTTCCAATGTGGGGGGGCGTTGATTTTAAAAGGATAACGGATTCCTGTAAATTGATTTCCCTCCACTGTGCCAACCGGAACCTTCAGATTATCATGGATTACAACCCCAGCGCATCCCGAAAATACAAAAACAAATAGAAAAACTGCAATTATTCTTCTTTTCATCGCTTTATTTACCTCCCTTCCAGATTTGAATAGCAAAATTCATACCATGAGACTCAATTTATTTGTATTGGTCGCTTGATTGATTAACTATTTGAAATAATAACATAATTTTTAATTCCTGAAAGTAATTGAAAGTAAGGTAAGAAGTAAATACTCCTAAATGATTATCTTTTGCTTAAAAATTGACAAACATGGACGAATATAATAAAAATACATGGAAAAACTATAATAATTTCAATAAATTTACAGCTTGTATATTTTATGACCCTTGTGTAGAAAATATCACCTACAACTTTGATGAAATCGTAAAAAGTCGTCATTCCCGTGCCCGCCGAAGAGCGGGTCCGCCTCATGTGGAAAAACGGGAATCCAGAGAATTCTAACCCACTGAAAACACTGGATTCCTGCTTCCGAAGGAATGACTGATAATGGGCTTTTCAGGCTTTTTACGAGACCATCAACTTTGGTTTTCAGCGAAATTTGACAGCCGAAAATTCAAATGGTAGTGTTGATTAAAAGGAGCACTAGAGTGAAATCGGACAAGAAACGATGGAATGAAAGATTCAAGGGGAAAGGATTTGCCTTCGGCAAAGAACCCAACCCCTTTTTAAAAAAATATATCCGCCTCCTGCCCAAGGGAAAAGCCCTTGATCTTGCCGCGGGTGAAGGAAGAAATGCAGTCTTCTTAGCCCGGAATGGATTTGAGGTTGATGCAGCGGATATCTCCCGGATCGGTTTAAAGAAAGCCAAAAAATTGGCTAAAGAGGTGGGAGTGACAATCAATACGCTCCTTGCCGACCTTAACCTCTTTCAAATCGAAAAAGAGAAGTATGATCTCATCGCAAACTTCTACTTTCTCAGAAGAAGTCTCATCCCGAAGATAAAAAGGGGGCTTAAAAAAGGTGGCAGAGTGATCTTCGAGACATACATCCTCGAACAAAGAAAGATCGGCACCGAAGGCCCCAAACAGGCACGATATTTCTTGAAGCCCAATGAACTCCTCCGGCTCTTTAAAGACTTCCGGGTTCGCTTCTACCGGGAGGGAATTTTTAAAGAGGGCGGGAGGAGAAAGGCCGTGGCCAGTCTCATTGCTGAAAAGGCCTAAGCGCATAGGGTATAGCGCAAAACTCCATTAAAAATATTTTGCTCTATGTGCTCTGCGCTATTCTCTTTGCGCCTTATAACACAAACCCTAGCCCCCAATAAATCACCATCCCCAAAATGACAGATCCCCAGAGGCTCCTCACTTTCCAGGCAAAGATAAAAACAGGGATGGCAGAAAGAAGGTAATGAGGCTGAACCTCCATCCTTCCTTCTCCGTTGAAGAAGAGAATGGGAAAGACAATGGCGCTTAAAATGGAGATAGGAAAATATTCCAATCCCTTTTTAGCCTTTTCCGGAATCACCCAACGGCTAAGCAGAGCCATTGGAAGGAACCGAGGAAGGAAGGTGACCAGCGCCATTCCCAAGATGAGAATAAGGATCTCAGGTCTCATGCTTTCCTCTTTAATCCAATATCACTACTCCCCTCACCCTTCCCATTGTGACACAGTCTCAAAGGGGAGAGGGTGTGTTAAGGGGAATTTTGGACTTTTGCCTTTGAACTTTGAACTTTGGAATTTATCAATATCCCTATTCCTGAAGCGAGAAGGGCGGTCAGGATGATATACCAGTTTCCAGGCAATGCCCATTTGAAAAAGAGTGAGAATATTCCGGCTACCAACATGATATAAAAGTGATGAACCTTCCTGACCTGGATGATAAGGAGGCAGATAAAAAGGGCCGGCAGAGCAAAAGGAATGCCATATGATTTGTGATCGATCAGCCCTCCGAATAGCGCTCCTCCCACCGAACCCATGATCCATGCGAAATGAGAGGTGATCTGAAGCCCGAAAAGATATCCTGGCCGATTCTCAATCTTCGAGGTATTCGACATCGCCACGGCAAAGGACTCATCGGTCAACTGTGCGGAGAGGAGGCCAAGGGTTTGAATTCGATTTCCGTTGAAATAAAGGGAGAGGGTCGAACTCATCAGGAGATGTCTGAGGTTAATAAGAAAAGCCGTAAGGACTATTGGAAACCAGACCATTCCCTTTGAGATCATCTCTACGGCAATGAACTGACTCGCACCTGCATAGACAAGGAGGCTCATCGAACCTGCCTCCCATGTGGTAAGCCCTGCGTTCCGTGCTAAAACGCCAAAGGCCATTCCCACAGGAAGGTACCCTAAGACAATCGGCAAGGCAGCTTTGACTCCGTCTTTGAATTCTCTGCCATCCATTAATTTATAAGGACCCCCTAATCCCCTCAACCTCTCCATTTAGAAACTGTGTCGTGATTAGCCGTTCACCCTTCGACACGCTCAGGGCGAACGGCTAAATAATGGATTTAAATGTGCCCTTTTCCGTTCATGGTGAGCCCTTCGACTCACCGTTTGCCCTGAGGTTCTCGAAGGGTGAACGGTTCGCTCAGGACAGGCTCTGTCGAACCATGAACTGACTTGCGACACAGTCTCTTAATAAAGGGGGAAGAGGGGGGATTTTTATAAAAATTTTCCTTGGTGCGGTTGAAATAACCCAATTGGAGAGAGGGAAATTCTTTTTTGAGGATTTCAATCATCTTAGAAATCCCTATCCCCTCCCCTTTTCCCATTGCTTGAAGATAGAGATCCGGATCAATATTTAGATTGCGCATTTGGATGAGATCGAGGTTCGTCTTCCTGATCAACCGGATCAGTCCCTCAATCTCTTTCTCTCTGTCGGTAAATCCCGGAAAGACGAGAAGGTTAATCGAAGCATAGATTCCTTTCTCTTTTGCTACGAGCAGGGAATCCACCACTTTTCTAAAAGTGTACCTTCGGGGTTTGTGGTAACGGTTATAATATTTCGGATGAGGGCTGTTGAGAGTGACGCGAATGCTATTGAGTCCTGCCTCACACAGTCTTTCAACCTTTCGGGGGAGACTTCCGTTCGTATTGAGATTGATCGTCCCCCGGTTTGTTTCTTCCCGTAGCTTTCGGATTGATTTCTCCAGAAGTTGCCACTGCATCAATGGCTCTCCCTCGCACCCCTGGCCAAAGCTGACGATCGCATCCTCCGCTTCTTTCAAGTGGGGCAGCGCAACCCCCACAACCTCTTCTGTAGTTGGCACGAAGCCAATCCTCTCCATCGAGGCCGGACAGCATTCCGAGGGTTGAAGTGAAATACAACCAATGCAGGCTGCATTGCAGGAGGGAGAAGTGGGCAGGGGACATTCCCATCTCCGGTAGAAGACATTCTTTGCCGCAAAACAATGATACTCCAGGGCGCACCGGGAAAGCTGTTGAAGAAGCCTGTTTCCCGACTCTTTCTTCAGGGAGAGCGCCACCTTTCTCTTTAAGAGCAGGTCGTTCCCGAAATATTTAGGATCCCAGTGCGGATTGGGATCGATGAACACTCCCGTGGCCCAGAACTTTCCATCTTTCCAGCCGACGGAACTGTAAGCCCACAAGGGAAGAATAGGGGCTTCTCCCCTCATCTGAGTCGCGGGAAGGAGGGTTCGTATATATCCGGGTGGAAGAAAAGCAGCAACAGCGTTAAACTGGCGCTCTCTTTTTCCTATCCTCGTCTCTTTGATCGGATTAAAAGTCTCTGTTTCCACATCCCATCCAACAGGTTTTCTCCCGGGAAGGGTGAAAAGCTGGCTTCCTCTGGGGAGAGGAACCAGTTCCGAGGGGTCAGGAACGATCAATCGCTCCCCGGATCGACCTGTCAATTTCAGGCGAGGATGGTCGAAGATTTTCCCATTGGGACCGGAAAAGATAAGACTGGGGTATGTAAACTTTGTCACGTTAAACCAGGATTGGCAGGTGAGGAGCTAAAGGATCAGGTGGGGAATTTCCGCTCACCTTTCGATTTTCTCAATGAACTTCTCACATTCTTTCTCTTCAAAGCCGCCTTCAACCGATTCGTTTTTCCTCTTTTCTTCATTGTTAACTTTCCTCCGCTTTATTCATTGGACTTCTAATCTTGTCGTCCGACAGTCAGAAAAGTTCCATATTGTCAAAATATGATTTCACTAAGGGCTATTCAACTATGTGACTATGAGACGATGCGACTAATTTACTTGACCAGCCAAATTCCTGACACAATTAAGGCTGTCCCGATGACTCTCGAAACGCTCAACCCTTCATTAAGGATCAGAACACTTAGAAGGGCGGTGACTAAAGGATAACAGGCAGCAATGGGAACTACTTTGGAAGTGGCTTCCATTTTTAGTGCCATATAGTAAGTCCACATCCCGAGAATGCCTGCCATTAGGCCGCTTGCTCCAAAGATGAGAAAACTCTTCCCATCCACTTCCATAAGGGCCTTTCCCTTGCCCAAAAGGAAGGTAAGAATCAAAAGGCCTGCTGTCACAACGGCGCTCCGGACGGTAACGCCGATTAAAGGATCGACTTTTGCCAAACCCATCTTTTCAAGGATGGGCGTCGCACCCCATAATAGAGCAGTTATGGTTAACAGAAGGACAACCACCTTTGCCTCCCTGGTTTTTAAGGCCGACTTCGAACCGCTTTGAGCGCTTCTACCATCGAATAGGGAAGCTTCATCTCCCCTCTTCCCACTCCAACATCTAAACTTTCTTTATCAATTCCATGGTAGTCCGTCCCTCCGGTCGGGATGAGACCATGTTTTTCAGCCAGGGCCTTATACTTGACGATTTCTGAGGAAGAATGTTCCGGATAATAGACCTCTATCCCCTTCAGACCCTCTTTGAGAAGGCCCAGAATGAGATTTTCCAGCTCAATGGATCCATTCAAACCGAGGGTGTTGGGATGACCGAGCACAGCCACCCCGCTGGCTTCACTGATAAAATGAATGGCTTTTCCCGGTGTAAATCTGAGTTTATCAACATAGGCGGGAGCCCCCTTCTTCAGATACCGGTCGAAAGCCTCTTGAAAATTTCTGACATATCCTTTTTCAATAAGGACTTGGGCGAAATGGGGTCGTCCCACCTGTCCTCCCCCGGAAGCTCTAACCACCTCTTCGTAGGAAATTTTAACCCCCAGCCGATTGAGCCTCTCCACCATCCTTGGATTTCTCTCTTCTCTTGCTCTCTGGAGATATGTCAATTTCTCGTTGAGGGGGGGATGGTGAATGTTGATAAAATAACCAAGGAGGTGCATGGAACCGGGTGAGTGTTCGGCGCTGATCTCAATGCCCGGTATCACTTCAAACCCGATCTTATCCCCTTCTGCCAAACCCTCCTCCAGGCCCCCGATCGTATCGTGATCGGTAATGGCAATGGCTTGAAGCCCTTTGGATTTTGCATATCTCACTATCTCAGAAGGGCTCTTAACCCCGTCCGATGCGGTTGTATGGAGATGGAGATCAACATATCCCATTTCGGCCTTTCCTTTATCAATTCCCTTGCCCCTGCCTTCATCTGGGTTTAAGAGAAGAGAACTAAAAATTTCTTCGATTTCAACTTTGATGAATTCGTAAAAAGTCGTGATTCTCGTTTTTTCGTTCTTCCGGCGAAAGCCGGAATCCAGTTCTTTCAAATAGTTATCAATTCTCTGGACACCGGTTTTCACCGGTGTGACGACTTTTTACGAAACCATCAACTTTATATAAAAGAAGGCCTTCCCAAAGTCAACCCTTTGGATAATCAAGATCAGTCCAATTTGTCACATCCCTTCCCTTTTTGATAAAATTTCGTAACAAATCCTATCTGAAATTAGTATATTTTAGCAAAAACTCTGCAACCATATGTTTTAATTTAACAATATTGCCTACAAATAATCCTTGACAAATGGACCCCTTTTGAATATATTAGAATTAAAAGGATGGATCACCTGATTTAGGTGTTAACATATAAAGAAGACGTCTCAGTCGGATAGATTTTTACAGCTTTAAAGATAATTAAGCGGGTGGTTCACCCTTTCCACGTCATTGAGAATTGGAAGGGGTTTTTTATTATGATAAGAAAGGAGTTGGATTGAAGTGAAACAGGGTAGGCCCAATGGGAAAAAGAGAGAGGAATTAACCCTGTCGGTACGACTCGCAACCGAGGAGACATCGCCTCCATCAGTGATTGATGAGACAGGGGCTTCCGTGTCTTCTGTAGATCCCGCTATGTTAAATGCGGGCGAACTGGATGAGGCGACTCTTGAAGAGTTTGAGCTTCAGGCAGGAGAAGAGGTTGTCGTTGAGGAACAGGAGGAGGCGCAATCCACCCCGGGGCTCCAGGATGAACCCTACTTTTTCCCTAATGACATCACTCTTGAATATTTGAAAAGCCTTGAAAAGATCTCCCTTCTAACCCCTGAGCAAGAGGTGGATCTGGCCAAGCGGATTAAGGAAGGGGAGGGACAAGTAAGAGACCTTGAGATCAAGGCCAACCGTCTGAAGGCACAGCTTTATTCCGCTTCTGATCAAAAGAATGGGAAGAAGCGGATGAACGGACATTCCCGGCAGGGCCAGAAGGCCAAAGGGAAGAACGGGAAAAAACTGAAAACGACTCTTTCCGAAAAAAGAGAGAAGAGTCGAAAGTATAAGGAGATGTTAAACCGGCATCAGCGAGCCATTCTCGATACCCAGCAGGCGAAGAATGCGCTGATCCAGGCCAACCTCCGTCTCGTGGTCAGCATCGCAAAACGCTATGCCAACCGGGGCCTCTCCTTTCTTGACCTCATTCAGGAAGGAAACCTTGGCCTCATGCAGGCCATGGCCAAATTCGATTATACCAAGGGGTATAAATTCAGCACCTACGCCTCCTGGTGGATCAGGGCAGCCATTCTGAGGGCCTTTGCGGAAAAATCGAGAACGATCCGTATCCCGAACTACCTCTTTGAGATCAAAGGAAAGATGATGAAATCCTTTAAAGATCAGGTGAAGAGGCTGGGCCGGGAACCCACTTCACAGGAGCTCTCAAAAGACAGCGGCATTCCGCTCAATGATGTCGAGAAGATCCTCAATCTCATCGAGGAACCGATCTCCCTCGATATGCCCATCGGTGAAGAGGACAGCACGCTCGAAGACCTCATCCCCGATGATAAAAGCCTCTCTCCTTCCGATTCTCTCCTGGAGAAGGATCTGGTCCACCAGATCGGCAAGCTCCTATCCGGGCTTTCACCGAGAGAGGAGAAGATTCTCAGGCTTCGTTTCGGGATTGGAGAAGACGGTGAATGCACTCTCGAAGAGATTGGGAGGCAGTTTGGTCTCAGCCGTGAGAGGATCAGGCAGATCGAAGCCAAAGCCCTTGAGCGATTACGCGATCCCGGTCGCTATAGGGAGATCAAAGAATATTTCGACTGATCATGGACGAAAGGCATCCCGGATATTCGGGATGCCTTTTTTTTTGAGGATTTAATCTTCTAACTTAATCGCCTCTACCGGACAGTTTTCAGCAGCCTCCCGGCAGGATTCCAGCAGATCTTTTGGAACGTCACTCATTTTTGCAATGGCTTTGTCACCAGCCATTTCAAACACTTCTGGGCAGGTTTCAACACAGAGCTCACACCCGATACAGGTTTCTTCATCCACGGTCACCTTCATGCTTCAGTCTCCTTTGATTTTTAATCCCCCCGAATCAAGACTTGTCTTTAACAAACCCCGGTTCAGCCCTGTTTCCTGAATTTATAGTAGAGGTATAAGAGTATGCCTCCCATGGCAATCAGCATGAGAATCGAAATCATCGTCTCCAATGAATCCAGATGACCGGCCACCCTTTCATAAGTGGCGCCCGCCCACCAACCCACAAAACCGAGGAAAAGACAGCGAAAGATCGAACCTAAAAAGGTATAGAGGGTAAAGGGCCTGATGGGTATGCGTAAAAGACCGGCAAAGATGGAAACCAGGGAAAGGGGAAAGACGGGAATGGCGCGCGCAAGAAAGAGGCTCCATGCCTCTTTCTTTCCCTGAAATCGCTTTTCCAACCTTTCGATCTGATTCCAATCCACATCTAAAAACCGTTGAAAACGAATGACCAGCGCCTTTCCCCCATAATAACTGATGGTATATCCGATATAGGAACCAAGGGTCGAAGCCATTGTGCCGGGAAGGACAATGATCCATAGAATTTGTAGAAAGGCGTGAAGAATGGAAAGCTCAGGTGAGATGAGGATGGCTCCTGCGCCCATGATGATCACCGGGGAAGGGATTGGGACGATCACCTGCTCGATCATCACGCCGATGAAGACCGATATCTGGCCATGGGCCCTCATCATCTCTAAAATCCATTGCGTGATATCCGAAATCAAAAGAATCTCCTTATGTTAATTCACGATGGTCTCATAAAAAGTCTGAAAAGGAGGGTTTTGTCATTCCTTCGCAAGCAGGAATCCAGTATTGCCATACGATTAATATTCCCTGGATTCCCGTTTTCACGGGAATGACACCCTTTTTATCATTCCATCATTCATAACTCTGGACGGATATTCCGTCAAGGCTCAAACTCTGAAGCTCAAACTTTGAAGCCTGCGATCTCACCTGTGGTTAATATCTCCAGGGCCCGATCGAACCTCCCAACCATCTCTCTCCTCCACTGCTCATCCATGGAGATCGCCCTGTTTGCCACGCTTTCGCAATATCCGCACCGGCCGCAATCCATGCGAAGGCAGTCCACCTTCTTAAAATGTTCGAGAAAACCATCCAGCTTCCTGTTATCGATATGAACCTTCCCGGGAAAAGGCTCCCGGAGGACAGCCATCACCTCCCCCATCTTTTCGGGTTCGATGAGGTCGGTTCGTTCGATCATTTCCAGGTTGGGTGTCAGGAAAACCCCCTGCTGGGGCAAGGTCAGAAGTTCAACTAAATTTCCATCGTAATTTCTCTTCTCATAGGCATGAACGATCTGAAGCAAACTCTCCGTCCCCCGGAACCTCTCTACAAGCTTTAAGCAGTCGATCCCGACCTCTTCGTAAAGGGAGACATCTTCCGGCCGGATCCAGGTGGACTTGATGAGCTCAACCGGCTTTAGAATCTTCAGCCTTTGGCAGGCTAATTTGCAATAGTCCGGAGCAAAACCGCCGCAGGCATGGTCCGCCTGCGAACCATGAGAGACCATATTCCTGTGATGAAGGTCGAGAAAACACTGAAAGAGACAGCAGTGATTGGCAATCAGCTCCAGCTCGCAATCGACTGCATCCCGGATGAGATGGAGGCTCCGGAAGTCCCTGCTGATTGATTCAGGCAGGATGATCTTATCCGCTCCCATCTCCTCCCAGAAGTTCGCCAGATGGACATTCTGAACCCGTGCAAACGAAGAGGCCGCCACCTTCAGATGGGAAAACTCTTTCTTCACCATTTCGACGAGGAAAGGAAGGGTCACGGTCACCATATCGGCTCCGGTCGAAGCGATCCATTCGATATGCTCTGCAATTTCCCGATACGCTTTTTTCGTAAACTCCAGATTGTCGAAGCAGGTCCCGTTAATCAGGTAGTTAAATCCCAGTCCCCTCTTTCTCGTTTCTGAGATGAAATGGGCCGCTTCTTTCTTTCCCACCTTGGGGATGAAGAGAGCCATCCTCCCCCCTCCGAGAGGGTCTCCCCAGATCTGCCCATAGAGACCCTCAACCGGGGTTCCCTCCAGTCTATCCAGCAGACCCAAATCCCAGTTCGTTGCAATCGAATAACGCATGTCATATCTCCTTCAAAACTCGTCCTTTTTCTCCACATCGCACCAGCGAAGGAGAGAGGCCAGAGGCGATATCCCATCATGATGCCACATCATCGAGGGAATGGACATCTTTCCGGGTGATGTGATTCTCGCCACTCCCAGCTCCCCAAGCATCCCGATGAACTCTTTTTCCCGTTTATCTCCTATGGCTACGGCTGCATTTTGCAGGAAGGGACCAATCGGTTTCAGGGATGAGAGAATCCTGAAAATATCCTCCACGCCATAAATTCGTATGAACCGGTTCAAAGGAGATGGAGAGAAGGCTCCTGGATCCTTCTCATAAACAACAGTCCAATCCGTCCCGGATGGAGAGGTCAGGACGAGAACCTCTTCTCCATTCAACTCCCTGAATTCGTATGCGGCTCTGAGCTGATGGATGGTGGATGCCTCATGAGGAGTAATTCTTCCCCTCGGCATCCTCTGATTCAGCCTTTCCATCGCCACGGCAACAGCCTGACAGAACTCTTTCGGAGAAACCTCCCCGCCCTCTTCCAGATAGTAGACATGGGGGGCAAGGCAGGCTTGCTGATCGAACATGGAGCAATCAAGCGCAACCTCTTCAGCCAGCCTCTCCAGCTCTTGACGCTTCATCCTTTGCCGTCCGATCACTCCGAAACCCAATCGGTGGCCATGAACCAGCGTCTTAACCCTGCGGGGAATCTTCTCAAGGAGAGACCTGCATGTCTCCACCCCTCCGAAGAGGACAACCGCATCCGCTTGCCCGAAGAGAAAAGGTTCGATCTCCTCCTCTCCTCCCTGCCAGTAAAGGACAGCCATACATTCCGCCATCTCCGGGTCGATCTCTTCCACCGTCTTTAAGTAGAGAGGAGCAAAGGTGGGCTCGCCCCTTGCCACTTTTCCGAGGCAGGCTGACTTCACAAGGGCAGACCTCATGAAGAGAAGGTGCGGAAGGGCCGGGATGTTTTCCGAAAAGATGGAGACAATCAGTTCAGGGCCAAAGGCCCGACTGTATCCGCCTAATTGAGGGGAGTATTGAAAATCATTTAAGTAGAGAGGATTTCCGATCTCCAGAGAAAGGGCGCGCCACATATCCTCCCTGAGAGAGCTCTTCATCTCCGCATCGATGCTTGCCTCCACAACCTCGGGAGAGAAACCGGTGATCAGGGGAATGGTCTTCAGGGCAAGTTTCCTGAGGGGATAATTCTTGTCCAGCCATCTCCGCGAAGCCTCGTCCAGGACCTGGACAATCGTCTCAATCGGAAGATCAGCAAGATAGCTCCCTCTCTTCTCTCTCAGATGATGGATCAGGGATTGAATAAAGGTTCGATCGATTGAAGGGATCTTTAAAAGAATGCGGGCCGACCCATCTTCATAGACCAAGGTTCTGGCTAGCTTCACCCGGTCTTTCAACCCGGGGGGAACATAAAACGCCTCTAACTCAAAATTCTCCATCATCTTCCTTTTTCGATACGGGTCATCTCATCGATCGTCAGGGAACAACCCTTTGCTTCTGCCTCTTTCGATCTTCCGAAGACCTCGAATCCTTCCGGATTCATCCTACCCAGATCATCGGTCTGAATGGCCAGGATGTGGCCTCTGTTGGCAAGGTCGTAGTGTTTGAGCAGGCCTGTCTCACCGTCCGGAAGAGGTTTCAGGCTCTCCGGATCGACCACAACCGTCTTTGTCCAGGGAGGATTGAGCTTGGCCACTTCGGCATGGAGCCCCTTATGAAAATTCCGCAAGGTGCTGTCATAAAACTGCGAACTGATCTCCGTCATTCCCAGGAGATTGACCGAATAATTTGTCTTGATTCCAAGAGCCTCTCCGCATTCCCTTACAAACTCCTCCCGCTTTACCTCCCTGCTTCTTCCTTTAAATCCGCCGGCATCGAGTGTGCGGGAACCGGGGGGAAGCTTAAACCTTAATTCTTTCTCACGGCAATAGTCGAAGAAATTGACGAATCCGAAGGAACCCCCGCAGAGCGTCACAGGGATATCTTCTTCTTCCGAAGAGCGGAGCTCCTTCAGGAGCGTCTCCACTTCAAAGCCCTCCCTTCCTACAAGAAAGCGGCTCTGAGGAAGACCGAAATAGTCCTTCAGCCGGTTCATCCCGTAGGCCATGATCATATGGGGAGCCATCTCAGGAGACGGAGCAATGATCAGGATCTTTGTCTTCATTCCGTCGGGGAAGAGAAAAGAAGAGGCCGCCTCCTCAATCGTCGCATCCATGAGCCTCAGTCCTCCTTCATCATAACCGACTTTTCCTCTCTCCTCAGGCATTGTTGTTCCGCTTGTCATAAAGGTCCTCATGGTCAGCGAAGGAAACATGGAGAGTTCCGTCACCTTGAAGACATCCGTGGGAAGAGCCGGAATCTCCTCCCAGGAGGAGATCTTCTCCGGTTTGATCCCCCTCTTCTCACAGTAGCGCCTGTAAAGTGGAATCGATTTAAACTGGAGCCCAAAGACTTCGAGCGCAAGGCTGTTGAACCCTTCATTGTCCTTGCGGTTTGTTCCTTTCCGGATGAAGTCGATGATCTTTTGATCGAGGTCCAGCGCCTCTTTCGGCAGTTCGCTCATCGTTGAACCTTGATATGAAAGGTGATTATCTTTCTTTCAACCAACATTTTCAAAACTTTTTTTAGTTCATCAGATGGAAGTTTCCTCTTCTGGGCTATCTCATCAATTGAAAACTTTCCATTGAGACTTTTCGACAACCCGGCCCACTTCTTTCCCAATAAAGCCTCAATCTCTTTTCCATCTGTCAGGGACTTTGGAAGAAGGTCCTCATCGAGAGGAGGAAGCTCCTCAAAATCTGATGGAATCGGAAAATCTGTCGGACGATAGGCGAAGAGGGACGGATAGGTTCCGAATTTTCTATGATAGACATACCGATAAGCGCTCAGACCTGCCGCCATTCCCTGCGCCACTGCCCTTGCAAAGGAGTTGTACCCTCCTGAGGTCACATCACCTGCCGCAAAGACGCCGGGGACCGATGTCTCCATATCCTGATTGACCTTGATGAAAGGAGAGCCGAATTCTTCAGTTCCCATCTCCATCCTCCAGGCAGGCGAAAGCTCATAGGAGTTAAAGTCCAAAAGAACCTTTCCGCATCTTATCTTGCGAAGCCCCTTCGTTGTCCTGACCGTTATCCCCTGAAGCCGGCCATCCCCCCAGTATTTTTCGACCCACCCCCTGAGGACATCTTCACCCCCTTCGCCATCTCCCTCTATGACGAACAGCAGGGGAGAGCGGTCCTGGTTCAGTTCGCGGATCAAGGGGATAAGGTTCCGGAGTTTTTCGCTTCCCACGACCACCAGCCTTGGCTTCCATCTTCTGCTGAGGAGCGTTCTCAAATGGGAGACGATAAACTCATAACCCATGCTCGTCACTTCCATGCCGCGGCCAAGATAGTCCCTCTCATTGAAAAGAACCTTAATGCCGGCGGCAATGATCACAGCCAGGCAGCGAAAGACTTTTCCATCGGAGGTGAAGACCTCTTTGACTTCGCCTTCAAGGTTGATCCGGCTGACTCTCCCTTGATGGACCCCTATCTTCAGATCCTCCACATCTTTCAGGAGGGGGCGAACAATATCCTTTGCCTCCATCTTCCACGAAGGGCCTGTGAAGAGACATCCCCGCCAGGATGCCAGCCCGCCCAGATAGGAGTTTTCAATGAGGAGGGTACTGCACGGGATGGCTTTATACCTCTTCACCCACCGGGCCCGGATGGCCGCATTGAGTCCGGCCGGCCCTCCCCCGATCACAATCACATCGTAATCATACCCCATGTTTCTCACTCCGGAGATAGGCAGGGAGGCCGCCTGCCTCGAGGATTTTTTTAAAATGGGGGTCGATTTCTGAAAAATGAAAACGGTTTGAGTCCATAAGCTCAATCCATCCCTCTTTTAAAGAGATCCGGATCATTTCTCCATCCTTTACCCATCCCTCAATTTCTCCTGACTCAAAGACAGGAATGCCGAGGTTGACCAGGCTTCGCATAAAAATCCTTGCGAAGGACACAGCCACAACCCCTTTGACTCCGAAAGCGGAGAGACCCCTCACCGAAGTCTCTCGACTTGAACCACAGCCGAAATTCTCTCCTGCCACGATGATCCATCCCTCCTCCGATGAATCCCCCTTTGCCCCCGCGCCCAATCTCGCCCTCCCCTCCGCAATTCCTTCCTTCATCCTCTTCTCATCCGGAGTGAAGTGAGAGGGAGGATGGAGCAGGTCCGTATTCACATGATCTCCCAACTTCCAGACACGGCCGGAGATGATTTCAGGAAGCGCCATCACATCACCTCTCTCGGATCGATGATCCTGCCTGCAAGGGCAGAGGCAGCCGCTGTAAGGGGAGAAGAGAGAAAGACCTTTGAGGAGGGGTCTCCCATCCTGCCCTTAAAATTTCTGTTTGAGGCGCTCAGACACCTTTCCTCTCTTCCGAGAATTCCTTTATCAATGCCTCCGCAGGGACCGCAACTCGGATTGAGAACCACGCCTCCTGCCTCTATGATCGCCGAAATATAACCTTTCTCTATGGCCATTTTGTAAATCCTTTGTGAGGCAGGGGTGACCAGAAGCCTTACTCCCCGCGCAACCTTTCTTCCCCTAAGAAGTTTCGCTGTCAACTCAATGTCCCTCAACCTTCCCCCTGTGCAGGAGCCGATGAAGACCTGGTCGATGGCTTCGTCCTTGATCTCCTCCGCATCGATCACCTGAGCAGGGCTGTGAGGAAGGGCAATTTTAGGCTTCAGTGACGAAAGATCCATCTCAATCTTTCTTGAATATTTGAAACCTTCTTCGAGCCAGTCTTTCGATTTTTCCAAATGGCCATCCCTTTCCATCAAATAATTCTCTGTCACTCTGTCAGGCCGAAAGAGTCCGTTCTTTGCTCCTCCTTCAACCACCATATTGCAGATGGCAAACCGGTCATCCATGGGAATGGCTTCATCCTTGTCATAAAACTCCAGCGCCTGATAGAGGAATCCTCCCTCCCCGTATCTTCCAAGGAGGTCCAGAATGACATCCTTTCCCATGAGATAGGGAGGAAGTTTCTCCCTGAGATCGATTCGGACTGCTTCAGGGGGCTTGAGCCAGGTTCTGCCTGTGATGAGGGCATAGAGGATATCCGTAGAGCCCATCCCTGTTGCCAGACACCCAAGAGCGCCCCCAGTTACGGTGTGGGAATCGGCTCCAAGGACCAGCATCCCCGGTTTTAACCACGGCCCTTCTACCAGGAGTTGATGGCAGATTCCTTGATAGACAGAGAGGTGAGGCAATCTCTTCTCTCTCGCAAAGGAGAGCACCTCCTTCACTATATTGGCCCGCTCAATCGAGGAGGGAGGGCTAAAGTGATCCACCGTCAGAAGGACCTTTTCTCTGTCCCAGATCTCTTCTCCGGATTTTTTTAACTCCGGAAGGATAAGCGCAAAGGTGGGGTCATGCAAGAGGACGAAATCCACTTCTACAGAGAGGTATTCCCCCTCGCTTCTTCCATTTGCATGTCCCTCAATGATCTCGCCCGTGTATCCTTTAGCCATCTGTAATGCCTCACGCTTCCATGGATTTTCCCGAGATCCGGTGGGGATTCCGGAGAAAATCTTATAGCGGAAACCTCATCTTGTCCATGAACTAAAAGGATGATCCCGCATGAAAAGGACTATTTTACAATGGGCAATGTTACCTTTGCCCTTAAAAATATAAACCATCCGCTTGATAAGATTTTCGGAGGAATTCCTGCCGGGTCTCGGACCTCACCCACGCTTCCGTGAGGCATCATAGCCATCTCTCCTCAAAACCTCTTTCACGATCTCCCAGAAGGCCTCCATCGGGAAATTGAGACTTTCTTTATAATATCCCTCCATCTCCTCTGCCATCTTCCTGATTCCTCTTTTCCCTCCGGCCATCTTTCTCTCTTTCACCCTTCGCAGGATCTCTCTCAACTCCTCTTCTTTTGCTTCATATCCTCTTTGCTTCAAAAGGTGGAGGATGGCCTGGGTTCCCGTATGCTTCCCTAAGACAAAAGAGGCTTCTCTACCGACCTCTTTTGGGTCAATGGCTTTATAGGTCAGGCTATTTTTGAGAATTCCATCCACATGGATGCCTGATTCGTGGCGGAAAGCATTGAGGCCCACGATAGGGGCATGGGGAGGGATAAAGATTCCGGAATATTGCTCAACCAGGCGGGAGAGGTGATAGAGCCTCTTCATGTCAATCCCGTGCTCCCGATGAAAGATCTTCTCCAGAGCTAAAACAATTTCATGAAGAGGAGGATTCCCTGCTCGCTCCCCGATCCCATTGACCGTCACCGAGGGATAGTCCGCCCCTGCCTCGATGCTCGCCAGGGTATTGGCTGTGGCAAGACCCAAATCATTGTGGCAGTGAACACCCAATCCCATCTCTGCAGGGATTTGGTCTCTCACCTTCTTCACCAGTTCCTTCATCCTGAAAGGCTCCATCACTCCCACGGTGTCACAGAGAAAAGCTCTTCGGGCCCCCCATCCATAGGCATCGCAAAGGATTTCATTGATAAATCGAATTTCCGCCCTTGAAGCGTCCTCTGCCACCAGATTGACCAGAAGCCCTTTTCGAGAGGCATAGCCAATCACCTCTTTTGCAGACTCCTTCACTCCTTCTTCATCCGTTCCGAGTTTTAATCTGAGGTGAAGGGAGCTCACAGGGCAGATGATGAAGACCTCTTTCGCATCGCATTGGATCGCCTGATCGACCTCCTCCTTCTTCAGCCTGATGGAGACTCCGATGGATGCCCTGAGGCCTTGATGGGCAATGGCAGAGATGGTCTCCCTCTCTTCTCTTGAAACGGATGGCATCCCCACATCCAAAATGGGCACTCCCAATTGATCCAGCATCCTTGCAATCTCAACCTTCTCACCCCGGGTGAAGTAAACACCGGGAGACTGTTCCCCTTCTCTCAGGGTTCCATCCACAATATAGATTCTATTCGCTGATGTCATAAAAACATTCCTATCTGCCTTCCTGACGTATTAGTCAGTCCATAATTATATAGACACTGAAGACCAAATCCCTCCTTCCCTCCCTTTCCAAAAGGGAGGAATCCCCCTCTTTGGCAAAGAGGGGATAGGGGAGATTTTGATCCCGATTAAATCGGGATCAATTATGGACTCCTTAGCAATTCCGGGATTACTCATGACCGCCTTTCGATCGCCAGCTCATATAACGGCAAAAAAGTCTGCCCCAGAAGGGATCGCTTGCTTTTGTCGGGTTGGGATGAAGAGAACAGAACTCCCTGCACTTTGCCTCTCTTAAGATCGTCTCAAATCCTCTTTCATCCAACTCTTTTCCATCTCCCTTATAGTCAGGAATAAAATAGCCTAATCCGCCTCCTCCGGGAGAACTTCCGCGATAGAAATCTAAAAACGTTTTTTTCGTTGAGACGATGCCAAACTCCTCGGGGTGGAGGTGCCAGGGAGCGCCTGGCTCAAGAGAGATGGGGGAAGACCAGATCCTTCCGATCCTCTTAAATCTTTGCTTAACCTCCTTTCGAAGGGCAGCTGTTTTTGATAAATCATTATACTTCTCGCCCGGAATCCCCATGGCGAAGAAGAGATCGACCCTGATTCCTGATTGTTCAGCCGCTGAGATCGCCTTCATCAATTCATCATTCGAATAAGAAAACGCCTTGTTCTTGTGCCTCACCCCTTCATCTCCGGATTCGGGCGAAAGGGCGAGGATAGAACCGTCGAGGATAAAGGTATTGGCAAATTCCTCGAGGAAGGACTTAGTGGGAAGCGAGAACGATTCAAAATAGACCCTTGTCCGCAGATTCTGTTTTCTCACCAGGGGAAATAGCTCTCCATAATATCTCTCCCCCTCCTTTCCAGGATCAAAGGCGATGTTAAACATCTCGTATCCCATCTCCTTTGCTTCAGCCATGCTTTTCACCACAGCCTCTGGAGAGCGGAAGACCACTCTCTTCCTCCCGTTCACGACCTGCTGGGCAAGGCTTCCTCCTCCGCACCAGGTGCAGTTTCCGGAACACCCTCTTCCGATGTTGAGGGGAAAGATGGGATACCCCAGATGAAAATGTTTTCGATTCTCCTTCTTCGACAGACCTTTGGCCCAGACAAAAGGCATCCCCATATGGTGGATATAGGTTTCTTTATCCTTGAGCAGTGAAAGGTTGGAATAAGAGAATCGATCCAGGTCGCTTTCCGAAGCCACATAGGAGAGAGGGTTTATTCTGATCTCTTCCCCTTTTCTCCATGCGAGGTTGGGAATCTCCTCAAACCCTCTCTTCTCTTCTAATGCCTTCATCAATGCAATGAGCGGAACTTCTGCGTCCCCGCGGATGACCGCATCGATCTGAGGAAAGAAGGACAAGATTTCTCTGTGAAAGAGGCTGGCTGTGTATCCGCCCGAGAGGACAAAGGTCTCCTTTTTTTCTTCCTTTATCTCGCCGGCGATCTTCATCACATCATAGGACTGTGGATGAAAATGAAGGGGGATGGCGGCAACCTTAACCTCTTTCCCCTTCATATAAGTTAGAGGAGAAAAATCCCTTCTCTCGATCCATTCCAGCCCGAGATGCAAGACCTCGGTTCGATACCCCGCCTGACTGGCAAGATCAGCAAGGGCCATCGTTCCCATGGGAATGAGGTTGACCGTCATATACTGGCCATAGGGCCGGTAATAACTGGAGAACTTGGGAACATGAATAAAGAGAAGGTCAAGGACTTTCATGGTTGTGTTAGGTGAATCATTATAACCTACCTTCTTTCAAATGAAAAAAACGGACACAAAAATAGAGAGACATCCGATGGAGGGATAATGGAGAAGTAGTAATCTGGATTTATCGAGGAAAATCTATGATAGAGGGAACATGTCAATTACGATTTTTCCAATTTCCTAATCTCCTCTTCCAGGGCTTCGATCTGCTGGAAGAGTTCCGGAGACATCGAATGTCCGGTATGCCCAACAAACCCTTCTGTCCCAGAACAGTGCGAAGGGTCCCTTCCTTTTAATTCTTCAAGCTTCTCCTTTAACTCCTTTAATTTTTCCTGTTTATCCATGAATACCCCTCCTTCCTCGATTTTTGTTTTGTGAACTGCATGAACCTCACCCCGGGTCCTTTTTGTATCCAACAAAATATTTTCTTGTAAAAACAATTGGCAATATAACGGCCACTAAAAGAATAGTGTTAAGAATAACATTGATATAAACATTAAAATAGGCAGAGAATCCAGTATCGATCATGAACCATACAAGGACTCCCGATAATAAA
The DNA here is from genome assembly GCA_018333535.1 of Deltaproteobacteria bacterium. Lineage (GTDB taxonomy): Bacteria > Desulfobacterota > BSN033 > BSN033 > UBA1163 > RBG-16-49-23. The sequence goes on along the minus strand of JAGXTA010000150.1, from coordinate 18,911 downwards.
CAATTCCATGACCATTTTTCTTTTCTTTGAAACGGATAGTGGGCAATAAAGGTCACAAATATTCCCCAACCTGCTACCGTTGCCCCCCATGCGCCATAGATCCATCTTTGAAACCCTTTCACACCATCAGCCACATCAGCGGTTTCCCAGAAAATCGAATTGATGTTGCGGTCAAAGAGATAAAAAAGCGCTGTCCCACTAAAAAAGGACATGAACATTCCAAAAATGGAAATGACAACTCCAACAATCAACAACCATCTTTGCCAGAATAAAAATCCTTCCACTAATTATTCCCTTCTTTTATAAAAAACATTCAAACCCAACGTCTCCAGCACAAACGGAGTTGCGACGCAATTTAGACTTTAGCCGTTTGTGCTGTGCCAGGCGATGCAGTGGTTTCAGTCTTTTTTCAATGTTTCGATTTCTTTTCTAATTTCTTCAATGACCTCAACGTTAAATATTTTCTTCTTTTTACCAGACTTCACAGAATAAATGAAGAAAACCTGACCGCCAAATTTATTTCTATATTTCTCATGGTTGACTTCGTGCATTTTAATCCATTGATATTGGTTCAATGCCTGACCTGAAGATATAGGTTTGATTTGTAGCCCAATAAATTTCTCACCAACTTCAATATAAAAATCGACATTAAAAGTTCTATCCCACTCATCAGGCGCTGGCTGAACTTTAACACCCAAAATAGATTCCAATTGTCCATAAATTGTTTCTATTTCTGATCTATAACCCTCATAAGTTCTATTCAAAACAAGATTATAAGCATAATCTATACATTCTTCCTCCTGAATGGAACCCAATTCATTTTGGACTACATCAGAGAGTTTCACATAAAGCTTTTGACCTAAATCTCTAATAAATTCTCTGGTTATCTTGATTCCATTCCGTTTCTTCTGAGTCGCATTGTTAAAGTAATAGGATTTCCATTCCTCAAATGAGTTTGGAGCACATTTTCTAATCAATTCTGAGGTCTTCCCCACACTCTGAGCTTTATTCAACCCCCATCGATTCATTCCATAATTCAGTAGGGTTTCCCTTTTAAATTTAAGATTTTCCCCATCACTGCCCATTATCCAATCTTTTGGCGTTCTATTACCCTCTTAATCTCAAAAATTTAGATTTGTATTTGTAATCGAATGAGTTATCCACATCCACTAACTCATTCTTAATCAGGTGGGCGTTTAAAAAGGTCTTATTCCATAAATAAAGGTAACAAAGCAGATTATTCTCTTTATCATATTTGGCCGTATCAAACTTCAGGAATACTTTCTGGCCGCGTGTCTTTTCTTTTAAAAACTGAACGGCTGCGCCGTTCTTGTCGGGCTTTTCCTTCACTCCTAATAGCCTGACTTTTAGCCCGTTATTTAATACCATAACTTCTGGGGATATGATTTCTTTTACCGAATAATATTTCTCTCTCTGAGAATCAACGTCGGCAGATATCTTTGAGCCGAATCTCAATTTTTTAGGGTCAACCTTCTTATCAAATTTTATAGGGTCTCTAAAGATATAGGGAAGTTCGTTAATCCTTTCCAGAAAGTTTATTGTTACTCCTTCTTGTTTAATTATTTCTACCATTGCTTCCTTAAAAATATCTTTCTGTCTCATTCCGAGTTTCTCTCTAATTATTGGCAAATAATCTCCATTTATTTCATACCCGATAGAGTTTCTACCGAGGTTTTTGGCTGCCAGAGATGTAGTACCGCTGCCCAAGAACGGATCAAGAACAGTATCATCAACAAAACTGAACATCTTGATAAGCCGCTTCGGTAACTCTTCAGGAAACATGGCGAGATGTTTATCTTGTTTTTCACCCGCAAAATTCCAGTGACCGGTGAAGTACTGGCTCCATTCTTCCTGAGTTAATTTTGAAAGTTCTTTAATTTCTTTATTAACTTTCGGTGATTCGCCATATTTTTTAAAAATCAGGATGAATTCGTAATCTAACTTGATAATTCCACTCCGAGGGTATGGATAGGAACCCATCACAGTAGCCCCACCAGTAGTATGGCAGGTTGTCACTTTTTGCCAGATAATGGCACCCATGTAATCAAAACCGACATTTTCACAAAATTTAATGATTTCTGTCCTTATGGGGATAACCTTATATCTCCCATAATAAACAGAGCGTGCAAACTGATCCCCTATATTTACACACAGGCGGCAACCTTTGTGTAGTACCCGATGACATTCACTCCAGACCAAATTAAGATTGTTGATATATTCTTCGTAAGTGTCATTAAAACCTATTTGCTTCCCATTCCCATAGTCTTTTAATTGCCAATAAGGGGGAGAAGTAATAACGAGATGGACTGATTCATCAGGAACTTCTTTCATCCACCTCGAATCCCCAATGATTATCTTATGACGGGTTTTCATAGCACTATTCCTATTGGTGGTAGATTAATTCTCAAGTCTGACCCTATTTGCCCAAGGCATCTGTCCCGAACGTATCGATATGAAAGCGGATCGCAGATTTTACATCCGAAAGTGCCTCCTCATATGTATCACCCTCGCCGACAACAACCCCTTTTACTCCCAACGGGTATGCTACATAACCATCGGGATGTTTCTCTACTATGATTTTATATTGTCTCATTTAAGGTATCCTCCTTCAATAAGAATTACTTAACGGTAATAATAGCATAAAAACATCATTTTTTATAGCAGTTTTCACACCCTCACCCTTGCCCTCTCCCCTTCCCGCTATAATTCAGCGGGATCTTCGACAAAGGAGAGGGGGAAGCGAAACATCGATTAGCTCTTCCAGGCGCTTCACATCGTAGCCAAAATGGATCAAGATCTCCTCGGTCGCCTTCACGAGCAGATCCAGATATTTTTTTACATCGTATGTGTCGTCAGGTCCTACCAGTGGAAAAGGTCTCACCCTTTCAGACTTGTCTTTTGAGAGGGCATCTTTGATCACATATTTCACCTTCTCTCCGGGATGGATCGCAATTCCTGTATCCTCCAACTGCTGGGCGGCAAGAGCAGTGAGACTATCCACCTTATAGGCATTCGGTTCCCGAGAGATCCTCTTTGCAATGGCCAGATCCTCCTGCTTCATCTCGCCATTTTTCAACACCAGACCGTATTCGAGAAGAATATCCAAAATCTCCGGAATCTTGAATTGAAAATCATCTAAATCTTTTGTTGTTTTCAGAATCTCGAGCATCCGGACCTGAGCCTCTTGAATCAGAGGAGGCGTATCGCTTCGTCGGAATGCCAATCCCCTTGCTTTGATCTTCCCATTTTTAAAAAGACCGAAATATCTATTGGCCACAGGGCTTTCTCGATTCCCCTTTGAAGGAAGAAAAGCCACCCATCGGTAAACTCCCTCCAGACTCATCGTGATCCCGGTAGCCTCACCGATCTTCCGACAAAGCTCAAGAACCTCTCCTTCCTTCAATCCTTTTTTGCGAATCCAGAGGGAATCGGTGATGGCATGGAGAAGTTCAAACCCTTCCTCCTCGCAGATCTCCTTGGCTTGAAGGAGCTTCTCCCTTCCAAAGGCAGTGACCGCTTCATGGGCTTCAATCCTTCCGAAGCGGGCATTCCGATAACCCAAATATCCGAAACAGGTAACAAGCATCCACTTAAGCGCCGTCTGCTTGCGATTGTAGATCTCTCGCTTTTCCCCCTCACCCTTACCCTCTCCCGCCAGGGGAGAGGGGTTAAGAGCTGTTCCCTCTCCCCCGAGGGGAGGGGGTGGGGTGAGGGGTGTTCCCCCTTCCATCTCTTTGACTTTTCTTTTCAGCCACGCTCTTCTCTCCAAAATTGGCTTCAAGGTTTTGGGAACAATTCCTTCTCTCTTCTCGCAGATCGTATAGCCTGCTTCCGGAACCCGATGGTTTGCACAGCATTGGCAGAGCACGGTCTCGGGAGAGATATTGTGAATGGCCATGATCGTTGGATACATCGAAGCAAAGTCGATCTCCGCCACATCCTCGAAGATCCCCAGCTTCGGCTGAAAAACAAGACCGCCTTTGTCAGCAACGAGTAGATCCCAGGCCGTCTTGAATCGCTCAGGCTCCCCCTTTCTCCAGGGAATGAGAATGCCGTCCTGAAAGGCCCGGTCGAGCTGCATCGAGGTGATAGCTGTTCCCGGAGAGGTGCGGGCCATCCGCTGAACCGGAATCTTGGCCAATCGCGCCAGTTCGATCACCCCTTCCATACCCGACTCCCCATAGATGAAGGAGTTGCGCCGATCAATATGCCATCTTCCGCAAAAGAGATGGGCAGGAGCCCGGTAGTAGGTCCGGCCATAAGAAAAGTAGGAATGGCCTCTGGGATCAATCTGCCTCGTGATGGGATGAGGTTCCCGGCCCCAGGGGATGGAGGTCTTCCATCTCCTCTCTAATGAAAAGAGAAAAGGCAGAAGAGAAGCATCTCCGTGATCGCTCAGAATCACATCGGGGTCGAACTGTTTGATAAACCTTCTGACCTCCCCAATATCCACGTCCTCCATCTCAACCTGGTATCCTTCGCATTCCAGCAGAAGCGCCTTTCTCCACCCTGAACCGTAATGGTTCAGTTCCATCACCCGAAGATCAGGAAGGTCTCCATCATCCATCCACAACGATTCGGATTTGTCGGGCTCAATTCCGAAGATTCGAGTTCCCTCGATTTCAGCGACACATCGACCTGTGGGAAAGAGTCCCTTTTCGTAAAGGTAAGCCTGAGGGGATGGGATATCGCAGTTATAGAACGTTATTCTCTCCTCCCATGAAGGAAGAAGCCTCAGGAGTTGAGCGTAATGCTCCGGATCGGTCATTTCGATCTCCATCACTTCGATTTCCTTTCCACTCCAGAACTCCCTTTTTTTAGTCCATTGATACCCGGTAGCCTGTCGGCCTTTCTGAAGAGAATCAAATAGAGCAAGAAGATCTCCCCGATTCCCCTGCGCATAGAATCGAGGTCGAAAAGGATCTTCAAATCGATGAAGTAATCCATCCTCGCCTTTGATCCAGAGAATCATTGAGGAGTCGAGTGGGTAGAGATCGAAAAGCCATCCACGGAGTTCCATCGGTTCGCCTAATTCCCCTCCTAGCCCCACCCTCTCGCCGCGCATCGCGCCTGGCGCAGCGGGCACCCTCACCCTGGAGACTGTGTCGTAATTAGCCATTCGCCCTTCGACACACTCAGGACGAACGGCTAAGTGATTGATTTTTAACATGCCGTTATCCGTTCGTGGTGAGGCTCTCGAACCATGAACGGAATTACGACACAGTCTCCTGGAGGGGGATGGAAACCTTTTTACCTCCCCCTTCAAGGGGGAGGCCAGGAGGGGGATGGGGTACCTGTCTGAGTAGTATCAGTTTCTAAGGCCTTCAGCTTCGATTTCAATTCGACCAATGTCTTCTCGTGCTCTAAAAGCATGGAGATCAGGATCGTTTCAAAAGGCCAGGGCCTCGAGGCATAGACTCCGGCCTGCACATGAAGCCTTGCTTTTTCGAAGAGCCGGTCGAGGAACTGCTGATCCTCCTTACGCAGGCCCCTTCGAAATTTTCGCCACTCCTGGACTTCCTGTTCCAAAACCTGACTGAAAGGCAAAACGGTACGTCCCATGAGTACCTCTCAATGCAAAATGCAAATTTGAACCGATGGTCTCGTAAAAAGTCTCTTTGGTCATAGTTTCGTCATTCCGGCGAAGGCCTGAATCCAGTGTTTTTAATTGGTTAAGAATTCTCTGGACTCTGGTTTTCACCGGAGTGACGGCTTTTACAAGTTTACCACTATTCAAATAACCAAAACTTCTTGATCAATTTGTGTTGGGGAATTCGGTCATTGGATATTGGTTATTTGGATATTGGCCTGCCTGCGCGAAGCCGCTTCGGCGAAGGCAGGTGCTCGCCTGCCTGCCGGTAGGCAGGGAATTTCGTGTTTCGTCAATCTCTTTTCCAAAATCATCTTTGGCTCTTGACCTTCCAGAGATATCCTCCAGGCCAGATCAGAAAATTGGGAGAGCCTTTTCATGAGAAATGCCCTTTTAGAACCGGGGAAAACAGGAGACTGAAACAGAAAGAAAGGCACACCCTCCGCAGCTATTTTCTCTACCTTACTCAGGGCTTTCTCGAAGAGAGGCCGGACCTCCATCTCCAGCACATCCTCATCCATGAAGGTGGTAAGCGGCCCCAGGAGAATCACCCAGGGCTTTTTTGTTGGTACGGTTGCCATCTCTTTCTTGAGTAGAGAGGGCAACTGTTCTCCCATCAGGGTTGCCATCTGGTAGCAGGTGAAGGCTCTTGCTATCCGAATCCTCTTAAGAATCCTTTCCGGAGAAATCAACGCCTTTCTGGCGAAGGATGATGCTATATAAGGATTAAAACAATTCGCACCATCCAGGACGATGACATCCATCCCCTTGCCTGCCATCCACCCCGCCGCATAGGATGCGATTCCTCCGGTCCCTTCCCCCTGGAAAAGAACCTTCTTCGGGAGGCCGGTTTGAACTTGCGACAGGACTTCATCGAACAGAGCGATCAACGCTTGATCCATCTTTCTACCCAAATCAGGTTACCGGGTAATCAGAATATCAGGTTGCAGGGCATCAGTTTATCAGGGTATCAGGTTTTAAGCTTGGTTTCCTAATGTCCTGGTTTCCTGTTACCCTGCTTCCCGATTCCCTGATGACCTGATAATCTTGAAATTAGCATTTCCTGAAAACCCCAATCACTTTCCCAAGAATTTGAACTTCTCCTGCTCCCTCTTCAATCCGGATCGTTTCCCAGTGTTCGTTATCCGGCTTCAGTTCGATCTTTCTCCCCTTTTTGAAAAACCGCTTCACGGTCGACTCCTCACCCATCAGGGTCACCACCACATCTCCGTTCTCAGCCGAAGGCTGGGACCGAACAATCACATAATCGCCCGGAAGGATATACGGAGACATGCTGTCGCCCTTAACCTTCAGAAGGAAGACCTCCTTGCCTTTCACCCATTCTGTCGGAAGCGGGAGGGTCTCCTCCACATGCTCCACGGCCAGTGTGGGTTTCCCTGCCGCAACCCTGCCTAAAACAGGAATGTCCCGAATCAATGGCCTGCTCCCCTTTCGGAGCCTATCTTCCTCAAAGACAAGTATCTCAAGACCTCTGGACATTGAACTTCGCCGTTTCAAATAACCCTTTCTCTCCAGCGCCTTGAGGTGGTCGAAGGCAGCCCTGGGGTAAATATGGAAATGTTCGCCAATCTCTCTTATAGAAGGAGGATAACCCCTCTCCCTGATAAACCCATGGATGAACTCGAAGATTTCTCTCTGCCGAGCTGTCAACTCCATAATTCCTCCTTTGAATTCAAGGTTCTGTTTTAAGATTTCGCTCCGAACTCCCCCGATAGAATCGGGGCAGGTGAACTCATTACTCCGAACTGGTTTTCAGAATACTATACATCTGTTTAGTTGTCAAGAGCAAAAAATTTAACAAACCTTTGCAGTTTTAGCTTCCAATTGGCAGTGAAAAGATTTGGAGGGAAGTTCCTAAAATGACTTAAATCCGCCGGGGGTTCTGAAGACTATCGGTGATCTTGCTTCTTCACCGCACCATGGCTCCCACTGAGGCTACGATCTCGAACGCACGATCGAGGTCAAATTCAGCGAAATCCCTGGCACGCAATACGGGTTTTAAACGCGCTTCAAGTTGCAGTCTAAGAACTTTCAGACGGTCTCCAGAAACGTCAACCGGATCGTTTCCAGGCACGTCGAGCTTGCTGCGGATCAACCGGATGAAAGCGGCGTCCTGTACGTTGAGATTCAATTTCCGTACAGCGTAGTCAATGTCAAAGAAGTCCCGGATGGCTACCTCGCGCCGGGACAGAGCGGCCCGAAACTTCTCGGCCAAGGCTTCTGTCTTCGAAATGCACCTCACGGAGACCGGGGGCATGAGCGGCTTGCCGGACACTGGATTAAGTATGATCGTTCGTACGAGGCCGTTCACTACAGGTGTCAACAAAGGTTCTCGGAGGCCGATTTCTATTTTGATGGTTTCCTCTTGCCGACGGACCAGTGAAGAATAACCAACGACGGCAATATACTGGGTGGAGTTGTTCGCTCCTTGTAACGGATTGACGAGGCGAAAACCGGGAAGCCGCTCTGGCAACTGCGCTACGGCTTTTTTCGCTCCGGCCACCAGCTTGCTTCGCTGGGAACGAGTTGAAGTTACTGGTATAGGGATGACGAAGTCCAGATCCTCACTGAGTCGATAAAAATCCGCATGGACTTTTGTTATGCACGTCCCGCCTTTAAATACCAGCCTGTTGTCCGCATCGGTCAGGTAGGTTAATAATGCAGTGCAGAAGTAGTCTTTTTCAATCAGACGTGAGGCAAAAGCGGTCTCAGCCGTTGTGAAGTTCACAGTTTCACGAAACAGAGCGGAATCCTCATGGACATGGGCAACGAAGGAGTTCTCACGTTTGCTCATTCAGCACAACTCCCCAGCGTTGGTTGATTGTTCCCCGTTTCGGCTTCAGGGGGTTCCACGGGATCAGACTCGTCGAAGGTTTCAAGGCTCGCTCCAACTTGCGAAGCAACTCTTCCTTCACGCCTTGTCCTTCCAATAATACACCGATCCTCCTGATAGTCCCCTTGTCGCCGTAACGGAGCGTGACTGCCACCAAGTTCCCCGCATCGATCTGTTTCGCCGCCAGTTCGCCCCGAATCCACACGTACCCCCGAGGCAGGCTGTTGAATCTTGCCCAGTCATACACTGCGTCCACTAATGTCCGCACACGCGAAGAATACACAGCGGTGAGTCCTTCCGCCACTTCTACATCCTCTGTGTCGCCAAGCCGGTCGTCCGCCACTTTGATGAGCGTCAGGGTAATCGTTCCTATGGTTCGCTCGCCCGAAATCCGGTTGTTATAGGCGTAGATCCGGGTTGGTACCTGATCATCGAACCCATACCGATTGAACGCATTGGGACCACATATCTGGTAACGACCTTCGCGGTCTTCCATCAAGGTATTGAGGGCCATGGTTTCGTCCGGGCTCCACGATCCACCGAGGGGCAATTGCGCCGGAACAAGGTACAGGCCAGGACGAACCCGTACGATGAGCCTTCCGCGAGCCATCCGGCGAAACAATTCCCGCTCCTGGTCTCGGGTGAGTTGCAAAGGTCCGGTCAATTCGCCTGTCCGCACGGTGCGTCGCTTTCGCATTTGCAGATAGGCAAGCATCTGCGTTTCTTGACGGCCCAGCTTTGTTTTCATGTATGTATTACCTGAATTTTGCGTCAGTTTATGCGGTATCGGTGAAAAATAGTGGACTAACCATCTGAGAGCCTCTATATTCTTGGGTTAGAGAGAGAAACAAAGAAACCAAGAATAAACAGGGAGGTAACTCAAATGGTTAAGTCCGAGAAACAGCATAAACAAAAAAAGGGCATAAAACAAGGGGAAAAAGAGGGTGGCCGAAAGGCCAGAAAAATCAAGGCTTCTACGCGCCAGGGTTATATTGATGAGCATTTAAGCCCGTATGGAGGGCTTTTGCCCTTGGTGAAGTTATGGGACGGGTTAAGATTTGACGTTCAGTTTTCCGCATTTTATTGTGAGCCCACTCGGGAGACCCAATATGGGAGCCTGTTTTTCATCAAGGGGCTTTTGTTGCTACTGTTTATCGGGTTTTGCCGGTTGAATCATTTTGTTTATATTTGCGACGATCCGATGTTGCTGGGGATTTTGGGGGTGGAGCGGTTACCGGCTGTGAGCACCTTTTGGCGGTATCTTCAATCGATTGGGCGTCATCAGTCGATGAGTTTATTGCGGGTGATGGGGGTGTTGAGGGAGAGGGCATGGAGGAGTCTGGGGATAGTTCCGGAGTGCATTCATCTCGATATCGATACGACGGTAGAGACGGTGTATGGATTGATCCAGGGGGCAAAGCGAGGGCATAATCCTGGGCATCGGGGGAAAAAGGGGCTGAGGCCGGTGTTGACGTTCATTGCCGAGACACGGGAATATCTAACAGGGATGTTTCGTCGGGGGGAGACGATTTCGGGGCAGGAGGTGGCCCGGTTGATTTTGTCCTTTGGGAAGTTGATTCCGGGTTATGTGAAACGAGTCATTGTTCGTGCAGACTCGGAGATGTATAGTTGGGCGGCGGTCAATGCCTGTCTTCGTCGTGGATATGATTATATTATTTCGGCAAAGCGGACGCGTCCTCCGTTTGATCCGAAGGGGTGGTATAGCGTGGGTCGAGACAAAGGGATTCAGTATAACAGTTGTTACTTTCAGCCCTCGGGTTGGAAGAAGGCGTGTCGGTTTGTGGCCCAACGGATTCCGAAAGAGAGGGAGGCTGCTCCTTCGGAGCCGGTTCAGTTTGAGCTCTTTGAAGATGACCGGTACAAATATCGGATTTTTGTGACGAGTCTTACCAAAAGAGCCCACCAGGTGATTGAAGAATATGATGGGAGAGCGGGGGCAGAGACTCTGATTGGGGAGGCCAAGCGGGAGGGGTTGGCAGCGATTCCGGGTAAAAAGTTTCAGAGCAACTATGCGTACTTTCAGATCGTGATGCTCTCGTACAATTTATGGCGTTATATGATCGGCTTTGCGGATTTGAAGGATCAGGAGCAGAAAACCCAAAAGGAGCAAGACCACAAAACACAAAATACGATTCATGTGTCGAGATTGAAATTGTTGTTTATTGCTGCAAAGATTGTCAGCGGGAACAACACGGTCAAGATCCATTATTCTTCACACCTTAGCGGAAGAGAACGGTTGGATCGTCTCATTCACAACCTCGATATACTGCGCAAACACCCGGAAATACTGAACAGTCCAGTTTATTGGCATCAAGGATCACACCTACCCATGCAAAAAATATTTTGCATGAAAAATGCTGTTCGAGGTTAAAAATGCTATTTTGATGCAAAATTCAGGTATTATATTTCTTCTGAATGGTTTGTCAAGCCATTTATTGGAAATAGAATACTCTCCGCTTTATGTCCCAATCTGTTGGCTCATCAGTCATGAATTTACTCCAGCCGAATTTTATCGTCATGCGGAGATAAACCTTGCGTTCCAATGGATCGGTGAATTATTCGAGGATGACCAGGTTAAGGTCTGCAAATTCAAGGTCAAGGGTAAAAAGCATCAATCCTTCGGATTTTGCGGAAGCTCCGGCTTCAACATCGGACTTTCCTGTCAAGCCTCCGTCCGCAGCAGTGAAGACATCATGTCTTGCTTGCTGAAGGTGTGGCTTCAAATGGCGCGAAATATTTTCGTCGAGTTTGATTTTATGGCAATTTATTGAGGTAAAGCGATTACGGGAGATATCCCCAACTACACTGACGTCCAACCCCCGATTCAGATCAGCGAAGTGAAAATATAGGAATGTCTGCCATACAACCCACTATCCACAGTGGACTGGAGTTCATTCTCCAATCAAGAAGACGCCCCTCTTTTAAAAAGGGGGATTTTATTTTGTTGACAAAAAAGAATGGGCTATGTAAGATTATGATGAAAGTAATACAGTAATACAAAAGGAGTAGCGGGTATGGCAACCACAGTTAAAGTTAGAGAAAAGTATCAAGTCACCATTCCGGAGGATGTCAGGGATAAGATTCCATTAAAGATAGGGGAACGGGTGGAGGTGGATGTTCGGGAGGGAGAAATTGTGATCCGGCCTGTATTAGAAGTCCCGCGAAGTCAGGCGTGGTTCTGGAGTAAAGAATGGCAAGAGCAGATTGCTCAATCAATGAAGGACATCGAAAAAGGAAAAGTCAAAGCCTTCAAATCGGTGAAAGAGGCGAGAAAACAGCTTGGCGACTAAGATCGTCCTCTCGGATACAGTGATTAAGCGGCTGAACGACCTTCCAAAAGAGGTAAGAATAAAATTTTGGGAGCAGGTTGAAAGACTCATTATGAATCCTTCCTATCCCGGTTTGAGAAATGAAAAACTGGCGGGTACAAACCAGTGGGCCTTCAGTATCACCATGAATTATAGGGCAACTTATTTTCGGAGTGAATCCAGTATCATCATTACAGCCGTCGGAACCCACCAAGAGGTTTTGGGAAGTTAAAGTACGTTGGAATCTGCCTCCGGTTGGCAAGTCTCTATGTTCTGCGTATTCATTTTTTATTGCGTAAATTCTGAAAGTCTGGTAGTATTTTTAACGAATACAACAAATGGGCGTATCGAATATGAAAAGAGAGAGAATTCTCAACTTAATCAAAGGGGCTCTTGCGCGAGATGGAAGGACCATTTTTGCTTATGCCTATGGGTCCTTCGTGAAAGAAGAAGCGTTCCGGGATATCGATATCGGAATCTATATCAAGAATCCCGAAGAAAATATTTTCGTTATCACCTCTGATCTGAGAACTGAATTGTCCCGTTATTCCAGGGAAGAGGGAGTCAACCTAACGGCTGATCAATTTGATGTGAAGGTAATCAATGATGCCCCATTCACATTCCTGAATAGAATCTTTAAAGAAGGAAAACTTCTTATTGACCTTGATCCAGGCCTGAGAACCGATCTCATAGAACATGTCTCCCTCAAATACAGGGAATGTGCCGGACTTCTTGCTGAGGCTTCACTGTAATGAAGATTGATACTGAAAAGATACAGAGGTATCTTCTGGAGATTAAAGCCCGTCATCATGAGATCAAAGAATTAGTATTGAGAAGTTCTGATGCAGAGCTTCTCAAGGACCCCTGGGTATTGAAAGGGTTAAAAACTCTTGAGGTCAGACTGCCGCAATAAAGTATTTCCCCCTTTCTTGACCAAACCCTTTTTCAGAAAAGCCGCTCAAGTTAATAGTAAATTACCGATGCCAAAATAATTGTTGGATTAAATTTGATGCGCAAGATCCGGGATGTGGCGCGGTTAAGAGACGTGCCGGCGGAGTTTATTGCGGGGTGAGTCTTTTTTTATTAAGAAAAAAGGTTATAATTTTATTTAGGGGGGAGACGATCGTCTCCCCTTATTTCTGCCACCCTTTTAGAGAAACAGAAGGGACTTAAGACAATGAAAACCATTTGTTTGGTGTTAAGCACGATTATCATTTTATGGAACTCAATTTCAGAGGCAAAGGACTTCGCATTTCCAGAAATAACTGGATGGAAGCAGTCCGGGGAGATCGAGACTTTTATTCCAAAAAATCTTTACGAATATATCAATGGGGCGGCGGATCTCTATCTGATTTATGATTTTGAGGAATTGAAGGTGGCTGAATACCAGAACGAAAAGAAGGCCTCAGTGACCGTTGATGTTTATCGCCACAGAACCCCCCTCTATGCTTTTGGAATTTACAGCCAGGAGCGCCTTTCCGGGGCCAATTTTCTCGATATCGGGGTACAGGGCTATTATGAGAAAGGATTCCTCAATTTTCTGACAGGTCCTTACTATGTAAAGATAAGCACTATTAATACCGGCCCAGAGGATCGGGAGGTGTTGGTTGCCTTTGCTAAAAAGGTAGCCCAAAATTTAGGGGAGAAGGGATCCTTCCCTTCTATCTTATCCTCTTTCCCCGCAGAGGGGAAAAAAGGGAATTCAGAGATGTTCGTCTCTAAAAACTTTTTGGGCTATGCTTTCTTACATTCCAGCTTTACCGCCGATTATGAACTTCAAGCCAAAAAGTTCAAATTGTTTGTCATCGAGGGGAAAAATAAGGACGAGTGCAGGGACATGATTGAAAAGTATCTCCAGACGATCAAGAGTCCAAGAAAGGACGTAACAGAGGACCGCTATGCCCTCTCCGACCCTCACCACGGAGAAATTGATCTTCAGTGGGGAGGAAGATACCTCTGGGGTATAATTGGAAATGTGGAACATGCCCTTAAGTCTAAATATATTGAAAAACTTGGGGTGAGCTTAGAAAAAAGACCTTAACGAGGATAAAACCTCTTCATAAAACTCCTCGGTTTGACTAACCCTGGACCTCATGGTATGATTAATTATCTTGATTGAGGTGATTCGATGGGCAACCTAACAGAACGAATCGTAGTTGATCCCAATATTTGTCACGGGCAGCCCTGTATTAAGAACACTCGAATCATGGTATACCTGATCCTTGAGCTTCTTGAAACAGGCATGCCCCCAGAACGGATCATTCAAGAATATTATCCTCAACTGACAAAGCAAGATGTCGAAGCCTGTCTCCACTATGCCGCCAGCCTCATTCGGAACACAGAATACATACCATTTGAGACAGCTCATCAATGATAAAATTTTTGGCGGATGAAAACATTCCACCTGCTATTGTTGGTTTTCTCAGGGATAAAGGTCTCGATGTAACAACTGTTCATGAGACAAACCTCTTCGCCGCCACGGACTCCTTGATCATCAAATTAGCCTCCGAACAGGAACGGGCGTTGTTGACCTTTGATAAACACTTCAGCAACATCTTACTCTATCCGCCTTCTATCCATCATGGCATCATCAGAATTCGCATTCACCCTCCTTTGCTTCAGGACGTCAAAAGGGCATTGGAACACTTCTTTGAGAAGTTTGACCTTGCATCCATCAAAGGAAGGCTTGTTATTTTAGAGCACGATGGCTTTCGTGTACATCGAGGGTAAAATTTCTAACAAAGGTGAGAGAAAACTTATGTCTAAAAAGTTAATCGGCAGAAGAGATTTTATGAAGTCATCGCTGGCGGGGTTTGGCGGACTCTTTTTCCTTCCCCCACTCGACATGAAACAGGACGTAAGAGTTGTCGAGGCAAAAGGAACAGAGAGGAAGATGGTCTACCGCACTCTGGGGAAAACAGGGCTGAAGCTCCCTGTGATCAATATGGGGGTCATGCTCACCGATAATCCTAACATCATCCGGACGGCCCTGAATTCGGGAATCCTGCTTCTGGACACAGCTCACGGCTATATGCAGGGCCGAAATGAGCAAACGATCGGAGAGGTAATTAAAGGGCGCCCCAGAGATTCATACTATATTGCCACCAAAATAAGTCTCCCCCAGAATCGAACGACAGGGCTCTATCAAGAAGGAGCAACAACCGAAGAATTTCTCAAGAGACTGGACATCAGTTTGAAGCGATTGGGCATCAACTACGTGGATATCCTCTGTCAACATGGGGTATCCAGAAAAGAATCGGTCATGTATGAGCCAATTCTCAAAGCATTCGAACAGGCAAAGAAAGACGGGAAAATACGATTCTCCGGTGTTTCCACCCATTCAAACGAGCCCGAGGTCATCGATGCCGTAACCGATTCTAAAGTCCATGACGTCATTCTTACATCCTATACCTTCAAACAGAAACATTATCAGGAAGTGAGAAAAGCAATTGCCAGAGCCTCTCAGTCTGGTATTGGAATTGTCGGGATGAAAGCAGTCAGGGGTATTTCCCAGCAACCACCGACAGTCAAGAATATCCCCGCTTCTTTCAAATGGATTCTTCAGGATCCGAACGTTCATACGGTTATTGCCGGGTTTACCGCCTTCGAACATATAGAGATCGACCTATCCATCATGGATGATCTGACCCTCACCGAACCAGAAAAATTAGAGTTGCAGAAGGAAGCCTCCATCCGCGGATTATACTGCCAGGGTTGCAGACAATGTTTAGGACAATGTCTGGAAAAACTTTCCATCCCTGATCTGATGCGGGCCTATATGTATACTTACGACTACCGAAGCCTTGCACATGCTCAGGATTTGATCGTGTCGCTCAATCTTCCCTCCAGGGTTTGCGAGGATTGTTCCTCGTGCCCGGTGAAATGCTCGATTGGATTCAACGTTCCAAAGAAGATTCGAGATGTGGCCCGGCTGAAAGATGTTCCGTCGGAGTTTATTGGGTAAGAACACATTTCGGAATTCGGATTGCGGAATGCGGAATAAAAACGCTGTGTGCTATTCACTGGACGCTAAGCATTTGAAGGAAAGGAAATAAGTTGATGAGCAAATGTAAGAAGGAAATGACACGACGAACATTTTTGAAAACGGTGATGGCCGGAGCCACGTTGGCTCTTTCGGGGAATCCCCCCCTTTTGCAGGCAAAAGAAGAATATGACCTTGTCGTGATCTCTGGAGAACCTGCTGCCGCTACAAAAAAAGCTCTGGAAACACTGGGAGGAATTTCCCGCTTTGTGAAAAAGGGACACCGGATCGTTCTAAAACCCAACATGTCCTTTGCCAGAACGCCTGAGTTCGGCGCGACCACCCATCCCATGGTCGTCGCCACTGTGGCTGAGGCCTGCATTCAAGCAGGGGCCCGGCAAGTTTTAATACTGGATCATACTCTGCACCGGGCAGAGCTCTGTCTTGAAAGAAGCGGAATTCGCGAGGCATGCAAGAACATCTCCGGAGCCCATGTTATTGCCTTCCAGGAAAGAAAGTTCTTTAAAGAGATCAAAATCCCGCAGGGAAAGATATTGGACCGGGTTGAAGTCATCCAGGAGGCTCTCGAAAGCGACGTCCTCATCAATATTCCCGTTGCCAAATCTCACTCCGCAACAGGCGTAAGTCTGGGCATTAAGGGATTGATGGGTTTGATCTGGGATCGGGAGAGTTTCCATTCCCGGCTCAACATCAATCAGGCTCTTGCCGACCTTGCCACCGTGATCAAACCCCAGTTGACGATCCTGGATGCCTCGCGAGCCCTCACATCGGGCGGTCCCGGAGGACCGGGCGAGGTTAAAAAACTCAATCTCATCATCGCCGGCACAGACCCCGTAGCTGTGGACTCCTATGGGGTCACCATCACCCCCTGGTATGGCCGGAGCTTTAAGGGCCGTCAGGTAGAGCATCTGCTCATCGCTCATCAGCGGGGCCTCGGAAAGATTGATACGGACCAGCTTAAAATTTATAAAGGAACAACATGAGGACAATCCTCCAGGCCCTCTCCCTTCTTCTTTTTTCGCTTCTCCTCTTTTTTGCAACCTACAAACTTCCGGACTGGTTTCCCGCAGACATCTACCTGCGCCTCGACCCACTCCTGGGCCTCAATGCCATCTTTGCTGCAAGGGAGATGATCGGCCGGGCTCTCTGGGGTCTTGTGACGATCGGGGCGACGCTCCTCATCGGCAGGTTCTTCTGCGCTTACGTCTGTCCCATGGGCGCTTCGATTGACTTCCTTCATCTCCTTTTCTTCAGAAAGAAAAAAAGAAGCAACCTAAAAACCGAATCAAGTTTTCGGAAAGTTAAATATTTTTTACTGATCGTCTTTATTACCGCCGCCCTTGCCGGCCTGTCGCTTGCCTTCTTTATGGACCCCATCGCGCTCCTGACCCGTTTTTATACCTTCTTCCTCTATCCTCTGTCGATCACTCTGGTCAACCTCTTCTTGGACGTTCTGCGTCCGCTCTCAAAAGCCCTCGGATGGGTTTCCCTCTCTCATCTCCACTATTTTCAACCCGTATTTTATATGTCCGCTATCACGCTCCTCATCTTCGGAGGAATTATAGCGCTTAACCTGATCGCACCACGATTCTGGTGCCGCTATCTCTGCCCCCTTGGAGCAATGCTCAGCCTTATTTCTCCGCTGGGAATTTTCAAACGGAAGGTAAGCGAGGAGTGCAATGAATGTATGAAATGCCAGAAGAATTGTCCCATGGGAGCTATCCCAGAAGATCCAACAAAGACCCGATTACGGGAATGCATCCAGTGTCGGACCTGCGTTCAGGTCTGCCCGCAGAACGCCGTTACCTTTCCGGCTACTCTTTCCATTGGAGGAGAATATTCAAAGATAGACTTTTCTCGCAGGGGATTTATCTATTCCATGGCCGGTGGACTGGGAGCCGGGTTTCTTGCTCTCCAGACTCCTTATACCCTCAGGCAGAGTAAATTTCAGCTTCTCCGCGCCCCGGGGGCAATCCCTGAAACGGAATTTCTGCGAACCTGCATCCGGTGCGGAGAGTGCATGAAATCCTGCCTGACCAACACGCTTCAACCCTGCCTCTGGGAATCGGGCTTTTCAGGACTCTGGACTCCGAAGATGGACCTCCGCCTGGCTCCCTGCGACCAGAATTGCAATGTCTGCGGCAAGGTCTGCCCCACCCAGGCCATCCGCTCCGTTTCCCTTGAGGAGAAGAATCATGCCAAAGTGGGAACCGCCATCTTACTCAAAGAAAAGTGCTTGGTCTGGGCTCAAAACAAGATCTGCCTGATCTGTGACGAAATCTGTCCTTACAATGCGATCGTTTTCCGTCCTATCGAGGGATATCGCCGGCCTGTCGTCATCGCTTCGAAGTGCAACGGCTGCGGGTTTTGCGAGCAGAGATGTCCTGTCCTCGGAGAATCGGCCATCGTCGTCGTGCCCGACGGAGAGATTCGTCTCAAAGAGGGGTCTTATGTCAAGGAGGCCAAGAAACTCCAGCTCGAGTTCAAGGCCGACCCTGGCGACGACAAATTCATTCTCGAAGAATCCGGATTTAAGATCGAAAGCGGAAAGAAATACGAAAAGAACCCCCAGCCTCAAAAACCAAAGGGATTCCTGCAATAATCATAGTCTAAAGGTAACGGCAACGAGGCCCGTATCGTTAATCGAAGGCTACGTTTATCGTCTTTTATTCCTTTACACGTAACCATAACCGCTAACCGAAACGGGCTTCGTAACCGTAACCCTAACCCAGTCCTCTATAGTAGTTTCATCCTTCGAGGGTGACACCCCCCCATGAAAGATACCATTGGATTTAGACTCGTTTCTGGGTTAGAATTTTTGTCAATACAAACGCGTTTATTTTTTTGACAATAGGCCCCCTCACCCTCCCCTCTCCCCACTGAGACTGTGTCACAATGGGGAGGGTGAGGGGTAACAATTTTTAGCATAACGAATGAAAAAACTCTACCTGTCTCCATATCGATATGATACAATGCAGCCCAACAGAGGAGGAATCCCAATGGCCTATCGATATGGAGATCGTTTTCAACTCGGCCTGTTTCCACCCAGCATTGAAGACTACGTGGCCCCTAATAACCCGGTCAGAGCCTATGATGCTTTTGTGGTAGCCCTTG
>JAGXTA010000149.1 GCA_018333535.1 Deltaproteobacteria bacterium | reverse complement strand
CTCCGGTCCCAAGCAAATTCCTCTCCCCCTTCGATGGGGGAGGGTGAGGGTGGGGGTGAGAATGTTACAAACTTTATTAATAATTTCAGCCACTTCCCCCCTCCCCTTAATCCCCTCCCACGAGGAGAGGGGAGATTTTGGAGGTTTTCTAAAGGGACCGTTTAGTTTGCTCGGCTGTCAAAACATTTATGCCTCACCTTTTGAACGATACTAAGATATTTTACCTCCAACCTCAAGTTCCCGATTTATCGGGGACGCTCCTTCATCCTCTTTTTCTATCGGTGTTTCCTCAAGATTTTTTCCATTTCGTCTTTGTAAGCCAGTTTCTTCTTCTTGATGATCTTTATTTCCATCTCATCCTGAGGGGTAAGAAAGGGCTTCTTCTCCAGCTCATCGAGTTGCCCTGCAAGTTCCGTATGAGCCTTTTTGATTTTTATGAATTCTTCATCTTCTCTCTTCAGTCTCTCGATCAATTCTTCCTCTCTGGTCACTATCGTCCCCCCTTGCAAAGAATTGAAACATCAACTGGTTTGGTACCAAAGGTTAATATAACGGCAGTGGTTTGTCAAATGGAGCGCTTTTCCTGCCACTTGATCTCCGCTTCAGAAGGCCGGACATAGATGGGGATAAACGTCCTCACATCCAAAGACACACCCTTATCAAGAAGCTCGCTTCCCAATCTCGCTACGGCCGACCCATGAGGAAGATGGAGAGAAGGGTTTGGAAAGAGGGCGAATGAAGAAAGGGAATTATTAAGATAGTCTCCGTACGTTTTTATCCCATCGCCGACAAAGATAACCTTCTCCTTTATATTTTTAATGAGGTCTTCCGGCCTCATCGCCTGGTAATCAGATCGTCTGTTAAGAAAATTGGCTTCGTCATAGCGATAGAAGGCGGTATAGACCTCTCCCTTACGGGCATCGAGGATGGGACAGATGAGATAGGGAGTGGGTGAGATTTGGGAGGCGAGGACATCAAGCGAGGAGACTCCTGCCACGGGTTTTTGGGTGGCATAGGCCAAGCCTTTGACTATGCTCACACCGATTCTCAATCCAGTAAAGGACCCGGGACCGAGGGAAATGGCCCACCCATCCAGTTCTTCCATCGGACAGCGGGCTTCTTTGAGGAGATGGTCGATGGCTCCGAGGAGCCTTTCGGAGTGTGTGACCGGAATGCTGAGAAAGTATTCCGAGATGACCTCTCCTTCATCGATCAGCCCCACACTGCCACAGCGGGTTGAGGTATCGATTCCAAGGACTTTCATATTAATTCGTATCTGTTTATAAATACGTTTTTCCCGTCATGTCGGACTTGAGGAGCCTGCCTTAGCCTGCCCCGTGCTTGACACGGGGTACTTAATACGGGGGCATCCAGACGTCGTCCCGACCCCGTATCAAGTACGGGATAAACTCCAGTCGGGAACTATCTTAAAGATTGGATCCCGGTTTTCACCGGGAACCCTGGATTCCGGCTTCCGCCGGAATGACGACCTTTTTTGAAACTTTTAGTTCATAGACAGACACTAATTCATGTCCGTGACCGTAACTCGTGACCGCCTTAAAAACCAAACCCTCCTTCCGGAGAGATGATGCGGATCAGGTCGTTATAGAAAGCGAAGAGCATCAGGAGAATGATAAGCATGAGCCCGATCTGCTGTGCGATCTCCATCTTCCTGATGCTGATGGGCCTCCTCAGAATGGCCTCCAATCCCAAAAAGAGAAAGTGGCCTCCATCGAGAATAGGGATGGGAAAGAGGTTGATGACTCCGAGATTGATGCTGAGAATGGCCATGAAAATCGCCAGGCTCAGGATGCCTCTCCTCGCCTGCTCGCCGGCCATCTGGGCGATCAGGATAGGCCCTCCGATCGTCTTTCCCGGAATCACCCCCTGGATTAGTTTCACAATTCCGACCAAGGTCAACTTGATCCCCTGATAGGTTTGAATAAAACCATTCCCCAGGGCGACCAGGGGATTGACCTTCTCGATGAGAACCTCACCCGAGTGTGTAATGCCAATGACAAAAGTGGGCACTTCTTCGCCGAAAAGATTTTTTACGGAAGAAGGTTTTGGGGCGACCCTGATCTCGAGCGCCTCGTCATTGCGCTTCACCCTGAGCGTCAATTCCTTGCCCTGGCTGGCGCGTATGATTCGAGAGAGGTCGTCCCATTTCTTTAAGTCCTGGCCATCGATGGAAAGAATGAGGTCTCCCTTTTTAAGGCCTGCGGCCTCTGCGGGAAGACCGGGGTTGACCTCTCCAACTTTTGGCGGGGAGTAGGGAATACCGAAGAGGTTGATTGTTGAGAAGAGAACGATGGCAAGAAAGAAGTTGAAAAAGGGGCCTGCGCCGATGATCAATGCCCGTTTCCAAACCGGCTGATTGGAGAAGGAGCGGCCGCGAAGCTCCTCCTTGACCTCCTCTTCAGGGTTCTCACCGATCAGTTTAACAAAGCCACCCAGCGGAACAGCGGCAATCTGATACTGGGTCTCTCCGATCTTTTTCCAGAATATTTTGGGTCCGAAACCAAGAGAGAAAGTGAGAACCCCCACGCCCAATTTCTTGGCTAATAGAAAGTGTCCCAGTTCATGGACGAAGACGAGAATTCCCAAAACAATGATGGTCGAAATGATTGTGGTCAACACAGTTTTTCCCTTTCAATAATGTTTTTTGTTTTTTCTCTGGCCCACTGATCCGCTCTCAGAATATCTTCGATCGTGCGGGCCGTCTTGACCTCGTGCTCCTCCATCACCCTCTGGATGAGGAGGGGAATATCGGTGAATTTGATCGATCCTTCGAGAAAACCGTTGACCGCCGCCTCATTGGCTGCATTGAGGATGGCGGGCATGGTCTCGCCGATCTCCATCGATTGGTAGGCCAATCGGAGGCAGGGAAATTTTTCCAGGTCTGGTGGAGAAAAAGTAAGCGGTCCCACTTGAGAAAGATCGAGGGAGTCCAGTTTCAGACTCAATCGTTCCGGAAAGGAGAGGGCATAGGCTATCGGAATCCTCATGTCGGCGATTCCCATCTGGCCGATGATGGAGCCATCGATATATTCCACCATGGAATGGACCACGCTCTGTGGATGGATCCGGACGATAATCTTCTCCACCGGGATGTCGAAAAGCCAGCGAGCCTCGATGACCTCCAACCCTTTATTCATAAGGGAGGCGGAGTCAATGGTAATCTTCTTTCCCATCTCCCAGTGAGGGTGATTGAGGGCATCTCTGACAGTCACTTCGTGAAGTTTGGAGAAAGGAAGGTTGAGAAAAGGCCCTCCTGAAGCCGTGAGGATGAGACGATGGATGTCCTCCTTCCTGTGGCCGACCAATGATTGGAAGATGGCGCTGTGTTCGCTATCCACGGGCAGGACATGAACTCCGGTTTTCTTTGCCTCTTCCATGACGATCTTCCCCGCCATCACGAGAGGCTCTTTGTTGGCGAGGGCAATCGACTTTCCTGTTTTAATGGCGGAGAGGGTGGGAATGAGCCCCACGGCGCCGACCATGGCGGAAACAACCTGGTCCACTTCAGGATGAGTCGCCACACGGATCAGCCCTTCCACTCCATAAACTACTTCAACATCCCTTCGGGCAATGCCTTTCTGGAGTTCTCTGGCCGTCTCTTGATTTAGAACCGAAACGGCCCTGGGTCGAAACCGGAGGATCTGCTCTTTGAGAAGCTCGATGTTGAGGCCTGCGGAGAGGCTGACGACCTCAAATCGCTCCGGAAATTGGCGGACGATGTCAAGGGTGTTGACCCCGATCGAGCCTGTGGAACCCAAGATAGCGAGTCGCTTCATCGGGTCTCCTTTATCAGAAGAGGGAGGAGATAGTAGAAAAAAGGAGTGGAGAAAAGGAAACTATCGATGCGATCCAGCACCCCGCCATGTCCCGGGAAGAGAGACCCTGAATCCTTGACCTGGGCGCTCCGCTTAATCATTGACTCGGTGAAATCTCCCAATTGACCCAGAATTCCCATCCCAATGGTCACGAGGATGCAGACTCCTTTGCTGAAAGAGGGAAGGAAGAGAGAAGCATAGAGCAGGCCAATGACGACGGAACCGATAATTGCTCCAAGAAGGCCCTCATACGTCTTATTCGGGCTGATCTTTGGGTAGAGTTTATGCCTGCCAAAGAGCGTGCCGCTGAAGAGGGCGATGATGTCCCCTGCCCAGACCGTAATGATCAAGAAGAGAACCCATGTCCTTCCATCTGTCTGGTTTCGGATGAGGATGATATGGGAGAGGAGAAATCCGACATAGAACATCCCGAAAAGGGTTGTTCCCAAACTGGAAATGACAGAGGAGAGGCGCTCCGCAGTTGCCAGGTAGAGGACACAGAGCAGAAACATCATGAGGACGAGGAAAGGGGCGAAATAGTTCATCTCTCCATAGACAAAAAGGATGGAGAGGGCCAATCCCAGTCCAATTCCGGCCAGACGCTGGATTTGCCCGGATTGGGGAAGGGCGAGGCTGTTAAATTCGAGAAGGCCAATAAGGATGGTGATGAGAACCATCAGGGTAAAAAGGATCGAAGGCCCAAAGGCAATCAGAAGGACAAAGGGAGGGATAATGATCAGTGCAGTCCAGATCTTCTTTTTTTCGATTTTAGGCATAATCCCTTCGGTAGTTCGGAGTGATTAGTTTGGAGTTCGGAGTCTCAATAAATTTAGGTTTTTACTCCGAACTCAAAACTTTATTCTTCCATCCCATTGATCTGCTCGCTCGTCAGTCCGAACCTTCTCTCCCTGGATTGATAATCGACGATCGCTTTCTGGAGTTCTTCCCGGTTGAAATCTGGCCAGAGGGTTTCGGTCAGGTAGAGTTCGGTATAAGCGATCTGATAGAGAAGAAAGTTTGAGATTCGAGACTCCCCGCTGGTCCGGATGAGCAAATCAGGATCGGGCAGTCCCCTGGTCCAGAGATACTGCGGAAAAGACGAAAGATCGATCTCCTCCTCTTTGATCCTCCCTTTTTTCAAATCGGAGAGGATTCCATGAACCGCATAGAGGATTTCAGATCGGCCTCCATAACTCAACGCGAGGTTGAGGATCATCCCATCGCATTTTTTTGTTTGTTTTATCGCTTCGTCGAGGGTGGCCCTGACATCAGGGGAAAGGTCTTCCAGCCTGCCGATGGCAGAGAGACGAATATTATTTTTGACCATCTCGTCACGCTCTTTAAGCAGATATTCCTTCAGTAATCCCATCAACGCCGTCACCTCCTCCTTTGGCCTCTGCCAGTTTTCCATGGAGAAGGCGTAGAGCGTTAAGACCTTGATCCCCATCTCGCGGCAGGCGGTGACCACTTCTCGGACAGAGTCAACGCCCTTGAGATGTCCACTGATCCGGCTCAGGTTCTTCTTTTTAGCCCACCGGCCATTTCCATCCATGATGATGGCGATATGGCGTGGTAGTTTCTCCTTTTCGATCTCTTCCATAATATACGGTGTCCATTCCGCCTGTCATTCCGAGCATCGCTCAGAATGAAAAAAATAAGATCCCGAAACAAGTTCAGAATGTAATGATTCTGCTGATGACAGAGTGGAACGGATAACAGAACGATCAAATGATTTTATAAAGTTACCATATCAAATGGTGATTTTCAATCGATGGTTTAAAAAGGAGGGGAGGATGGGCAGAAAAGAGAAAAGGGGAGGGGGAGAGGTGAGAAAGAGATCTCCCCCTCTTGGTCCTATTTTTCAACAATCGCTTCAACCGGACATACTTCCACACAGCTTCCGCAATCCGTGCATTTTTCTTCGTTGATTGTATAGGGCTCACCCTCTTCAATCGCATCTGCCGGACACTCCTCCACACAGGTGCCGCATGCCACGCATTCTTCGGTGATCGAATAGGCCACTTTCCTCACCCCCTTTTCATTTAGTTAGAAAATAAAAGTCTAACGGTAATGGTAACGAGGCCCATGTCGTTAATAAAAGGCTACGGTTATCGTCTTGCAATTCTTTTTACGTAACCGTTACCGGATGACGAAACGGGCTTCGTCACCGTAACCTTTATCAAACCCACAGACCATTTTTACGGTTCGTGAATGGCCTAACGGCCATGGGCAATTATTTAAAGTCTAAGATCCGCAATCAATAATTTAAAATGGATCTTTATATTTCAAGGATCTCTTTTTCCTTGGCGGATAGAACGGTATCCACCTTTTCAATATATTTATCGGTAGAGGTCTGGACCTTGTCCATCCATTGGTGGAGCTGGTCCTGTGAGATCTTCTTGTTCTTTTCCAGGCCTTTCATCTGTTCATTGGCGTCTCTCCGTATATTGCGGAGGGCCACCTTGGCCCCTTCCCCCATTTTTTTGACCACCTTGACCAGTTCTTTCCGGCGCTCCTCTGTCAGCCGGGGGATATTGATCCGGATGATCTTCCCGTCGTTCATGGGGGTTAATCCGAGCTCTGATTTAAGGATTGCCTTCTCGATCTCTCCGATCGTGGTGGGATCCCAGGGCTGGATGGTGATGAGCCTGGGCTCTGGGACGGCGAGTGTAGCCATCTGGCTGAGCGGAGTGGAGGTGCCATAATAATCGATCCGGATATCGTCCAGAAGGGCCAGGGAAGCCCTGCCTGTTCGTACCTTATTAAGATCCGTTTTGAGAGTGACGATGGTCTTTTCCATCTTTAATGTCACATCGGTGTAGACCTTCTCCTCCATGGTTCATCCTCTCACTTTCGTCCCAACCTTCTCCCCTAAAATGACCCGCCTGATATTTCCCTTCTTCTTCAGATTGAAGACGATGATGGGAATCTGGTGATCCATGCAGAGGGAGATGGCTGTTGCATCCATCACCTTCAACTGTTTTTTAAGGACATCGAGGTAGGTGAGTTCATCATATTTCCGGGCCCTGCGATTCACCATGGGATCGGCATCATAAACCCCGTCGACCTTTGTGGCCTTCAGAATTACCTCGGCCCCGATCTCTATCGCACGGAGCGAGGCGGTCGTGTCCGTGGTGAAATAGGGATTGCCCGTTCCTCCGGCAAAGATGACCACCCTGCCTTTTTCCAGATGGCGCATGGCCCTCCGGCGGATAAACGGCTCGGCTAATTCTCTCATCTCGATGGCTGTCTGAAGCCGGGTTTGAACGCCCATCTTTTCGAGGGCATCCTGAAGGGCGATGCCGTTGAGGATCGTGGCCAGCATTCCCATATGATCTGCGGAAACCCGGTCCATCCCCATGGAGCTGGCAGCTACCCCGCGGAAGATGTTGCCTCCTCCAATGACAATGGCGATCTCAATCCCAAGGGTCTTCACCTCTTTGATCTCCCCGGCGATTTGCCGGATCACCGAGGGATCGATTCCAAAACCTCCTTCTCCGGTTAAAACCTCTCCGCTGATCTTCAGGAGGATCCTTTTATAAGGAGTTTTCTTCATGAGGGGCCAAATTGACCTATGACCGCGAGGACAATCCTTCGCCTAATTGAAATCGGGCAAAGCGGCGGATGGCGATGTTCTCTCCGAGTTTTCCGATCATTCCGTCGAGGACCTCTTTGACCGTGACATCGGAATCCCTGATATAGGTCTGTTCGAGAAGGCATGTCTCGGAATAGAACCTCTCCAGTTTCCCTTCGACGATCTTATCGATCACCTTTGCCGGTTTTCCCGAATCGAGCGCTTGTGTCCGATAGATGTCTCTCTCTTTTCCCAGGATGTCAGGGGGGATATCCTCTCTCCGGATGAATTGAGGGTTGGCAGCGGCGATGTGCATCGCCATATTTTTTACGAAGTCGTGGAAATCCCCGGTCTTCGCAACAAAATCGGTCTCGCAGTTGATCTCAACCAGAACCCCCATCTTCCCACCCGCATGGATATACGAAGCGACCAGACCGTCCGTGGCAATGCGGCCTGCCTTCTTCGCGGCGGTCGCCAATCCTTTCTTTCTTAAATAATCGATGGCGGCTTCAATGCTTCCACCGGCTTCCTGGAGCGCGGCTTTACAATCCACAATCCCGGCTCCTGTCCGTTGTCTCAAGTCTTTCACGAGTTCAATTGAAATTTCCATTAGAGCCTATGCCTCCTCACCTTCAACGCTTTCTTCTACATCTATCTCTGCGGGGGATTCAGCCGTCGAGGCATCCTTTTTTTCTTCTTTGGCCCCCTCCATCTGGAGCTGTTTCTCATAAAGCTGTTTTCCCTCTATCACGGCATCCGCAATCTTAGAGGCAAAAAGCTGGATGGCACGAATGGCGTCATCATTGCCTGGCACAATATAATCCACATCGTCAGGGTCGCAGTTGGTGTCAACGATGCCGATCGATGGAATGCCTATCTTTCTGGCTTCATGGACGGCAATCTTCTCTTTTTTGGGGTCTACGACGAAAATGGCCCCGGGGAGGCGATTCATGCTCTTGATTCCTCCCAAAGACCTTTCGAGCCGAGCCCTCTCTTTTTCGATTTCCAGGACCTCCTTTTTGGGAAGGAGATTATAGATCTCCTCGTTCTTCATTGCCTCGAGTTGATTGAGCCGGTCGATGGAGCGCTTGATGGTCTGAAAGTTGGTCATCATCCCGCCCAGCCAGCGATGGTTGACATAGAACATTCCGCACCGGTTGGCCTGTTCGAGAATCGTCTCCTGGGCCTGTTTTTTCGTTCCCACGAAAAGGATATATTCGCCTCTGGAAGCCACCTCCCGAATAAACTGGCAGGCCTCTTTGAAGAGCTGGACCGTCTTCTGGAGATCGATGATGTAGATCCCGTTCCTTGCCCCGAAGATATAGGGTTTCATTTTGGGGTCCCAGCGCTTCGTCTCGTGGCCAAAATGGACCCCAGCCTCCAGAAGCTCCTTCATCGTTATGTTTGACATTGAATCCTCCGTTTCTTTTCCATTCCTCCTCCTCTCAGTCAAAATTAGTCAAATAGAATTTTTGTTAACATATGATCACTCATTTTGCAAGTGGAAAAAGTCTCAAGGAAAGCCTGATCCGGAGGTAGCGATTCGCCAGGAAATAAATCGAGCGTAACCAATTGAATTCATTATGATAATAAATTGCCCTCTTTTCTCCTGATAAATGAGAGAAAAATGTTCATTTTTGTTATTTTTTTGCAGGCGGATTTGATCTAAGTCAAGGAAGAGTAATAGCAGAAGTGTTAACTTGGGATCAAAGGAGGAGAGAGCCATGAAATGTCCGGGACAAGATTCGAGGTTTTGGAAGCCAGAGGATGTGTTTGAGATTCAATGCCTGAAATGCGGCAGGATCATTGAATTTTTCAAAGACGATGTGAAAAGAAAGTGCCGTTGCGGCCAGGAAATCGTCAATCCCCGGTTGGATTTCGGTTGTGCCCAGTGGTGCGAATACGGCGAGCAATGCATTGGCGTCATCCCTCAGGAGCTGGAAGACCTGAAAAAAGAGCTTGAAAGGGGCCGGTTCAAGGAGAAGTTCTCACAGGCGATGAAGAGATATTTTGGCAAGGATGTGAAACGGATCCAACACGCACAGAAGGTGGCGCGTTTTGCAGAGGAGATGGTTAAGAAAGAGGGAGGAAATCCTCTGGTTGTCTTAGGGAGCGCCTATTTACACGATATCGGGATCCAGGAGGCCGAGAAAAAACACGGGAATTCCTCCGGCGAGTTTCAGGAACTGGAGGGGCCTCCCATCGCAAAAGACCTCTTAAAAAGAATTGGCCTCCAGACAGGAATGATCGAGGAGATCTGCGACATCATCGGCCACCATCACCATCCAAGAGAAGAGGAGACCCTGAACTTTCAGATTCTCTATGAAGCAGACTGGCTGGTCAATATTGAGGAGGACGGAATCTCAAAGGACAGAGAGAAACTTGAGGAGTTGACCAATAAGGTTTTCCAAACCGTAACGGGAAAGAAATTTGCAGAAGACCTCTACCTGAATCCCCCTGCAAAGAACTGATAGGCTTTCAGCCGGACAGGTCACCGGAAATTAGTTTCTTGAGGGCGAGTCCGTTCTTAATGGCAAAGGCATAGGCATCGTTGTTAAAAAAGGTAAAGACCTCTTTCCCCTTTTTTCTCCATTTTCCAATCTTTTCAGACCATTCCTTAAGCTCATTATCCGAATAGTTGGAGCCATAGAGAACTTCTCCTCCGTGGAGGCGAAGGTAGACGAAGTCAGCTGTGATCCGATCCATAAAAGGAAGGCCGGAACCATGGGCGATACAGAGGCCGAAATGGAATTCTTCGAGTATCCGGAAAACCTCCTGGCAGAACCAGGATGCATCCCTGAACTCAAAGACATGGCGGAGGGACTTGGAACGAGGAAGGGTGGAGAGAAGAACACAGAATTGCTCCAGCCTCTCTTTCTCGAAAGGGAACCGGGGTGGAAGTTGCCAGAGCACAGCCCCCATCTTCTCTTTTAAAGGAGAGGCATTGTCTAAAAGGAGGGAAAGGGGCTCCCTGCAGTCCTTTAGGCGTTTGACATGGGTGATGAACCGGCTTCCCTTGATCGCAAAGGAGAAACCCTTCGGCGTCCGTTTATACCATCCTTCGAAGACCTCCTTTTTCGGCAAGCGATAGAAAGTGACATTGAGTTCGACGCTGTTAAAGTATTGAGCATAGAATTCGAGCCATTTTCTCTGGGGAAGGTCGGCGGGATAGAAGATCCCATTCCACCAGTGAGGATAGTTATAACCGCTGGTTCCAATGAAAATCATATAGTCTCATAGTCCTTAGTCTGATAGTCTTTTAGTCAACCATATGACTATGCGACTATAAGACTACCAGACTCTCATGCTCCCGAATCCTAAATGAAAACGGTTTGCGCGATGGTTTTAATGATAATATCCACCGCTGCCAGGGCCTTTTTGAGACCATTTCCGTTTGTAGTATTCACGACGAATCTTCTGCCGGACCCATGGATAGGCCATATAGAGAAGTCCGAAGAGAAGACCACCGAGGTGGGTGAGATGGGCGATGCCTCCGCCTGTTCCTTCCGCAGAGGAGAAGAGTGAGATGAGGCCGAAGATGATCACCATATATTTGGCAGGTATGGGCAAGAGGAAATAGATGTAGATGGGACGGTTCGGGAAGAGCCAGCCAAAAGCTAACAGGATTCCGTAGATAGCTCCGGAGGCTCCGATGACAGGAACCATTTGATAGGGAGCGAAGAGGACCGTGCAGAGACCAGCGCCGATTCCACAGAAGAAGAAGTAAAATAAGAACTTTTTCGACCCCCAGTAATTTTCCAGCTCTCCCCCGAACATCCAGAGGGCGAGCAGATTGAAAAGGATATGGGTGATCCCTCCGTGGAGGAAGATGTAGGTGAAGAGCTGCCAGAGGAAGTATTTCTTCCAGACCAGGACCGGAACAAGACCCAGGTAAAAGTTGATCCAGTGGCTTACGACCATCTGGAGCAGAAAGACCGCTCCCATCACGATCATCAGCTTTTTGATGGCAGGTGGAAATCCGTATCCAAACTGGTAACGATAATAGGTCATTTTAAGTCTCCGAACTCCGAACTTTAAACTCCGAACGATTGTTGATGAAATCGTAAAAAGTCTGAAAAGCCCATTATCAGTCATTCCTGCGCAAGTCCCGCTCTTAGCGGGATATTTTCAAGCAGTTAGAATTCCCTGGATTCCCGTTTTCACGGGAATGATGACTTTTTACGATTCCATCATTATTGCCTAATCCCATATTTCTTCATCTTGTACCGGAGGACCCTTTCGCTGATGCCGAGGCTCTCTGCTGCTCTGGTCTGGACGCCCTGATGCTGATGGAGAGCCTTGACGATCAGGTCCCGCTCGATCTCCTCAAGAGAATCCGGAAGGGTTTTCTCTTTTCCAATGGTCTCCCACTGCTTTTCGGATGGCCCCTCCTGCAGGTGAAATGGAAGGTCCTGCGTGGTGATGACCTCTCCACGGCAGAGGACAACCGCCCGCTCAATGAGGTTCTCCAGTTCCCTGACATTCCCGGGATAGGGATGGCGTAAGAGAAGCATCCGCACCTCTTTGGAAAGATCCTCAATCTTTTTTTGATTGATCTCCGAATATTTTTTCAGGAAATGGTCGATCAGGAGAGGGAGGTCTTCCTTTCTTTCCCTCAAGGGCGGAAGTAGGATGGAGATCACATTGAGGCGATAGTAGAGGTCTTCTCTGAAGAGGCCTTTCTTCATCGCCTCTTCAAGGTTGCGATGGGTGGCGGTGATGATCCTTACATCGGTCTTGAGGTTGAGGTTTGAACCCAGCCTCTGGAATTCCTTTTCTTGCAATATCCGCAGAAGCTTGACCTGTGTGGAGGGCGGGAGCTCTCCGATCTCATCGAGAAAGAGGGTGCCTCCGTCCGCCTCTTCAAACCGGCCGATCCTTTTCTGGATGGCTCCGGTGAAGGCTCCCTTCTCATGGCCGAAGAGTTCGCTTTCGAGGAGTGTTTCAGGGATGGCGGAACAGCTCACCTTGACGAAAGGTTTTTCAGAGCGGGCGCTGGCATAGTGGATGGCATTGGCGATCAACTCCTTTCCGGTCCCACTCTCACCCCTGATGAGGACCGTGGCCTGACTGGGGGCTACGCGTCCAATCAGCCCCATCACCTCCTCCATCTTAGGGCTGCCGTAGATGATATTTTGGAAGGTATAGCGTTCCTGAAGCCGGGCCTTGAGGTCCCTGTTTTCCCTGATCAGGGTCGACCGTTCGAGGACTTTCCGGATGATAAGGAGGAGTTCATCGAGATCGATCGGTTTGGTCAGGTAGTCGAGCGCGCCCTCTTTCATTGAGGCCACGGCTGTTTCCACGGTCCCATAAGCGGTCATCATCACCACCGGAAGATCCGGAAACCGTTTCCTGATTTCCTGAAGGGTCTGGAGGCCGTCCAGTTCAGGCATCTTGTAGTCAAGAAAGGCAATGTCGAAAAATTCCCGCTCAATCTTCTCAATGGCCTGTCTGCCATTGGAGGCCGCTTCCACAGAGAAACCCTCCTTCTTCAAAAAACCTTCAAGGAGTTCCCTCTGTGCCTTTTCGTCTTCGGCAATCAGAATCTTTGCTTTTTCCATTCTTTTTCTATTTACTGATGACTGATCACTGATAACTGATAGCTGATTACTGATAACTGATTACTGATTACTGATTACTGATTACTGATTACTGATTACTGATTACTGATTACTGATTACTGATTACTGCCTTCTTCTCTTCTACTTACGGGTAGCATGACCGTCACCTTCGTCCCCACGCCCACCTTGCTCTCTATTTTTAACTGGCCACTGTGGGCCTCAATAATCCGGTGAGCGATGGGAAGCCCCAGTCCGACCCCTTTTTCCTTTGTCGTGTAATAATAATTGTAGACCTTGTCCATCTGGTCTTCAGGAATGCCGGAGCCTGAATCCGAAAAGACCACTGCCACACGATCCTTTAGAAAATGGGTTTCGATCCGGAGGGTTCCGCCATGATCCATGGCCTGCATCCCATTCTTCATAATATTGATAAATGCCTGTGTCAACTTCTCATCGTCCATTCTGAGAGATGGGAGATCAAACCCTGCTTCCAGGCGGAGGGTGATCCCCTGGGAGTTTGCCTCCTCCTGAAAGAGGGCGACAAGATTATTGAGTAGTTCTACGAGTGAGGCGTCTCTCAGCCTGAGCTGAAAGGGCCGTGAGAGCGTTAAGAACTGCTCAATGATCTCATTGACCCTCCGGACCTCTTTGAGGATGATATCCGCAAAAGAAAGGTACTCTTCCTTCTTCGATTCCTCCTGGGGCAGAAATTCCCTCCTGAGCCTCTGGAGGCCCATGCCCATTGCATTGAGGGGGTTGCGAATCTCATGAGCCACGCCTGCGGCTAAATGGCCCAGGGAAGAGAGCCTCTCCGCCAGCCGGATCCGGTCTTCCATCTCTTTAATCTTCCGGAGATGCCGGTTCTGGTTCAACCAGATCAGTGTGGTGGCAGAGACTCCCAGGATGAGGAAGAAGAAGACTGAAAGGGCAACGCTCTTTTTAATCTGACCGAGAAGGGGACGGATCTCTCCAGAGGAGTACCCAATTCGGATCAGGCCTGCTGGTTGATCCTTTATCGGAAAAGGTTTTACAACCTCAAAGACTTCCTCTCTTTTTGCAGGCCGGTAGAGTCGTGAGAGCGGTTTTTTGCTTTGAAGCGAACTTTTTAAAAAGGAATCCTCTTCGGTTTTCCCGACGAGAGACGTATCCGTATGGGCGAGGGTGAGAAGATTTGCATCCTGAACAGAGACAAAGAGGATTCCCTCCCTGAGTCCCATGTCGGAGATGGCCCTCTGAACCGACAACTGGCGGAGAAGGTGTTTCATCTGTCCTCCGTTGAGCTGGAGGGCGATGATCCCCGGGGCCTTCTTCCTCTCGATGGCGATCGTAAAGAGTTCTTCTTCGGTCAGAGGCCTCTCAAAGAGGTCGATGACGACCGAACGTTTCTTCTCGATGATCTCTATCAGAAAGGATCGTTTCTTAAGAGAGGGAGTGGCAGGCCAGGCGCGAAGAAGATTTCCCTTGGGATCATAAATCTCGAGCGAGGCGATGGAATACCGGTGGATGAGCGACTGGAAGCCGGAGGGGCTCAGAGGTTTTTCACTATCGATTTGGTCTACCCGGTGAAGGGCTTCGAGAAGATATTCGGCAATCGGTTCTTCCATGCCGTAGAAATGCTGGGAGGATTGAATAGAGACGAGGGCCTCCTGAATATTCCCCTCGAAGTGCTGAATGAGGACGGTAGCCTCTCTTTCGAGGAGGAGATGGAATCCCTTTTGAGTGCGGTGGATTTCAAGGAGGCCGTTAATGATCAGAATGATGAGAATGATTCCGGAGAAAACCGCAAGATAGACAGACGAGAAGCTTCTGCTTATTCTCTTGCTGTTGCTGTTTCCGAACAATCGGCATCCCTTCCTATTCTTCCGGGGGTAAGGTTCTCCTGGGGCTCATAGGCCCCATGGGGCCATGGCCGGGCCTCATTCGCTGGAAAAGAGGAAACTCCTGCTCAGGGCACCAGGATTTAAGCTGTTCGTATGTGAGTAAACCCCGGATCTTCACCATGTATTCGATGGCTTTCTCCTCCAATTTGGATTGTGTTTCAACCATCTCGATATATTGGGTCCGGATAGATTCTGTTTTAATGGCGGGATTGATGAGGAGTTCCCGGAATTCGAGCCGCTTGGTGACGAGTTGAGCCCGAAGGAGTTGTGTTTCCTGGAGATAGGTTTGTTGTAGAAGGTTGAGTCCCTTTGCCTGTTCCGAAGAGAGATGGAGGTCTGATGCCCTTCCGCACCGTCCATCTTTTCTCCAGGGCCTCATTCCCATCGGTTGAGCATGGGAGAAGATCGGAAGCAGGAAGATGAGAACAAGAGAGAAGACGGCTATCTTCAATTTCATTCGGTAATCGTTCCTTTCGGCCTTGCTCCTATTTTAACCATATCGAAATAGATTGAAAATGTCAAACCTTCGACCTTTCAGTTTGAAGCCTAGTGAGCTTCAGGCCGAAGGCTCAGGTTTGACCCTGAGCGGGGCTATGACACTCATTTCAAAAGATAGTCGTGTGTAGCCGAATGGGTCAAAAATAAAAAGGGAAGGCCTGCGCCTTCCCTTTTTATTGTCTGGCCTGTGACCATGATTAGAAACACTGTCCCTGCCCAGGGCCCATTCCACGGCCTCTCATCTGTCCCCGGCCGGCGCCAGGACCGAACCCAGAACCCATTCCGCATCCCGACCTGAACCCGGCAATCTGCTCAGGCGTGAGGAATTGACGAGCTTCCAATTTAAACTGCAAGCCCTTATCCCTCATCTGGTTTTGGAGATCTCTCAACTCTTTCTCTTTATCGACAATGGCCTTGGCTTCGGCCTTTGGATTGGTCCAGAGGGATTGGAGCTCCAGTTTTTTGGTCAGAAGAGCACCCCTAATCTTTGCTGTCTCATCCACAAACTTCTGGCGCAATTCCTGAAACTTCGTTTTCTGCTCAGGCGTTAAAGCAGCCGCATTGCCGGAATCGGAAGATTCCCAGCAAGGACCACCTCGACCGCCTTTCCCGCGAGGACCATGACCCGGGCCATAAGCATAAACAGAAATGGCTCCCAAAACCATGATGACCACTAAACTCAATGCAATCAGACTCTTTTTCATTCGATTCACCTCCTTTCATTTGAATTTTTATTTTCTTATAAAGCAACGACCGTGCCAATCCACTCAGATCTTTTAGATTTGTAATCCCCTATCGCTTCAATTTCTGGGAAATATTAAGAGGTTAGAGAAATGTAAAAGTTTTGAAACGCAGATTGCGCCAGTTTCACAACAGGCCTAATACAGATTAATCACACCTCTCATTCGACAATCCTGACGATTGGTTCGACAAGAATTTCCTTTTTCTTCAACTTAAATTGAGCGATTCACCCTATTTCACAAGGGAGGCAGGGATGCCTCAAACCCTTTTAGAATGCGATATGTTGAAAGTTTGGGCAATTGACCATAAGCTTTCGCCAAACAGGTGATCATTGAACTATCTCCATGGTTGATTCAACCCATCAAAGGTGATCGCTCTAAAAGGCTTTTCGGTCTCCCCGCCCCCCTTGTGAAGGGTGAAAAAATAGCTCAATTTAGGTTCAACTTAATCTACCCCTCCTAAATTTTCCTTGAAAAGAAAATGGAGAAAGGTTAAAAAATGTCAATCTATTTGAAGAAATTCATTGATCATCGAGGTGCGGAATGGAGTTCACCTATCCCAAAGGACACGTTTTTTACCGGAAATTAGGCCGAGTCTATCCTCTGGCTACCCGTGGAGAAGGCATCTATCTTTATGGTGAGAAGGGAAAGCGGTATATTGACGGCTCCGGCGGTGCTCTGGTGGCGAATATCGGGCATGGGCATAGTGAAATCTTCCAGAAGATGATGGAGCAGATGGGCAAGGTGGGCTATGTCCATGGGACCCAGTTTACCACGGGTTCGATTGAGGAATATGCAGAGGCGCTCGGGAAAATCCTGCCGGAAGGATTGGAGAAAATCTACTTTCTCTCCGGAGGCTCCGAATCAATTGAGGCGGCCATCAAATTCGCAAGACAATATTTCTTGGATTCAGGGCAGGCACAGAGATGGCGTGTCGTTGCAAGGTGGCACAGTTACCACGGAAACACTCTCGGAGCCCTCTCCCTGACCGGCCGCATCGGGATGAGAAAGCCCTATCTCCCGCTTCTGATCGACTTTCCGCATTTCTCGCCGCCTTACTGTTACCGGTGCCCCTTCAACCTTTCCTATCCCCAATGTGAACTCGAGTGCGCAAAGGCGCTTGAAACTCTCATTCAGATGGAGGGGGCTGAGACGATCTCAGCGGTCATCCTCGAGCCTGTCGGAGGCGCAACGATCGGGGCCCTTGTCCCTCCGGACGGATATCTTTCGCTGATCAGGAAGATCTGCGACCGATTCGGAATCCTCCTGATCGATGACGAGGTGATGACCGGAATGGGCAGGACAGGGAGATGGTTTGCTATTGAGCACTGGAATCTTACTCCTGATATCATGGTCCTTGGAAAAGGGATGAGCGGAGGGTATTTTCCTCTCTCAGCGATGATCACGCGGGGCAAGGCTGTGGATCGATTGAAGGAGAAGACCGGCGGATTTGTCCATGGCCATACTTTTTCGCACCATCCGGTCGCTTGCGCCGTGGGCCTGGCCGTGCTCCGGTTCATCGAGGAGAGAAGGCTGATCGAGCAATGTCCCCGGAAGGGCGACTATCTCTTGAAGAGGCTGGAGGAGTTGAAAGCCTTTCCTTTTGTGGGCGATGTGAGGGGGAAAGGGTTGATGGCTGCCATCGAATTTGTAAAAGACCAGAAGACAAAGGAGCCCTTTCCGAGAACGGAAAGATTTACGGAGAGAGTGATCGATTCTGCCTTTGAGAATGGTCTCGTCCTCTACCCCGGTACTGGTTTTGTCGATGGAGTGAATGGCGACATGGTGATGATAGGCCCGCCGCTAATCATCGAAGAGAACCAGATCGATGAGATCATTGAGATACTGAAGAGAACCTTTCATCAAATTTTAGAATCCGGATTGAAAAAATAGGACTGGTCGAATGGAAAAATTGATCATTACGGTTGGCATTACAGGATCGCGAATCACAAGACAGCAGACGCCTTATATCCCCATTTTGCCCGAGGAGATTGCCCGGTCTGGCATTGAGGCGTGGAGGGCAGGGGCTTCGGTCCTTCATATCCATGTCAGGGATCCGAAGACCGGCCTGGGGGCCCAAGACTATTCCATCTTTAAGGAGGTGGTGGACCGTATTCGAAGCGAGACCGACGCCATCCTCTGCCTGACCACCAGCGGCATTCCGGGTAGAAATCTCGAATTTCGCGAGAGGCTTGTTCCCTTAGCCTTAAATCCGGAACTGGTCTCTTTTGACGCAGGCTCTGTCAATATGAGGGAGAATGTCTTTCTCAATCCTCCGGAGTTTTTGGAACTTCTGGCCAAAGAGACACTGGCCAAGGGAATTAAGCCTGAGCTGGAGGTATTTGAGGCTGGAATGGTTGAAACCTGCATCCGGTATCTGGAAAAGGGCCTTCTAAAGCCTCCGCTCCACTTCCAATTTGTGTTGGGAGTCATCGGAGGGATGTCTGCGACGGTAAAGTCCATTCTCCATCTTTCAGAAATTATCCCCGCAGGCTCCACGTGGTCAGTTATCGGAACCGGAATCGGCCAGCTTCCTATGGCAATGATCGCCATGACCATGGGAGGCCATGCCCGGGTTGGGCTGGAGGACAACCTCTACTATTCGAGAGGCGTGCTCGCCAAGACCAATGCGGAGTTGGTCGAGAGGATAGTGAGGATTTCAAAGGAGTTTGGAAGAGAGGTAGCAACTCCCGATGAGGCCCGGAAAATAATAAGTTTAACTCCTTCCTGAGGAGACTGTGTCACAATTAGCCGTTCGTCCTGAGGCTCTCGAAGGATGAACGGCTTGCTCAGCCTCCGGCTCAGAGAGCCTCTGGCTCGGAGAGGACAGGCTTGTCGAACCATAAACGGACTTACGACACAGCCTCTATGTCAAAGGGAGATTAATCTGTTTTTACCCTGTTAGAAATAACCCGCTGCGCCGGCGCATGCGCGGCGAGCTCACTGTCGCGGCACTTCGGCGCGGCGAAGGCCCGCTGGAATTTCTAACGGGGTTTACCTCACATCGCCATAACCCTCAGTATGATTACGGTGCCATCTCCAGGCTGTCCCAGTGATCGTCTCCAGATCTGGATATCCTGGAACCCACCCCACCTTCTCTTTCATCTTCTCTGAGCCGGTAACCAACCTCGAATAAAAGTTGACAAAAAAGAGTAGATCCTTTATCTTACACATAAGAAGTGTGTAATAAGGAGGCATAATAATGATGAGGATCAATACTGTTTTCAAAGAAGATATAATCGAAGAAATTGACCGGATCGCCAAAGAAGAGGGGAAGAGCAGGAGCCGGTTGTTAAGGGAAGCGGCCCAAAGGTTGATCAAAGACTATCAATATCAAAAAGCAGAAGAGATCAAGAGGAAAAAAATCGGGCATGCTATTGAAGTTCAGGACAGGTTGAGGAAGAAATCGGGTCATTGGGACTCTGTCTCTGAGTTAAGGAAATGGAGAGAGAAGCATTCATGAAAGAATGTGTGTTGGATACCTCCGTGGTTCTTAAATGGTTCAGCGGGTTTGGAGAAAATGATCTCGATCAAGCTCTTCGGCTGAGACAAAACCTTCTCGACCGATCAATCCTTTTCGTCATTCCGGAATTATTGTTTTACGAACTGGCCAATGCACTCCGATATAACCCCAATTTTTCGGCAAAGGATGTGAATGAGGCTCTGGATTCTGTATTTGATATGGGGTTGGAGGTAAGAAGGGCGGACAAAAAAGTGATGGAAGATGCAATCACCATTGGGTTCAAATTTAATATTCCTGTTTACGATGCCTACTTCGTTGCGTTGTCAAGAATAGAAGGGAAGCCCTTAATCACAGCCGATTATAAATTCGTTGAGAGAATGAAAGGAACAAAAGGAATAATCAAGCTTTCTGATATTTAAAATGATGAGCGGGGACGTTCTTTTCTATTTTTCCACCCCTTCTGTTGGCTACTCATCGAAAGGGGGGGAGGGAAAATAAGTGTTAAAATTCGAAATATTTTTGGCATTGTAAGGTTTCATCTTGAAAGTAATACTGCGCTCGTGAAGTTCCTTGATCGTTTTTGATTCCTGTAATAACGTTTCTGGTTCAATATCCCAGGCTATTACCAGCAACTTGCCTTTGTCGACGAGTGTTTTGAAAAGTATAAATATTTCTTCTATCGTCCTCGGTTTGCCCCGCAAAACCCAGATGTTATCTACAAGAAGCGCATCATAATCATGCAATTTATCATAGAATCTCTCCGGACCTCCGCTGATTCTAATACTTTTTACCAACTCAGCAACCAGATCTTCAGCATCTAAACGAATCACTCTTACACCTTTCATTCTCGAAAGATAGTCCTCTATTCCTCTCAGGATTGTGGTTTTACCTGACCGCGACGGACCATATAGGAAAATAGGATTTCTTCGATTCGCCCATTGTCGATAATACG
>JAGXTA010000148.1 GCA_018333535.1 Deltaproteobacteria bacterium | reverse complement strand
TTTATTACGGGGACGCACTGGGGTCAATGCGGAGACCTCCTTGCTTGCCACGTGCTTCAACCTGGCTCGGATGATCACGATTCTTGGCGTATCGGGGTTAATCGAAAAACTGATGACTCTTAGAGCCCCCGTCTTGGGATAATATCCCGAACATGCAGCCGTGTTGGGTGAAAAAGAAGAGAAAAAGCTTTGTCAGTGGGGCTGCTACGACCGTCTATCTCTATTCAGTTTTCAAAGAACGTTTTATATCGTGATTAGATCAAGTTTGACTTAATCAACCCTCATGCCCTCCCCATTGTGACACAGTCTCTGGAGGGAGAGGGTTGGGGTGAGGGGGAACAGGCGATGGCCAC
Source organism: Deltaproteobacteria bacterium (assembly GCA_018333535.1). Taxonomy (GTDB): domain Bacteria; phylum Desulfobacterota; class BSN033; order BSN033; family UBA1163; genus RBG-16-49-23. Next base: position 33,778 of record JAGXTA010000148.1, on the reverse strand, counting down.
CCCCATCTCAATCCTCCCCCGTCGAGGGGGAGGATGGTTATCGACTATTTTGATGGTTCGTGCCTGTCCCGTATAAACAGGGGGTGACGAACACATCATGAAGGATTAACTGATAATATTGAAGGAGGCCTGATCAGAGAGAGTTCCCGCTCAATTCACACCCACCATGAGGAGGTGATGACAAACCGACCGGGCCTCCTTCAATTCTTTTAAAAGCAAAAAGGATACCAAAGTTAAAAGGGCAAATTCTCTTTAGATTTCAATCATTGAAAAATCAATAAAAATACGAAAGGGGAAAAAGCGGGGCAAAACGAAACAGCCTGTGGCAAAATGGGTCAATGGGGGAATGGATAGAAGGGGCAGTTCAATTGCTCTCTAACAGGTTTAACTCGGGGGTTCGCCGCTTGAAGAAGTTCAGTGCAATATGCGGAAAGAGGGCATAGGTTAAGAGATCTTCCTCGGATGTTGAAATCCCTTTGAGCTCTTTTCGCAGACGCTCCATGGCATTTGGAATAAGATCCGCTGGCCTGCACGTAATGGGCTCTTCATCTTTCAAGACCCGTTTTTGAAGTTCTGGATTGACAGGACCCGGCGTTTCACCATATCCACCTCTCAGGAGTTCCCTTGTCTCGTTGGTGATGATTTTATATCTCTCTCCGGTAATGACATTGACCGTTGCCTGAACCACAATAATTTGTGAGGTTGGAGTGACCAGTGAAATATATCCCAAGTCCTTTCTCACCTTCGGGATTTCTTCAAGAATTTCATTCAGCCGGTGAAGGGCCCCGACCTGTTTGAGCTGGGCCGCCATATTGGACATCACCCCTCCCGGAATCTGAGTCACCATGATCTTTGAATCCACGCCGCCCATATCCGTCTCAAACTCTTTATACTTCTTTTTCATCTCTCTCACATCGTCAGCAATCTCAGCCAGCAGATTCAAATCTAAACCTGTATCGTAAGGAGTTCCTTTTAATGCCATTACAAGGCTCTCCGTTGGCGGCTGTCCTGTTCCCTCGGAAAAAGGGGATAGAACCGTATCAATAATATCCACCCCAGCTTCGACCGCTTTCAGACAGCTCATAGCTCCCATTCCACAGGTATCGTGGGTGTGCAGGTGGATGGGGACGTTAAGAGATTTTTTTAATCGTTTAATAATTTTGTAAGCTGTATAGGGGTCGAGAAGCCCTGCCATATCTTTTAAACAGAACAAATCAATCCCTAAATCCTCAAGCTGCCGGGCCTTATCCAGAATGAGTCGGGTGGTATGGACCGGGCTGATAGTATAGCAGACCGTTCCTTCAGCAATTTTGCCGATCCTCTTTACGGTCTCAATCACCGTTTTTAAATTTCTGACATCATCCAGAGCATCAAAGGGCCGAAAGATATCAATCCCGTTCTCCGCTGCCTTCTCCACAAAACAGACCACCACATCATCCGGGTAATGACGGTACCCTACGAGGCTCTGCCCCCGGATCACCATCTGCATCTTTGTATTCGGCATTCGCTTCTTTAACTCCCGGACCCTTTCCCAGGGATCCTCATTCAGGTAGCGAATGCAGGAGTCAAAGGTTGCCCCTCCCCACATTTCCACCGAGTGGTATCCTACTTTATCCAGTTTTTCGGCGATGGGAAGCATATCCTCCAATTTCATGCGGGTAGCGATTTTACTCTGACTGGCATCCCTAAAGATGGTATCCATAATTTTGATCGGTTTCTTTTCCATCTCTTCTCCCTCTTCTATTTTTGATGAATCTCTTTAGAAATCTCGACGATTGTCTCATCGAGAATTGAGACCATCTTATCAATCTGCTCTTCCGTAATAATGAAGGGGGGCGCGAGGAGCAAGTGATCCCCTTTTATTCCATCTGCCCCTCCACCACCGGGATAGGTGATCAATTCCTTTTCAAAAGCACGATTGGCGATGAGACCATTGAGTTTCAGCTTGGGATCGAATGGCTCTTTGGTCTTTCTATCCTTTACAAACTCAATCCCTGCAAAAAGACCCTTTCCTCTCACGTCCCCAACGATTTCATGCCGGTTTAAAGACTGAAGGGAACGAAGGAAATGTTCTCCCATTTTGGCCGACCTCGAGACCAGATCATGTTTTATGAGATAATCGATCACCGCACAGCCAATGGCGCATGAAAGAGGATTCTGATTATAAGTATGTCCATGGACAAAGGCACCTGAACCTTCCTTTATGGTCTGAAAAATCTCTTCTTTGACCACGACGGCAAAGAGGGGGGTGTATCCGCTGCTGAGCCCTTTGGCCGCAACGATCATGTCCGGGACAACCTTCCAGTGGTCAAGCCCAAAATTCTTGCCCGTCCGTCCGATGCCGGTCATCACCTCATCGGCAATGAACAATAGGTCATATCGATCACAAATCTCCCTGATTTTCTCGAAATATCCATCCTTCGGAACCAGGGCTCCTGCGGTAGCGCCCACTATCGGCTCAGCAATGAACGCAGAGACAGAGTCCGGCCCCTCGTAGAGAAGGGTCTTTTCCAGATCGAGGGCGCACTCTAAGTCGCACTTTTCAGGTTCGAGCCCAAATGGACACCGGTAACAGTACGCGGGGACGATGTGGGGGGTATGCTGAATCAATGGAAGATAATGTCTCCTCCTCCCCGTATGTCCGGAAAGGGCCAAGGCTCCAAGGGTATTCCCATGATAGCTCGTCCAGCGTGAGATGACCTTATACTTCTGGGGCTTCCCTCTTTCCACCTGGTATTGCCTGGCCAATTTTACTGCTGTTTCAACCGCCTCGGAGCCTCCCGATAGAAAGTAAACCCTATTCAAACCCTTGGGTGAAAGCTGTACCAGTTTTGAGGCCAGATCGATCGCTGATTGACTTGTAAAGTGCGACCCGTGGGAGAACGAAATCCTATTGGCCTGACGGACCATCGCCTCTGTAATCTCCTTCACCCCATGACCAATCCCAACAACCGCAGCCCCGCCGGAGCCATCAATATACTTTTTTCTCTCTGTGTCATAAATATACACTCCTTCCCCTCGGTCTGAGGTGGGAAAAAATTTTCTTAAATTTCTGTAAAAGACATGGTCCGGATTGGGTTCCTTCTTCATGCTTCCCTCCATTAAAAAGTATTTGTTGCTTCCTCCATCCTCTTCTTTCTCTGTCTCAACCTTTGAGACAAATAAACGATCCCGAAAAGGGTGATGCCCGCGAGATCAGTGATCAGGCCTGGTTTGATGAGAAGAAAGGAGGTGATTAAAAGAAGAATCCTTTCATAAAAGGTGGTCTTTATAAAAAGGCAGTTTTGGACTCCGGCGGCCAGGCAGTATACACCGAAAGTTGCCGTCAACGTTGCAAGGATCACCTTGTGAGCAGGTCCGATGATGAGGAGCTCCGGGCCATAAATAAACATAAAGGGGACAATATAACCGGCAATCCCCAGCTGAAAAGCAGTGACCCCTGTCTTCATCGGGTTTGAACCGGCGATCCCGGCCCCCGCATAAGCAGCCAACGCTACAGGAGGCGTGATATCCGCTCTCGTCCCAAAATAGAAGATAAAGAGATGGGCTGCGATGGCTACCACGCCCAGCTGGATAAGGGCAGGAGCCACAAGGGCAGAGATGATAATATATTGTGCAGTGGTGGGAACCCCCATCCCCAATGCCAGACAGGCGATCATCGTGAATGGCAGCGCCAGCAAAAGAGTCCCCCCTGAGAGGTCCACAATCAGTGAGGAGAACTTCAGGCCCAGTCCGGTCATGGTAATACATCCGATGATGATGCCGGCAGCGGCGCAGGCAGCCGCTACTTCCACAGAACCGACGGCCCCTTGTTTAAAGGCTTCGAGGATATCCTTGGGAGCCATTCGAGTGTGTTTCCTCAGATAACTACAGAGGATGGTGGCCAGAATCGCCCAGAAGACAGCCCTCTCAGGCGAAAAATTTAGGATGAGAAAGTAGACCAAGAGGGTGATAGAGATAAGATGGTGCCACCCACCCCATAATGTCGCTTTAAGGCTTGGAAGGTCCGCACGGGGGATTCCTTTAATCCCCATCAGGACCGCCTTAAAATGGACCTGCATGAAGATGGCAAAAAAGGAAAGCACTGCAGGGATCGCCGCGGCTATACAAACCTTGATATATGGGATCCCAAGAAATTCTGCCATGAGAAAAGCGGCAGCGCCCATGATGGGTGGCATGATCTGCCCCATGGTTGAAGCCGAGGCCTCCACCGCTCCGGCAAAATGGGGAGGGTATCCCGTCTTCTTCATCAAGGGGATGGTGAAGGAACCTGTGGTCACTGTGTTGGCCACGGAACTCCCTGAGATCATCCCAAAGAAACAACTTGAAACGACTGCTGCCTTTGCCGGGCCTCCCCTTGTCCAGCCTGTCAGGCTGAAAGCCAGGTCTGTGAAAAATTTTCCGGCCCCTGACTTCTGAAGGATGGCGCCGTATAGAATAAACAAAAATATAAAATTGGCTGAAACACCCAGAGGAACACCGAACACCCCGTCTGTGGACAGTGCAAGATAGGTGGATATTCTTTTGATGCTATATCCTTTATGAATCAGGAATTCTGGCAGATAGGGGCCGAGAAGGGCATAAAGTAAAAAGAAAATAGCCACAACGGGGACGGGCCAACCCGTGGATCTCCTGGCAGCCTCCAAGACGAGAAGGATAAGGATGGTTCCCATGATGATATCCACATCAAGAAATCTCCCGGCCCGGTTCATGATGTCATAGGAGTTAATGAAGATCCAGAGACAGATGCCAATAGAGACAAGCCAGAAGGCGAGATCGAAAAGGCTGGGTCTCTTCTTGGGCGAGATCTTCTTCGAGAAAGGATAGAGCAGGAAGATCAGGGAGGACATGAATCCCCAGTGAATGGCTCGATGGTCCAAAGCAAAGAAGGGATGGAAATAGGCATAAAAGAGGTGATATAAAGATGCTCCGATGGCGAGCAAGGTGATGAAATGGCTTAACCATCCTTTCAGATCCCGTGCCTTCCCCTCAAATTTTTCTAAAAGCTCCTTCCCCTTCTCCCCGGCTTTCTGGATTTCTTGATCAAATTCTTTGTCTAACATTTTTCTCCCTATCGAGTGACGGAGAGGATGATGCCCTCTCCCGGTCTCACCAGGCTATCTAAATATATTGATCTATCTTTGAAAATGAGCCTCTGTTTCGCAATGCTTCCGACTCGAATAACAAGTTCAGGGAAAATCCTGTTTAACCGAACCTTAGTCCATTTTCCGTCATAGGCTAATTGGATCTCTCTGTGATTCAGAAATTCAAGGCCTGCCCCATACCAAAGAAAAGCTTCCTCTATGAGAATGAGCTGACCTTTATCATTAATTCTGAAGGTGTCCCAGACTGGAGTTTTATCGGAGGAATGGATGTAGTGCAGATAAAATTCCTCTCCAGGATTCAAAGGATAATCGAGCAGTACTTCGTTATTCTCAAAACTTTCCAATCGAAGGTAAAATCTAAAACCCTTCTCCCCGAAGCTAAGCAATGATATTCCAAGGATGAAGAAGATCACCCCAAAAAGATAGTATGTTTTTCTAATCTTCATTTACATTCGGAATGAGGAGGAAAAGGATGGCCCAAGAATGCTTGAGGCCAACCTTTCCCCCTTTTCCTTTCCTTATTTGATCGCTCCTACCTCTTTAAAATATTTGATCGCGCCCGGATGTAACGCAACAGGACTATTGACCGCATTGGAGGGGGTCAACTGAGCGGCGATCGGATGAATATCTTTCAGCGCCCATTTTCCTTTATCCACATTTTCAAAGATGGCCTTTACAATTTTGTAGGCCACATCCTCTTCCATCTGTTTATTGGCGATGAGCACATTGGAATCTCCGAGGCAGAGCACAGGATGATCCACTTTGGGATAAGTTTTAGCGGGTATGGTTATTTTGACATAGTAGGGATATTTTTTAACGATCTGATCAGCCATGGCCGCTTCCACCGGAATGAGCATGATATCTCGCGTGGCTGCCAGGTCCAACACGGCTGAGCCAGGGTAAGCGAAATTAAAGAAGACTGCATCGATCACCCCGTCTTTCAAGGCCTGCACCGATTCAGACTGGGAGAGATGAGCAATCGTCAGATCTTTCTCAAGGTTAAACCCATATTCCTCCAAAATCGCTTTGGCCATGACCGCACATCCGCTGCCAGGCACATCAATGGAGACTTTCTTCCCTTTCAGATCCTTCACAGACTTAATCCCTTTCCCTGAAACCGTGACGATATGTTCGGGGGCAGGATACATCTGGAATAAAGCAGCTAATGGGAATTTTTTCTCAAAAGGTTCTTGTCCTTGAATGGCCTTGAAGGCAATGCTTCCCATGACCATCCCCATGTCACTTTCTCCGACCCCCACGAGCCGACAATTTTCAACGGAAGCGCCGGTGGATTCGGCGGCACAACGAAGGTCCGTGGTCTTCTGAATCACAACCGCCATCCCTCCACCCAGAGGATAATAGACCCCTCCCGGACTTCCGGAGGCAAGGGTCAGGAATTTCTTTTTCGCAATAGAATGGCCAACCCCTATCAGACTCACAGCCAAAACCACAACCAAACTGATATAAAATAACTTCCTCATAAAACACCTCCTTCATATTAGAAATTCTCTGGATTGAATTACCTCCCCTACCAACTTCACCTCCTTTCTTCTCCCCCCTCAACGATCTATTTGGGTGTGTTGTAATAAATCTGCTGGCGTTCCCAGATTTCTTCCAGTCCCTTTAAAGATTTCATCGTGCTCTTTTTACTGCAAACCCCGAGGGCTGTGACGATGGCATTGATGAGACTAAGAGGGGCTGTGAAAGATTCAACGAAGGAATCCATTTGATAACGGGCTGTTAAAACATGATCTGCGTATTGGGTCAAAGGAGAGATAAGGCTATCGGTGATAGCCAGTGTGTTATTCCCTCTCTCTTTCGCAAATCGAAGCACCTCCACGGTCTGCTTTGTATATCTTGGAAAGCTGATCCCGATGACGAGATCCCCTTTTCCCAACCCTAACAATCGGTCCCACATGTCTCCTATGCCGAGCTGAATCACCCAGACATTTTTTTGCAGAAACTCCAGGGAGATGCCCAAAAAAATGGCCAAGGAATAGGCGCTTCTCAATCCCACGATGATGATCCTTTGGGCCGAATCAATCGCCTTTACAAATTGCTTAAATTCCATCGCGGAAATCTGCTTCAATGTCTCTTCGATATTATGGATGTCTGTCTGAAGGACTTTGCTCAGGACATCCCCTTCGTTAGTCACCTTTTTGACAGTCTTTTGAAGGCGTGATGTAGTGGTTAATTTATTTCTGAAGAGAAGTCTCAGTTCTTTCTGAAATTCTGGAAACCCTTTAAATCCCAAGGCCTTAGAAAGCCTGACGACAGTTGCTACACTGATATCGACCTTTTTCGCCAGGTCTTCAACATTAAGAAAAATAGACTCATCGTCATGGGAAAGAATGTATTGCATCAATTTCCGTTGCGACGGAGTCAGAAAGACGTTTTTCTCTTTGAGTAATTTATTGAAAGGCAACATAAATGAAATATTTTTTACATTTTTTTAAAATTATGAAAAAAAAATATCATTATTTGAAATGTTTGTCAAGGAGAAAATTTTCACAACTCCATGGGTGTTAATGCACCGGTGAGAAGCCCTCTGGTTCCGACGGGTTTGAGGTCGCTCCCTCTGTCTTGGGTGGTTTTGGGGAAGAGGAAGGAGGAGGATTAAAGAAAGATGATCCTCTCTCCTGGATGGGAGAGAACATGAAAAAGCAAAAGATAACGTCGCAGGGCCTGGGTGATCAGAAATTCCTCTTTGACGTATTCGTGGCCGCACTCACCCAGTTTCCTTGCAATCTCAGGATTGCTCAGGAGGTATCGTATCTGATACGCCGTTCCTTCAATGGAGTGGACCAGGGCCCCTGTGAAGTTCGGAATGATCTGAGCGGGGATGCCTCCGACCGCGCTTCCGATCGTCGGTTTCTTCTTCCACAGGGCCTCTGTGACGGTCAGGCCAAACCCTTCCCGGATCGACTTCTGAAGGATGAGGGTGGACGCCCTCTGGAGCGCATTGATCTCAAGAGAGCTGGTCGGGAGGAGGGAAAGGATGTGGATGTCTGGATCCCCTTTTGCCTCGGCTCGGACTTCATCGAGAACCAATTCGCCTTCCGGATCATCGCTCGCTCCACCTCCCGCCAAAATCAACCGACAATCCGTATATCGTTTCGCGAGGCGATAGGCCTGGATCACCCCGAGGGGGTCTTTCAGGCGGTCAAACCTGGAGATCTGAGTGACGATGGGTTTGTCCTGAGGGATGTGAAACCGGTCCAACACCTGATTGATGAATTCCGGTTCGAGGTCTCTATTTTTGTCGGAGAGAGGATCGATCGAGGGAAAGAAGAGGAATTGAGGAATGGATAATTGCTTCGAAAACCGGGGGGAAGAAAAGAGGGCAACATCGTAATGCTCCACATAGCCTTTCAAAAAATCCCACACCTCTTCATTTGGATTAGAGATATCGATGTGGCATCTCCAGACCCATTTCGCATGAGTTCGATCTTTGCTCTCAATACAGACAATGGGCTGGGGATCATGGATGACGATGACATCCTGTTCGAGATCGATATATCTCAAATTTTCTCGACTTACTTCTAAGAAAATTTCCTTCATTCTGGGTGGAAAGGAGAGCCCCTCTCCATGGAGGGCGTTGTGAATCTTTTTTGTCACTTCAAAAAAATCCTCTCCTCCTTTAATCACCGTCCATAGGGTTGTAATGCCGAGATCATTTAAGAGTGGGATTATGCGATTTAAGATCTCTGCAACCCCTCCACCGACGGCAGTGGAGTTGACCATCTTGATGCGTTTCCCTTTCAACCCTTCGGCTAAGAGGTAAAGTTCCTCGATGCACTGCTTTCCGACAATCGGTTCGTAATCCGTTAAACTGACGAAGGCCATCAGGTTCTTATCTCCTCTTGGACTTTCCGCAGGATCAACTTTCGGATCTCTTCCAACGGATGTAGATAGATATCGATCTCCTCAATCTTTTTCGCAAGTCCCTCTCTATTCAGGCTCGTTCGAAACCAGTAGGAGAAGTCATTGGTATGGATCCCCAACCGGAGCCTTGCTTCCACCAGGTGGTAGTGGATGGAAAAGACGCCAACCCTCTCCATCACCTGGCAGAAACCCTCCAGGTTCCGGACAGCATATTGGGTTGGCATGGCCACACTGATCGATTGGGATAAGAAGAAGGGTGTTTTCCCGGTCCGTTCTTTACATGCGGGGTGTTCTTGGAGGTGATGCTCGATGACCTGGATCATTGATTCCCGCATGTCCCGGATGGAAATAAAATCCCTGACATCTAAAGCGCCCAACTTTTCGGCGAGCACCTCGTCGTCCAGGGAGGTTGAAATCCACTGGGCGAAGTCGGAATGGTACTTCTCGATGGCGAAATGGCGGTCCCGAAAGCTCTGAAAAACGTGGTAGAAGATGGCCGACCCACTGCATTGCTTCAGGATGGTCAACAACTCCTCTAACGTATCAGCCCTTTCTCCGGTCAACTCAACCAGATTGGATGAGGTATAAAAATAGAAAGGATTGCCTTCCTTCACCATTTCGTTATTCCAATCGCTTAACTCCGGCATAGTGGAAAGGCTTTCCCCCTTCTCGCCATGCTGGGGTGTGAAGCCCCCTGCCACTGCCTACATCAGGCACAGCACGGGGCTTCCCGGAAATGAAACATCTATTGAATTGTGCCCCTTGATCCTGCCTCCCGCAGGCAGGCAAGGCAGGGCTTGGGGGACACTTGCCAGTCAAAAGGTCGAAACAGATTGATCATCGGAATCGATGTTCTTGGCTTCTATTTTTCCCCTTTTAATTTTTTTACCCAAATATCCACCTCCCGGCCGGCAATATCCTTCGATCCAATGCCAAAGGCAATGGCCGCTGCAATGGCAATGGCACCCAGGAGAAGACCAAAGGCTACGGTCACAATCTCATTGGCGATCCCGAGATTCTGCAACGCGATGGCCAGGGCAAACACCACGATCGCCACCTTCGCAAGCGTCGCCAAGAAAGGCCTCTCCTTGGCCGCCCCCTGAGTCAACCCTTTCACCCAGTTTCCGATCAAGATACCTGCGCCAAGGATAATGAGCGACAGGATCACTTTCGAGACGAATACGATAAAGTCGCCACTGAGGTTGGCAAGCATCCCGAAATGGAGAACCTCTGCCGCCTCCATGACCGCAAAGAAGAGGATATAGACAAAGGCAATGATCCCCACAACCTGGGAAGGCATTCGGTTGCCCACCTGTTTGAGTCCCAATGCCTCCAAGAGTCGGTCGAAACCGACACCGGCGAGGATCTGGGATAAAAGGGTTTGAAGAATTCTCCCCAATACGATGGCGAGAACAAGGATGATGGATGCAGCAAAAATGGAGGGAAGCTTATTCAAGATGATGGTTAACATGTCTCTCCCTGGACCTGAAATCGAAGGGATGTTGAGGGCATCGAGAGCGGCGATGAAGACGGGAATCAACACAAGAATATAAACGACAGTCCCGATCATCCCGGAAATCTTCAGCCCTTTCAAATCTTTATCGATCCCGATCCGCTCGGCTCCCCGGTCGATACCAAAACCTACCAGAAGATTGACGAGGATCTCTTGAACGATCTTTGCGATAAAAAATCCGATAAGGATGATGATGGCCGCAGCGAGCAAGTTCGGAAGGATGCCGGTAAATTCACCCCACATGTCGCTCAGGGGTTTTGTCACCGAACTTAGTTTCAAGGCCTCCAGAAAAGGTGGGAGGGCAAAGAGAAGGACAAGGTAGAAGGTTATCCCGGCAATCATTTCGCTGGGCTTGCCTTTAAAATATTTTGACACCTTCTCATCAAATTTAAGAAGGCCCAGGCCTTTTAAAATCAACAATTTGAGCATTTTGGCAATGATCCAGGCAATAATGAGAATAATGGCCGCCCCACCCACCCGGGGTAAATACTCCATCACCGTATTCACCAGGGTGCTGACAGGCCCTGCGATGATCGGCAGGTTGAGAACATTAAAGAAGGTAAGTAGGACAAAAAGCATGACGAGGTAGAAGGCAAGTCTCCCGATGAGTTCCACCGGCCGCTCTTTGTCAGGGATCTTCATTTCTTCCAGCTTGCCGAAAACCTTTGCGGAAGTAAGCACTTTGATCACAACGGCCTTAATAATTCGAGCGATGATATAGCCGATGACCAAAATGGCGATCGCCGCAGCGAGATTGGGAATGACCAGAAGGAATTTCTTTACTACTTCTTCCATAGCTACATAAAAAACGTTCGGGTCCATATTCTCTTCCTCCTTTCAATTGAATTTGACCATTGAATCCTTAATATTTTAGAATAAATGCCGCCAAAATAAACCAATTTTTTAATTCCCCCATCAACCCAACCGTCCCTTTCAAGGGTGGTTGAAGGGAGAGAGGAATTTGAGCTCGTTTCGAACCATCATTAAAAAATGATGGACCTCAAGCGGGTCGTTCACGTAATACTGTGCCGAAGAATGACTCGGAAGGCCTACGAATATCGTCACACCTATTTTTTTAAGGGGTTTGAAAGCGTCTTCATCCGTTTGATCATCTCCGATGTAAATCGGAAGCAATCCATCTTGATTGACCTGATCCAGTAGCCCTAAGACCGCTGTTCCCTTATCTACCATTGATTGGGGCCTGATTTCAAATACCATCTTTCCATGCCCCAAACAAAGGGGGACCATGGAGTCCTTAATCTCTTGCTTCAACGCTATAAAAATAGGAGGAACCTGTCTTGGATCGACATTTCGATAATGAATCGCAAGGATGTATCCCTTATCTTCTATGAAGATCCCATCAACATCTTTCAATTGGTTATTTAATCGGTCCCGAATCCTTCCAAGTTCAGGCACAACTTTTTCTGGAACGAGCTTCTTTATCCCGCGTTTGGGTGCAAAGACCTTCAATCCATGATTCCCGACATAATAAACCCCCTTCAGACCTACCAATTTCCGAATATCTTTGAGGGATCTTCCGCTCACGATGGCCAGAAGGAATTTGGGATTCTTCTTTAAGGCTAAGAGCAGGGCTCTTGTCTCTTTGGAGAGAATGGCTTTCTCCGGCCGGGAGACAATCGGGGTAAGTGTTCCGTCGTAGTCGAAAAAGAAAAAAATACGGTTAGCGGTCTTTAATCGTGCCAGAATTTTTTCTTTTCGATCAAAAAGATATTCCACTCATTCTCCTACGAAATCTGGATTGCTTTTGTAAGGATTTGGTTGGCCCAACGATAAATATTTCTTTCCCGAACGATTTCCCTAAGTTTCTTCATCCTCCGGGACACCTCCTCGGGTGTCATCTCGATAGCCTCCTTAATGGTTTGAGCAAATTCATCCGCCGCATAAGGATTGACAAGCAGGGCTTCGTTCAACTCTCTCGAAGCGCCTGTAAACCTGGAGAGAATGAGGACGCCATCGGAATCGGTCTTGGCCGCAATATATTCCTTTGCTACCAGATTCATTCCGTCGTGAAGGGAACTGACCATACAGAAATTGGACATCTTATAGAAGGCCAGCATAGAAAGGAAAGGGATATGCTCTCGGAGAAAGAGGATCGGGGACCAGTGCTCTGTTCGATGCTTCCAATTGATTCTTTCCACCGATTCGTCAATCTCATCGTTGATTTGCTTATAGCTTGGAATATGTTCCCGGCTGGGCGCGCCCAACTGGATATACACAAATCGTTTTTTATATTCAGGGTTTTGATCCAGAAAAAAATCAATCGCTCTAAATTTCTCTGGAATCCCTTTGGTATAATCGAGGCGATCCACACCCACCCCTATGATTTTATCAAAGAGATGGTATTTGGTTTTTAACCTCTTCGTCTCCTCTTCCACTTCCCTCTTCCTTGTGCTTTCGTCAATGGCATCAAAATCGATACTGATGGGGAAGTGACGGACATAAGTCGTCTTACCCTTATAGACGATCGAAGACCTCTCACGGTCAGGTCTGGCCTCCAGTTCTCGATCCACCGTATCAATAAAATTGTTACAATGGTAACGGATATGAAAGCCTAACAGGTTATTTCCCAAGAGGCCTTCGAGGAGTTCTTTCTTCCAGGGACAGATTCTAAAGGCCTCCGGATTGGGCCACGGGATATGCCAGAACTGAACGGTTAAGGCATCTGGTCTTCTCTCCTTGATGATCCGAGGAAGTAATGCAAAATGATAATCCTGAATAAAGATCAATGGTCTTTCGTTGCCGATTTCTTCTAAAATCGCTTCTGCAAAGAGATAATTTACTTTTTTATAGTATTCCCAGTCGGATAGTCTGAAAACGGGGCGGGTATAGGCAATGTGGCAAAGCGGCCAGAGGGCCTCATTCGAAAAACCGTAATAGTATCCCTCCTCCTCTTCTTTAGAAAGCCATACCCTCTTCAAATCGTACTGTGGATCCTCTGGTGGAACCCTCACTTTTTGATTGTTATCCACGGTATCGCGATCCGCAGTGCCACTTCCATGGGCAATCCATGCTCCTCCACAAGCTCGCATCATGGGGTCCAAAGCAATGGTCAACCCACTTGCTGGTCGGATACATTCAATCCTATCCTCATTCCAGTTGTGGATATAAGGCTCCCGGTTGGAGAGGACGAAGAGGTGATACCCTTTCAATTTGTCCTTTATGAGTCGCTGAAAATGCTTTTTTTTCATCGATTGCTTCCTAATCAATCCTTGACAAACATCCTCTAAGAAAATTAAAGGAGGCCTTAAATCAGAGAGGGGGTCCCGACAAAATCACATCCGATTTCAAGTTTGGGAGGTGAACCAATCTGACCAGGCCTCCTTTAATATCTTTACCTCTGCAAATGCAGGGTAACGATTGAGGGTTAAGTATTAAAAGAAAAGCAAAAAGAATACCAAAGGCATAAATACAAATTCCATTCATATTTCCATTAGTTGAGGCTATCACAAAATAAAGAGAAGATAAAAAGAGGGGAAAAACGAAACAGTGTGTGGCAAAATGGGGCAATTGCACCTTAAGGAAACAATGATCCCACATTTGAGCTAATCCCTTTTATTTAAAACCTCGCTTATTATATCTTCTAATCTCTTTCGAGACGGGCTGTTGTCGACCAATGTGGCAATCATCTCATCCTTCTTTTTTTGAAAAGCTCCCCATTCCTCTTTCTCAATAGGCTGGCCAGTGGGAAAGACTTCCTTCAGAGGATTTTTAAATCGGCCATCCTTCGTCAGTCGGTAATCGAGGTGGGGGCCCGTCGATAGACCAGTTGAACCCACATATCCAATGATTTGTTTTTGCGTTACACGCATACCTTCCCTGATCCCAGGACCATAACGAGATAGGTGACCGTAATAGCTCTTGTATCCATTCCTATGCCGCACGACGACCTGTTTTCCAAATCCTCCGCGCCAACCCACTGAAACAACCGTTCCATCCGCCACCGCCCATACTGGTGTCCCTATCGGGGCCGCATAATCAATACCATAATGAGGCTGAACCCCTCCAAGAATCGGATGTTTTCTACCCCGGCTGAATTGAGAACTGATTCGGGTAAACTGCAAAGGGACTTTCAAAAAAGCCTTTTTCAAAGAGTTTCCCTTTTCGTCGTAATAGTCGTCTTGATACCGAAGTCCTCTGATGATCCTCTCGCCCCTTGCATATTCCACGGCATGGATCGTCCCGTACTGAATGAACTGGTCTCCCTTATAAATTTTTTCAACAAACACCTTGAACCGATCCCCTTCCCTGACGTCCTTATAGAAATCGATTTCCCAGGCTAAGATCTCGGCAAAGGAGATGGTTAGCTGATCTTCTTCTCCGATGGCATTCATAGCTTCGAAAAGAGATGAACGAATTTCTCCTACCACCTTTACTAAATATCTCTCCAAAAGAACTTCTTTCTTTTGTACCACATACCCCTGAGGCCCTTTTTCGATCTCATACACCTCTGTGGGGCTTTTCTCAAAGAGGAACCGCACCAGTTCTCCTCCCACATCTGTGATGAAACGGTAGGTTCCTCCCTTGATCCTATTAAAATCCACATAGGGTTTTAGTTCCGAAACGATCAGGTCGATCCATCGAATGGGAATCTTCTTATGCACCAACGATTCATAGAGCGTGCCTCTCTCTTTAACACTTCCTTCAATAACATGGAGTTGTGGTTCCGGTTGCGGTTCTTGTTCCGGTGGGGGAACAGTCAATTTTGGAAAAAAGAAGTATAGTGAAAGGAAGAGGGAAACGAATAAAATCCCCAAAAGGACCAACTTCCGCATGCGCCTCTTCTTTTCATTTTTAAGTCGCTTCACGTTTGTTTACCCAGTTATCAAGAAGATTCTAATGCCAGTAAATTTAAGTGTAATCATTAAATTCCGAATGATGCCTGTAAAGCATATCAAGACTAAATGGGTCATCACGATCAACGTTTTCATTGGAAAAAAACAACAGTTAAAAGGACAGCACCAAATATAATAACAATGGGGACAAGGTTTTTTGTCATTTGCTTCAGTCCGGCTCGTGCGTCTATATAAGGATTTGTCAAAAACCGATAAAGATATCCAGCCAGTATCCAGGCCGAAAATGCCCAAAATATGCCTGCTACAACATCCAAAACAATGTGCTGTTTTACAAATAAGGCTGAAAGTGTGATTACAACTGCCAATAAGAAAATGATAGCTTCCCCAAATCGGTTCAATCGCTGTCCTCGGCATACCAAATAAACGATCCAGGTGAAAGTCACATGGAGGCTTGGCAGCTTGTTCGCCCCAGGATGAAAATCAATCCCATATATGAACGGAAGCAAACGTTCTGGTAGGCTCTGGGCAAGCTCAGGCCTTGGAAAAGAGATCGGAATTGATAGATATACGATGAATGCAGAGAAATTGGCAAGAATAATGCTTAGCAGCCCCCGATTGAAACGATGCCAATCTTTTACAATAAAGAGAGGCAGAAAAGGAAAGACATAGCAGAGCACATAGGGCCAGACAAACTCTGGAATAAAAGGGATTTGCCTGTCCATATAAGAGGTGAAGTCTTGCGTGGGAAGGATTGAGGCATACCGGCCAACGGCCCCAAAGAATATCAACCAGATGAAATAAACCCCGAGGATTATCTTTAGGTAGAATTTCCGCTCCCGTTTCATTAGAGGTTTGATCCTTATTCCAAATCGGTCCCTTTTGGACTTTTTTTGTAGTTTGAAATCCACTCCAGAGGATCCTGAGGTTTACCCCGATGCCGAATTTCAAAATAAAAGGAAGGGGCTCGGTCTGATTCCGAATTTCCTACTCGAGCAATGATTTCCCCTTCGGAAACAGTATCGCCGCGCTTTTTAATCAATTTGGAGCAGTTGCCGGAAATAGTCAACATCCCATCTCCATGGTCTATGATAATGAGATTCTCGAACCCTTTGAACCAATCAGCATAGACGACCTTACCTGGAAGAATCGCCCGGACCGGGGCACCAATCGATGCCTTAATCTCAATGCCGTTCTGTTCTCTCTCCTTGAAGAGACTGACGACCTTCCCCTGAACCGGCAACCGCAATTTTCCTTTGAGCATCCCATACTTCGACTTCCCGTACGAAAGAACCCGCCTTTCCCGCTCCAGTTTGTCTATCAGGGATTGAATTAACCTGCTCCTTTTTTCTATCTCTGTGATCGACTTCTCGGAGGTTGCTTTCTGATTCAACGTTGATTTCAGCTTGGCCTGTTCTGCCTTCCTGAGCTTTCTGACCTTCTCTTTCTTTTTCTCTTCTTCATAGATCGATTGCTGCCATTGAATTCGATTTCGAACCAGTTTTCTCTTATCATTGAGTTTTAAGACAAGTTCATGCTTATATGCTTTCGTTAACTCTGTTTGATGTTCGACCAATGTGCGTAGGTATTTGTCCACCTTTAGGAAATCTCCGCAAGAGGACAGGCTGATTAAATACGCCTCCGGGGGAACCCGATTCACTTTATAAAGGGTCTGTAAATCCGAACCGAGTTTATTCTCGGTCTTTTTCACATCCCTGGCGAGGATGGAAATATAGTTCTCTGTATCACGAATCCTTCTTTTGATTTGGTCCAACCCGGCTCTTTTCTGTTTAAGTACCTTCTCCTTTTTGTGAAGATCCTTTTGCGTTCGGTTGAGGCTTTTCCGGATCGAAAACTCCTTCCTCAGGATATCCTCTTTCTCTTTCTGTTTCAGGAGAAGGTTCTTTTTGATTCTCTCGAACTCCCCCTTTTTTTCAGAAAGCTCCTTTTCAACCCGTTCAGCCTGGGCTGCCCAGAGATCACTCGGTAATGGATATGAGGACCATCCCAGAAGAATCCATATGACAATTATCCATTTCATTTTTTCGATGTAATCTCATCTTTTTCCAAGAATGGAGCCCTTGACAAAAGTGGACTTTTCTCCGTACAAAGTCGTTGCGCCTATTGCCTATTGTTGTGATCGGAATTTCCTTCGCCGGGACCGATGGGCCAACCAGAATGCCAAAAGACCAACGAGAAGAAAAAATAAGACGCCTATGGCAATCAGCGGCCAGGAAAGGTATATCCCTTCTGGGACGTCGGACGAAGAAAAAAGAGCAATCTCCTTCAGCGCCTTGCCCTCCGATTGAATAACGATCTTTCCCACTGCCTGTCCCGCCTGGAGCGGAGCGGTAATAGGTTTTGGCACTTCGGTGGTTACAGAAATAGAATTCTCTTTGCCTTTTGGTACGGTCACCCATGCCCCTTCGGCCGGAATAAGATGGACCTTGTTCAACTTTCCTTTGACCACTTTCTCCGGCCCGAAGATGTCGCTCTTCTTAACCGCTTCAAGCGTCGAGAAATTCTTAAACCCGTATTCGAGCAATTTTCGTGACTCCTGGGTCCTTCTCCGTGGGGTGTCGCAACCCATGACCACGGCGATCATTCGTTGACCGTCTCGTTTCGCTGTGGCCACGAGGAGATAACCCGATTTCTCCAGATAACCTGTCATCAACCCATCCACTCCAATGTTCATCCCAAGCAGAGCATTTCGGTTCTGCTGCCGGATTCCGTTGTATTCGAATTCGGTGAGGGAATGATAGATCAGTGCTTCCGGATGATCTTCGATATACTGTCTGGCCAAAATGGCAATATCGAATGCCGTGGTGTACTGGTCCTGGGCGGGCATTCCGTGAGAGTTTTTAAACTGAGAATCCTTTAATCCAACCAGTTTTGCCTTTTCATTCATTTTCGAGGCAAAGGCTTCTTCGGTCCCTGCCATATGCTCGGCGAGGGCCACGCATGCGTCATTTCCCGAGGCAACCGTGATCCCCCTGAGCAGATCCTCCGCTCTTACCCTTTCTCCTGGTTTAATGAACATTTTTGATCCTCCCATCCCCCAGGCCTTTTGGCTTACCGATACCAAGGCGTCCTTTTTCAAATGTCCATCGCGAAGGGCGTCAAAGGCCACATAGAGAGTGAGAAGCTTGACAAAGCTGGCGGGCGCAATCTTCAATTGGGGGTTCTGCTCATAGAGGATCTGACCTGAGATGGCATCCATTAAGACAGCCGATTGCGCATGGATACGGAGGTTTGGCTGTATTGTCTGGGAAAAAGTTTGATTTGTGAAGATGATCAGAAAGAAGGTCAATAAAAGAATTGGCCACCATCCTTTTTTAAAAGAACGAATCATCTTTTTCCCCCTCCATAGAATTCTCCAGAATTGACAATTCATAAAGAATTCCATTATTAATTCAATGATATGAAAAAATTCCCTATTCTATTACCAATCACTTTTATCAACCTCCTTCTCGTCGGCCTATTCCATTCCTCCCTGCTTGCTGGAAATGGTGCATTCACTTATCGGCTTCCAACTCTTCCCTATGGAATCGATATCCAGGCAATTACCGTCATCGGTGCCCCTCAGACTTACATTGTTCAAAAAGATGATACTTTGTTAGATATAGCCCGAGACTTCGATCTTGGCTTTTCAGAAATTCAGATCCTTCATAAAGACCTTGATCCATGGGTTCCTCCCGAGGGATTGGAATTAATCATTCCAACCTTCTGGGTATTACCCGAAGGGAAGTGGGACGGAATAGTAATCAATATTCCTGAGATGAGGCTTTATCTGTTTTTCAAAAAGATATCCATGGTCAAAACATTTCCAATCGGAATAGGGGTCACTGAAAATTTCACTCCAGTAGGACGGTTTCATATTAAAGAGAAGAGAGTCTCTCCCACCTGGCATATTCCCCTCTCTCTCCTGGAAAAATATGAAGGCCGAAAATCAATTCCTCCAGGCCCAGACAATTCTCTCGGCTCTCACTGGCTGGGTCTGTCCATAAGAGGGTATGGAATTCATGGCACCAATTTTCCATGGGCCGTTGGGCGATTGGTCACCCATGGGTGTATACGTCTTTACCCTGAGGATATTGTTAGTCTCTATCCCTTGGTTCCTGTTGGAACCCCTGTCCATATCATCTATGAGCCCGTTAAAATCGGGTTTAAAGATGGACGCATCTTCGTTGAAGTCCATGAGGACATCTATCATCGGGTCCCTGACTTTTTCCAGTTTACCCTTAAGAGATTGGGGGGGAAGGGGATCAAGAATCTTGTCGATTTTGAAAAAGTGAAGGAAGCTATCGACCAGAGAAGGGGGATTCCCATCGATATTACATCCGATTTCGATGATGTGAGGTGAAGGCATTCTGACCAAGCCTCCTTCGATATATTTATTTCTTCAATTTCTTCTCAAAGATGGCTTCCGACTTCTTTGCAGCTTCCTGGGCTGCTTTCATCGTCACCCCGGTCGCCACCCTTGTCTGCTCGATCTCTTTTGTCGTTGCGCAGCCAAGCAGAATACTCAAAAAAAGGACGAGACTCCATCCTAATCGGATACTTTTTAATCCTGTTCCTTTTCAATGCATTCCGTTTTCGCCTCCCTTCCTCTATTTCTTCGGGCGTTTCTCAAAAGTTCCTACAGTTTTCTGGCTGGCTGCCTCTGCCTTTTTCGAAAAATTTTCTGATGAAGCAGCGGCCTTCTCTGACCTTTGTGCCGCCGCTTCCGCTTTCTCTGCGTAACCCTTTATGTTCTCCAGAATCATCTTCGTTTCTTTATTTGCTCTTTCCGCTGCATCTCTCGCTTCGCGCATCTCCTGAAAAGGATTGCATCCTGAAATGAAAATCAAAAGAAAGACAACGAAAGCCCATCTGTTCAATTTCCGCATATGCCCCTCCTTCCCGTAAAAAAATGGCTTCTTACTTGGATAAAATGATGAATGCAGCCCTTCGATTTTTTGCCCATGCCTCCTCACGATGACCAGGGTCTAAGGGGCTTTCCTCTCCATAGCTGATTGTAGAGATACGATCTCCAGGAAGGCCCAGAGAAAGGAGATACCTTTTCGTGCTGTTCGCTCGTCTTTCTCCAAGAGCAAGGTTATATTCAATGGTTCCTCTTTCATCACAATGCCCTTCAATCTGAATCTTCACTGTAGGAAATTTTTTCAACACCGCTGCATTTTCCTTCAGAATCTCCGCATATTCAGGGCGAATATCATATTTGTCAAAATGGAAATGAATCATCTTCAGCATTTTGCTTTCGAAGACCTCTCCTTCAATTCCGGGAGTCTTCTTGGCAACTAAACTCTCCTCGAACTCTTTCTTGGCCGGTTCTCTCTTAGCCTCTTCTTCTTTTATTCGAGCCAATTCCTTCGCTTCTTTTTCCCTGCGTTCGGCTTCAGCCCTTTCCGCCTTCTCTCTTTCTATTGCCACCTCTTCTGCCTTTTTTATAGATGGATCCTCTTTAACGACTGTCTTCTTTGGACACCCTATCAAAATGAGGCCCAAGCAGAGGATGAGGATGACGATGAAACCCTTTCTAATCACGACAAACCTCCTTTCCATGATAAACCTCCTTTCAATGTGGGTGACGAACACGTCATTAAAGATTACAAAGATTACCTGATAATATTGAAGGAGGCCTGATCATAGAGAGTTCCCGCTCAATTCACATCCATCAAGAGGAGGTGATGGCAAACTGACCGGGCCCCCTTCATTTCTTCTAAGAGCAAAGAGGATACCAAAGTTTAAAAACCAAATTCCCTTTAGATTTCAATCATTGAAAACTCAATAAAAATGTAAAAGGGGAAAAAGCGGGGCAAAACGAAACAGCCTGTGTCAAAATGGGACAATCCTTGAGTTGAACCAGAAAGGAAGAGAATAAGAGGGAGGCAGTGCAGAAATTGAATTAAAGGCGCAGGACTTCGCTCACCCACAGTCAAAAAAACCCTCGTAACACTTTAGCTCTTTGAAAAACGTTATCTAATCCCCCTTCATCCCTCTTTGGTCTCCGACCCAGAGCGCCTGCTGGACCCGCCCTCGGTCGGGACCGGGGCCGGTAGGCGGGGTCTCTGACCCGGAAGGCAAAAGGGGGAAATGTTTCTCCTCCCTTTAGCCTTTTTATCCCCGTAGACAACGGGGCAAAGGGAGGCGCCGCCGTCCAGACCCGCACTGCTCACGCCAAACGAAGCATTGGGACTTTGGCGCCGGACGGTAGGGAGAGATTTTAAAAAGATTATTTCAAACAGCTAAATTATTTTTATAAAAACGATTTGACAGAAACAAGAATCGTCGTTATTATGTAAGAGGAATACAATAGGCACACGTTTATGAAATATTTTGACTGGAATGATGTGAAGAACGAGAGGCTCAAGAAAGTGCGTGGTGTGTCGTTTGAACAGGTTGAATTGGCATTCGCATCAGGAGATTTGGTTGACCGGATAAAACATCCAAATCCGGCAAAATATCCGAATCAGAAAGTTTTCCTGGTAAAGATTGAAGATTATATTTATTCGGTGCCATATGTGGAGGATAACGAAAGAATATTTTTGAAAACAATAATACCAAACAGCAAAGCAACAAAGAAGTACTTAGGAGGCAAAAAATGAAAAAAGCAGCATATTTGGATAAAGACGAGAGGGAATTGGCAAAATCACTTGAAAATGAAGAATGGGTTTCTGACCTCACTAAAAAAGAAAAAAAGCAATACGAGGAATATGCCCGCTATAGCCTGAACAAACAGAAGCGGATCAATATCCGAATGACTGAACGAGATTTAAAGAAAATTCGTGCAAAAGCAGTTGAAGAGGGCATACCGTATCAATCCCTTATCTCAATGTTGATTCATAAATACAATGAGGGGAAAGTATCGGTTAATCGATAAACAGCCTAATATCGCTCAACCAGACGCGCAAGAATGGCGCGCAGGTTAGCTCGGTCGTTGAACCTGTAGAAAAAGTCAATTTCGCCCGAATCTGGCGAGTTGGAAGAAAATGCAACCTCTCAGGAAGCTCTGTATACGACGATCTCGTGCTGGGGGGGGCGGATAATAATGGGGAAATATATAGCCACGGGGTGACGAAGGAAGATTATTCTTCCTGGAGTTTTCGATAGAGGGTTTTTCGATCGAGGCCCAGTCTTTCAGCCGCCTTAGACTTATTCCCTCCTGTTTCAATCAGAACTCTCCTGATATATTCCTTCTCCAATTGATCCAGGGTAAACTTCTCTTCCACCGCCTTCTCAAACAATTTCTCATCTGCCTTTTGAATGATAGACGCCGGTAAATTCTCCGGAGAAATAACTTCATGCTGGCTCAGGGTGATCGCCCTCTGAATGATATTCTCCAATTCTCTTACATTTCCGGGCCAGGGATAGTTTAATAGAATTTTTAAGGCATCTCCTGAAACGGTTGAAACAGCCTTCTTCAGTTCTTTGCTGAATTTTTGGATGAAATGCTGAACGAGAATGGGAATATCTTCCCTTCTTTCCCGAAGGGCCGGCATGTCGATATCGATCACCTTCAAACGATAATAGAGATCCTCACGAAATCGACCTTGCTGGATCGATGATGTGATATCACAGTTTGAAGTGGAGATGATTCTCAAATCAATGGGATAGGAAGTCGTATCTCCGAGGGGCCTGACCTCTCTCTCCTCGAGCACCCTCAGTAACTTAGCCTGGAGCGTAGGAGGCATCTCCGTGATTTCATCCAAAAAAAGCGTTCCTTCATTGGCTTCAAAAATAAGCCCTTTCTTGTCCGATTTCGCGTCGGTGAACGCCCCTTTCTTATAGCCGAAGAGCTCGCTCTCAAGAAGGGTTTCAGGAATGGCTGCGCAATTCACTGCGATGAAGGGGCCTCCCTTTCTGATGCCACTGTAGTGGATCGCCTTTGCGGCCAGTTCCTTGCCTGTCCCGCTTTCTCCGGTGATGAAAACATTGATGGAACTGTCACGAATCCTTTCAATGAGGTCGTAGATTTTTTGCATGGAAGCGCTTTTCCCAATAAGCTGATGAAAATGATATCGGGTCTCCACCTCCTTTTTTAATCTTACGACCTCCTTTTTCAAAAAACGATTTTCAAGGGCCTTTCTCACCGTCAGGATGAGTTCATCCATTTGAAAGGGTTTGGTAATGTAATCATAAGCCCCCATCTTCATCGCCTGGATGGCCGACTCAATCGTCCCAAAGGCTGTGATGATGATCACCGGCGTTAAAGGAGATACCCGTTTCGTTTCTTCAAGGAGGTCAAGACCCTTCAGTCCCTTCATCTTTAAATCGGTGATGAGGATGTCGAACTCTTCTTTTTTGAGAATCTTTGAAGCCTCTAAACTGTCATGGGTGGTGATGGCAGAGAATCCCTCCCCTTTGAGAACGTCGGAGAGCAACCCGCACATCTCCAAATCATCATCCACCACCAAGACTTTATGGAGGGTCTCACTCATTTTTCACCTCACCTTGATAAGAGGGAAGATAAATCTTAAATAAGGAACCTTTTCCTGTTTCGCTTTCTACCTCAATCCATCCCTCATGGTCCTGAACAATACCCTGGCTCACGGTCAAACCCAGGCCAGTCCCTTTGTCTTTTTCTTTTGTCGTAAAGAAAGAGTTGAAAATGTTGTCCATCACTTCCCGTTCCATTCCCATTCCTGTATCCTGCACCTTGACCACCACATATCGACGCTGTCCATCTTCAAGGCCCTCCTTGGAGGTCACTTGGGTTGACGCTGAAAGATGAAGCGTCCCGCCTTCAGGCATAGACTGAATAGCATTGAGAACGATGTTCAAAAAGACCTGCTGAAGTTGGTCTGGATCTCCCATCACGGAGGGGAGAGGGTCTTCCGTTTCCCTGACCACCTTTACTTTCTGTTTTTGAATTTCATGGTCAAGAAAATCGAGCGTCATCTCCAATAATGCGGTGATATTTAGATTCCCTTGCTCAGGTTTCTTTTTTCTGACAAACCCAAGAAGTCGCTGAATGATCTTCGTGATTCTTTCGGTTTGTTGGAGGACGATGTCCAGATTTTTTTGGACCCCCTCTTTATCATCGAGTTTTCTCTTTGCCAATTCCACCCTTCCACTGATGATATTTAAAGGGGTGCCGATCTCGTGAGCCAGTCCCGAGGCCAATTGTCCGATCGTGGCCAATTTCTCGGACTGGCGGAGGTCCCTTTCTAATTTCAATTTTGTCTCAGCCTCCTCGATAATCCGGTCCTGGGCCTCTTTCAAATCGCCCGCCATTTGATTAAACGCATGCCCCAGCTCAGAGAGTTCATCCCCTCTTCTCAACTCGATCCTTGTCTGGAGATCCCCTTTCGCCATATTTTTGATTCCGCCCATCAACTGAGAGATAGGTTCGGTAATCCATTTTCTCGTACTAAAATGGACCAATGTCAATGTCCCTCCTATCATGATAAGGATCGTGATCAAGACGCTCCATTCCGCTTTCTTAATATCCTCCTCTACGAAAGAGGTGCGTTGAAGAATCGAAACGCCGCCAATATTGCGACCTCTTCTGTCTTTGAGAGGAAAGGTGTACGAAAAAACATGAACCTTTTTATAAACTCCAAGCTCTTCATAAGAAAAATCCTCTTGAATGGACTTTTTGATCAAATCCCAATAAGGTTCGATATCCCCTTCTAATGAGCGGGATTTAAAGATGAGGTTTTTCCCCGTGTGGTAGACGATGATCCCCAGGGTTTTCTCGTCCTCCTCAACGGAATCGATCAGCTCTTGAACATATTCCATCTCTCTTGGCAATGAGATCTTTTCGAGGGAAACTTTTAAAGTTCGGCCAATGCTCCTCACCTCCGCTTTCATCTTTCTGATGAGGATGTCCCTTCGGGATAAAATATGAAGAGTGCCATACCCCGAGAGCACGACAAGGATGATAAGAGAAAGAGAAAGAGTCAACTTTGTGCCGAGTTTCAAAGAAAGCTCTCCTGATGATCTGTTTAATCTACTCTACCACTTCCACTTTAATAAGATTCGTGGTGCCGGGGATGCTGATGGGCACTCCAGCGATGATAACGATCCGGTCTCCTTTTGAAGCCATGCCCGATTTCTTCGGCATCCTCTTCGCCCTTTCCAGCATATCATCCGTATCCCTCCAGTCAGAGACAAGAAGGGGCGTGACCCCCCAGCAGAGATTGAGACTTCTGATGGTCGAGAAATGGCGGCTCAGGGCAATGATGGGCTGCCGGGGCCGAAGCCTCGATACCCACCGTGCCGTGCTCCCGGATTCGGTAGGAACAACAATGGCCACGGCGTTCACCTTCTCGGACAGGAACGAGGCCGCATAGCTGATGGCCTGAGGAAGACCCGTCGCCTCCGTCATCTCCCGGTTCAAGAATTGATCGAATGGAAACTGTTCCTCGGCCGCGCAGGCAATCTTAGCCATCATCTGAACGGTTTCAACGGGGAACCGGCCAATGGCTGTCTCCTCCGAGAGCATGACCGCATCCGTCCCGTCATAGATGGCGTTGACCACATCCGTCGCCTCTGCCCGCGTGGGACGGTTGTGATCAACCATCGATCTGAGCATCTGGGTGGCAGTGATCACGGGCTTGCCCAAAGCATTTGCCTTCCGGATCAACATTTTCTGGACATTGGGGACCTTTTCGATCGGAGTTTCCACGCCCAGGTCTCCCCGGGCAACCATGATTCCATCCGAGGCTAAAAGGATTTCGTCAATCTTTTCCAGAGCCTCTTTCCTCTCGATCTTGGCAATGACCGGGATAAAGGTTGAATATTTTTTTAAGAATCTCTTAACCCTTTCAATATCTCCCGCATCTTTGACATAGGAAAGGCTGACCATATCGGCTCCGTTTCGAATGCCGAAGAGAAGGTCCTCCCGGTCTTTCTTCGTAAAGGGAGAGATGCGGATCGTTCCGGTTGGAAAGTTGATCCCCTTATTGGACGTGAGTGTGCCTCCCACAATCACCCGGCACTCAATATCCTGGTCATTGCTCTTCAAAGCCTGGAGCTCGATCGCTCCATCGGCAAGGAGAAGCGTGTCTCCTGAGTTGACCTCCATGGGGAGGGACGGATAAGTAACAGAAACCCCTTTCTCATCTCCCAAAATCTTCCGATTGGTCAGGATGAATTTTTCTCCCCGCTTTAAGCCTATTCCTCCCTCTTTCACTTTGCCGACCCTGATTTTGGGGCCGGAAAGATCCTGCAGAATGGTCACGGGCCTTTTTAGCCGGTCCGACAATGTGCGGATCTCTTTGATCTTTCTCAGATGATTCTCATGGGTCCCGTGAGAAAAATTGAGCCTTGCCACATCCATGCCGGCCTTTATCATTGATTTAAGAACCTGTGAGGATTCGCTCGCCGGACCGATGGTGCAGACGATTTTTGTTTTACGATGGTTTCTCTCAATCATACGCTCAACCTATGCCTCGTTTTTGTCAGACATCAAAAACAGCGCCTCAGGATTCCTTTTCTGTCCATAAATTTGAAGGGGTCTACCCCTGCCCTCAAGAAGAAATCTATGGTATATAGGTCTCACATTCGTAACATAAATGCTGGGTCTTTGTTAGGGGGAAAGTGCCTACCGGCTAAATTGAGTTCACTTTGCCGGTTTACAGCCCAATGCTTTTAAGAGTTTTTCTATGGAATGATCTTTTTGAGTGGGATGCCGGAAAGGCAACTTGGTATGAATTTTATAATTGACTCGTCTTCCTTCTTTTAACTTCTCGATGTAACCTTCTGCCTCGAGATCGGCGATAATACTTCTAACTGACCTTTCGGTAATCCCGATAAGGGATGATAAATCCCTTGCAGTTATTTGGGACTGATTAGCCAACTGCATAAGCACTCTCGCATGATTAGTGAGAAATGTCCACTCTGACATTCTTTCCTACCTCCTCCATTGGAACTTACTTCACTCCTTTTTCATTGAACATCGGCCCTTACGTTTTACACAATACCACAAGTTGAAGAATGATTGAAGAGGCTTGACATCTTTTTATAGAAGAATTATAAATCATGAAAAATTATTCATGAATAGATTGACACTTATTTTATCAAATTACATTTAAAATGGCAAAAGAAATGTTAGGGGCTAAATGTGGGGTTCCGCTACCCAATGGGCTGGTGGAGTCTTCAAACTCGAAGAAACCTATCTTTGCTCCCTCCACCAAGCCGAAAAAGAATCTCCCTGAAGAAAATATCACTTTTGAAAGGATGGAGAAGATTGTCGGAAAGGAGAAAGAATGTCTGAAGGGATGAGGGCCCCGTTTTTTCAGGTCAATGTCTTAACCGGATTAAGAGGAGCGAAAGTCATCGAAGATCCAAGGGCATGTGCCAGCCTGATTCAAAAAGCGGTCAGGCCGCTTCTGGTCATAGGGGCGCGGGCCATTGAACATTTTATCGGAGATAAATTGCACCTGCAATATTGCCTGGCATTGGCCAAAAAAGCCCGGATTCCCATCTGTGCCACAGCTCATGTCAAAAAGAAGACGCTGGAGTTTGGAACCATCCCGGACAGTATCTATGATATCATAGAGATCATCCATCATCTTACCTTCCGGGATTGGAAAGGCGAAAAAAAGAGGGAAATCATGACCTGGTGATCTTTTCGGGTGTCCGGTGTGACCTGGGGGAACAGGGATTTTCCACGCTCAAGCATTTTGCCCCCCATCTCAAAACAATGGCTCTCTGTCGCCATAGCCACCCTAATGCTGATTATGCCCTGCCAATCCTCAACGCCGAAAAATGGGAGGGTTACTGGAACCACCTGCTGATGAACCTATAAGGGGTTAATGATTCGATCTCTTTGACAAAACAATTGAATATGATAGATAAACTTGCCACTCATCTTTCAATGTTGGCCGATGCAATAAAAATATTTTTAGAAAGGAGGTGCCTCATTATTTCGTATCTTTAAAAAGAATGTTTAGCAAAATAAAAACCTTAGCAAAAGGGGGGTGATTTAAAGATGTCTATTTCGAGAAGGCAGTTTTTAAAACTTTGCGGGGCAACTGGCGCGGCTATTAGCGTATCGGGCAGTCTCATCCCTGAGATCGTCGCGGCTATGGAGAAAGCGGCAGCAGGGAACCCGCCGGTCGTCTGGATTCAGGGTAGTGGATGTACAGGATGTTCTGTCTCCCTGTTGAACACCGTTCACCCAAACATTGCCGAAGTCCTCTTAAAGATCATCAGCCTCAAATACCACCCCACAATAATGGCTTCCGCCGGAGACAAGGCCTTTGAATACCTATTCCAGACAGCTGACAAGAACAAGGGGAAATTCTTCCTGGCTGTTGAGGGATCGATCGCAACCGGTGCCGGAGGAAAATATTGTATCCCCGGTAAATTGAAAGGGAAAGAAGTCACTTTTGTGGAGATGATGAAAGATCTTGGACCCAAAGCGGCCGCCGTGCTTGCGCTCGGTCAGTGCGGAGCTTATGGCGGCATCCCTGCAGGGAAACCCAATCCGACCGATTCGAAAGGGGTCATGGACTTCTTTAAGGACCATGGGATTAAGACTCCGGTGATCAACATTCCCGGTTGTCCGCCCCATCCCGACTGGATGGTGGGAACCATTGCCCATGTCCTGATGTTTGGAATTCCCGAGCTCGATTCTGATGGCCGGCCAACCCTCTTCTTTGGAACGAATGTCCATGACAACTGCGCCTACCGTTCTTATTATGAAGAGAAAAAGTTCGCCAAATTGTTCGGCGAGGAGGGATGCCGGCTGGAACTGGGCTGTAAAGGGCCGGAATCGTTTTCGGATTGCTGGAAAAGAGGATGGAATAATAATGTCAACTGGTGTATCCATAATTCACTCTGCCTGGGGTGCACGGAACCGGGTTATCCCGATCGGTTTGCGCCCTTTTATGAAAAGACTACGGGTTAGGAAAGGAGGTGACGTGGAATGACAAAATTATATATTGATCCGATTACTCGAATAGAAGGACATCTCAAAATTGAGGTGGAAATAGATGGCGGGAAAGTGAAGGATGCCAAATCCTGGGGCATGCTGTACAGGGGTTTTGAAAACATCCTCAAGGGAAGAGACCCCCGGGATGCCGCTCAGATTGTTCAGAGAATCTGCGGGGTCTGCCCCACTGCCCACGGGACTGCATCGGTCCGGTGTCTTGACAATGCTTTCAAGGTGAAACCGCCGCCCAACGGAAGAATTATCCGGAATCTGATCTTCGGATCGGATTACCTGATGTCACACATTCTCCATTTTTACCACCTGGCTGCTCTGGATTATGTGAAAGGGCCTGATACAGAGCCTTTCATCCCACGGTATGAAGGCGATTATCGCCTCGATCCGAAAACCAACAAAGTGGCTGTCGACCAGTATATCAAAGCGCTCGACATCCGGCAGAAATGCCATCAGATGGTTGCCCTCTTCGGGGGAAGAGCACCCCATGTCTATGGCATGGTTGTTGGAGGAGCCACAGAGGTTCCAACGGTGGACAAAATGGTCTCCTTAAAATGGAGGTTAAAAGAGATCAAGGAGTTCATCGACGGAACCTATCTACCGACCGTCTATCTTGTGGCAGGAGCTTATAAAGACCTCTTTGAAGTTGGAGCCGGATGCAAAAACCTTCTCTCCTTTGGGGTTTTCCCTCTGGACGATGATGAAAAGAACTTCCTTTTTAAGCCCGGGTCTTATACCGAGGGCAAAGATTTGCCTCTTGATCAAACCCAGATTAAAGAATATGTCAAATACTCCTGGTATGACGATAAAACAACCGGACTTCATCCCGGCAAAGGAATGACTGTTCCTGCTCCGGACAAGAAGACAGGTTATTCCTATGTAAAAGCTCCAAGGTATCGGGACCTTCCCCATGAAGTCGGCCCGCTGGCGAGGATGTGGGTAGCCAACCCCGTCCTGAGCAAGCATGCTAATAAATTCTTAGGAGTGGATGCGAAGAAAGAGATTCGCTTCAGGGATCTGGGCGACAAGGCTTTTTCCATTCTCGGAAGAACCGCGGCCAGGGCTGAAGAATGCAAGCTCGTGGCCGATGCCATGGATAAGTGGATCATGGAGCTTAAACCCGGAGCGCCCTCGTTTGCCAAAGCCGACATTCCAAAGGAAGCGACAGGGTTTGGTCTGAGCGAAGCCCCGAGGGGCGCGCTCGGGCACTGGATTACGATCAAGGATCACAAGATCGACAATTATCAGGTCTGTAGCG
This sequence comes from Deltaproteobacteria bacterium, assembly GCA_018333535.1. GTDB lineage: Bacteria > Desulfobacterota > BSN033 > BSN033 > UBA1163 > RBG-16-49-23. The sequence continues at coordinate 3,309 of JAGXTA010000148.1, read as the reverse complement.
CCACGATCTGGAACGCCGGCCCAAAAGACGACAAGGGACAGCTAGGCCCGATTGAACAGGCGCTGGTAGGAACACCGGTGAAGGATATTAAAAATCCATTTAATGTGGTAAGAGTCGTCCGCGCCTTTGACCCCTGACTGGGTTGCGCTGTGCACGTGCTGCACGCCGACACCAAGAAAGCCTATGAGTTTAAGGTGATCTAAATCTCGTTGATAAGATTCGACCTTTGAGGCTGCTCGGCCAACCCCGAGCAGCCTTTCTGTTCTATAAAATGGCCATGTCAGAAAAGACCCTGATTGTTGGAATGGGAAACCTTCTTTATAAGGACGAAGGTGTTGGAGTCCATGTCATTCATGAGATGCAAAAGATGCCTCTGCCTCCTCATATCGAATTGCTCGATATTGGAACGTTTACCATGGACTTGCTGTCCTACCTCGAAGGCGTCAAAAAGCTGATCGTCGTCGACGCCATGAAAGCAGGAGGAGAGATCGGGACGATCTACAGATGCAAATCCGAAGACCTCATGCCGAAGGATCAGAAGCCTATCTCTCTCCATGAAATCGGTCTGCTCGAATCCCTGAAGATGGCTAAAAAGATGGGATTCGACATGGAGACGGTCGTCATCGGGGTTGAACCCAAAATATTTGAATGGGGGATGGAGCTAAGCGATGAGGTCAAAGCCAGCATTCCCAAAATTATTGAAGCGGTACTCAAAGAAAGTTAGAATGAAAGCATGAAACGGGCGGAAATCCGAATTACGGGAATGGTGCAGGGAATTGGTTTCAGGCCGTTTATTTATAACTTAGCCCGAAAGCATTCCGTTCGAGGATGGGTCCTCAACAATGAAAAAGGGGTCTTCGTCGATGCCGAAAGCGATGATGGAAATCTCGATCAGTTTATTCAGGAAATCCCGAAGCTCGCTCCTCCTTTGGCCCGGATCGAAACTTTTGATGTGAGCTATCTTAACCCTCTGGGCTATACCCTGTTTGAAATTAAAAAGAGCGAAGAGACAGAGGATAAATTCGTCCTCATCTCTCCGGATTTAGCCACCTGTGATCAGTGTCTTTCAGAGCTCTTCTCACCTCAGGACTTCCGATACCGTTATTCTTTTATCAACTGCACGCTCTGTGGTCCGAGGTTCACGATCATCAAGGACATTCCCTACGATCGTCATAAGACGACCATGGCTTCTTTCACGATGTGTCCAATCTGTCAAAAAGAATACGACGATCCAGCCAACCGCCGCTTTCACGCCCAGCCCAATGCCTGCCCGTCCTGCGGTCCATCCCTGTGGCTGCAGGATAGGGAGGGAAAGGAGGTTTCCGGCGATTCCCTTGCAAAGACGCTGGAATTCATCGAAGCAGGATTCATCATCGCCATAAAAGGCCTGGGAGGATTTCACCTCGCTTGCAACGCAAAAAATGAGGAGGCAGTCTCTAACCTCAGATCGCGAAAATTCCGTGAGGACAAACCCTTTGCCGTGATGTGCAGGGATATGGAAGAGGTGAGAAACCTCTGTGAAGTGAACCGGGAAGAAGAAAAACTTCTTGCCGATGTGGAAAGGCCCATTGTCATCCTTAAGAGAAAGAGAGATTCTTCAATCGCTCATTCGGTTGCTCCCCATCAGGACACCCTGGGGGTGATGCTTCCCTACTCACCGCTTCATCACATTCTTCTCAACGGCTCCCTTAAAACACTCGTCATGACAAGCGGCAATGTGAGCGACGAGCCCATCGCTTACAGGGATGAGGAAGCAAAAAACCGCCTCGGGAAGATCGCCGACTATTTTCTTCTCCACAACCGCGAAATTCATATGAGGTGCGACGATTCGGTCACAAGGGTTTTTGAGGGAAATCCCTATATCATCAGGAGATCAAGAGGATATGTCCCCTTCCCTATAAAACTCTCTTTTCCCCTTGAGATGATTCTTGCCTGTGGGGGTGAGTTGAAAAATACTTTCTGCCTTACACGGGGACCCTATGCTTTTCTAAGCCATCATATCGGAGACCTTGAAAACCTTGAAACCTTGACCTCCTTCGAAGAAGGGATCGAGCATTTCAAGAGACTCTTCTATATTGAACCAAAGGCAGTGGCCTACGACCTTCATCCCGATTATCTCTCTGCCAAATACGCCCTCTCCATTCCTGACCTGCCAACGGTCGGGGTTCAGCACCACCATGCCCATATCGTCAGTTGTATGGTTGAAAACAGAATCGAAGGAGAGGTCATCGGCGTGGCGATGGATGGAACAGGTTTTGGAACGGACGGCACGATCTGGGGAGGCGAATTTTTAAAAGCCAATTTGAGGGAATTTGTCCGCCTCGCCCACCTGAAAAAGGTCCCGATGCCCGGAGGTTCGATGGCTATCAAGCAGCCCTGGCGCATGGCCATGGTCTGTCTTTCGGAGGCTTTTGGAGACGGGTTAGAGGAATTAAAAATTGATTTGCTAAAAAGGATGGATTCCAAAAAGTGGGACATCCTGAAGAGGGCGATTGAAAAAAAGATCAACACACCATGGACATCGAGTATGGGCCGTCTCTTCGATGCGATCTCATCTCTTCTTTCCATAAGGGATGAGGTAAATTATGAGGGGCAGGCCGCCATTGAACTGGAGATGATTGCCGACAGGGAGATAAAAGAAACATATCCATTCTATCTTCTTAAAGAAGAATCCCCCTTTGTCATTGACTCAACCGAGGTGATCAGGGGTGTGGTCGGGGATTTGACCGAAGGAGTTTCAAATTCTAAAATCTCCGGGAAGTTTCATCGAACCATCGCCCGTATGATCGTTGAGACTTGCGAATTCATGCGCTCTTCGGAAAGCTTGAATCGTGTGGTCCTGAGCGGAGGGGTTTTCCAGAACATCCTTCTTCTCTCCCTTGTCGTAGAAGGATTGAAACATTCAAGTTTTGATGTCTATACACACCACCTTGTTCCAACCAATGATGGTGGAATATCTCTGGGACAAGCTGTTATTGCCCATATGAGGTTATTTCAAATGTAATCCCCTCACCCCATCCCTCTCCCCAAGGAGACTGTGTCACAATGGGGAGGGCATGAGGGTTGATTAAGTCAAACTTGATCTAATCACGATATAAAACGTTCTTTGAAAACTGAATAGAGATAGACGGTCGTAGCAGCCCCACTGACAAAGCTTTTTCTCTTCTTTTTCACCCAACACGGCTGCATGTTCGGGATATTATCCCAAGACGGGGGCTCTAAGAGTCATCAGTTTTTCGATTAACCCCGATACGCCAAGAATCGTGATCATCCGAGCCAGGTTGAAGCACGTGGCAAGCAAGGAGGTCT
>JAGXTA010000147.1 GCA_018333535.1 Deltaproteobacteria bacterium | reverse complement strand
TGGATGGAATAGACCCCACCGGTGACGCAAGTCGCTCCCCGCGCGGGAGCGTGGATTGAAACACAAGCGGAGTGCTGGCGTGACCCTTGAAATGTGGTCGCTCCCCGCGCGGGAGCGTGGATTGAAACTTGATTTCATGGGCGATAAAGGCGCCCTGCCGACTCGTCGCTCCCCGCGCGGGAGCGTGGATTGAAACGACAAAGGGCTTGACTCCTGACGCTTCATGGAGTCGCTCCCCGCGCGGGAGCGTGGATTGAAACATCAATGATGTAATTACCAAGATCGAGCTGGTTGGTCGCTCCCCGCGCGGGAGCGTGGATTGAAACAAGCGGAGGCTTTAGACCAAACATAATTCCACAAGTCGCTCCCCGCGCGGGAGCGTGGATTGAAACCTCGAGGTAATCGAAACACCAATGGACGCGGTAAGTCGCTCCCCGCGCGGGAGCGTGGATTGAAACCCGTCATGAACGTGACTGGTACGGCTTCGCCGCCGGTCGCTCCCCGCGCGGGAGCGTGGATTGAAACTTTTAAGCGTTGCCTCAACTCCCACCAACCGGCCGTGTCGCTCCCCGCGCGGGAGCGTGGATTGAAACGGAATAATCCTTCTGGCCCCGGAGAAATTTTCTCGTCGCTCCCCGCGCGGGAGCGTGGATTGAAACGATTTCAGATAGTGTCATACCAAACCTCCTTTGGTCGCTCCCCGCGCGGGAGCGTGGATTGAAACGATGCCGAGAAAGAATTGTAATGCGGATTATCATGTCGCTCCCCGCGCGGGAGCGTGGATTGAAACTTACGATGGCAAGTCCCATGTGGTGCGCTCCGACGGTCGCTCCCCGCGCGGGAGCGTGGATTGAAACAGATCTGGAAGAAGGCAGGCGGGAAATATATTTAGTCGCTCCCCGCGCGGGAGCGTGGATTGAAACGTGGCCACCTTTCCGCCTATATCATGGGAAAGTGTCGCTCCCCGCGCGGGAGCGTGGATTGAAACTGGTCGTCCGTCTTTACGACCACACCCTTCAGAAGTCGCTCCCCGCGCGGGAGCGTGGATTGAAACGCTTTGATCGTCAGCGATACGGCCTCTCAGGCTGAGTCGCTCCCCGCGCGGGAGCGTGGATTGAAACCTCTTCGATCTTCTCGATAAATGGAAGCTGATCAAGTCGCTCCCCGCGCGGGAGCGTGGATTGAAACCCCGGATCTGTCCATCAATGGCCTGGTGCTCGGGCGTCGCTCCCCGCGCGGGAGCGTGGATTGAAACCGCTCTCGGCAAATCAAAAAGACTTCTGGGATATGTCGCTCCCCGCGCGGGAGCGTGGATTGAAACGAAAATCAAAAATGGACCACGTACAAAAGTAAAAGTCGCTCCCCGCGCGGGAGCGTGGATTGAAACACTCGAACAGTTTGTGGGGCGCGATCAGAGCGAGTCGCTCCCCGCGCGGGAGCGTGGATTGAAACACCTATGAACTCACGTGCAATGCGGGCGGCTAAGTCGCTCCCCGCGCGGGAGCGTGGATTGAAACAAATATCATGGATCGGGCACAGGAATAGCCGCAGGTCGCTCCCCGCGCGGGAGCGTGGATTGAAACGTGCGCACTGGCAAGAATCTACACGTCACTTCAGTCGCTCCCCGCGCGGGAGCGTGGATTGAAACACATCGGCCTGGGTTGTGCCTCCGAAAAGTCGTTGGTCGCTCCCCGCGCGGGAGCGTGGATTGAAACGATCGGCGCCGGTCCTGCTGAAGATAGCTGAGCGTCGCTCCCCGCGCGGGAGCGTGGATTGAAACGTGTATCAGTCAGCCATGAAAAAGTTTAATGGGAGTCGCTCCCCGCGCGGGAGCGTGGATTGAAACTTGAATCGATCGGCGAGAAGGTCGCCCGGAGGTTGTCGCTCCCCGCGCGGGAGCGTGGATTGAAACATTATTAAGAAGCCTTTGGTTCTCTTCGCCATGTCGCTCCCCGCGCGGGAGCGTGGATTGAAACGCCACGGTCATCGGAAATATCGGCGTCGAAGTCGGTCGCTCCCCGCGCGGGAGCGTGGATTGAAACAAAGCCAGGCTCTACGCTAAAGTCATCCGGGCCGACGTCGCTCCCCGCGCGGGAGCGTGGATTGAAACGTATGCAGACCTTTGGCTACATGTGGGATAACCCATGTCGCTCCCCGCGCGGGAGCGTGGATTGAAACACATAACTACTTACAAATTTGAACATCCTTCCATTTGTCGCTTCCCGCGCGGGAGCGTGGATTGAAACACACTTATAATTATGTTGTTAAGAGTGTTATATAGTCGCTCCCCGCGCGGGAGCGTGGATTGAAACATTGCGAGAAATATGGATAAATTATATGCACTAAAGTCGCTCCCCGCGCGGGAGCGTGGATTGAAACCTCACCAGAAAGGATCAATATAATCGCCTGCCTGGTCGCTCCCCGCGCGGGAGCGTGGATTGAAACAGCCTGCTAGCCATTGCGGCATCGAAATCTTTTATGTCGCTCCCCGCGCGGGAGCGTGGATTGAAACGGTATATCCCATCAAGCAGTTCACCAATTTTATCAGTCGCTCCCCGCGCGGGAGCGTGGATTGAAACGATAAAAATCCCTGTAACTACGCCCTTTTGCGAGAGTCGCTCCCCGCGCGGGAGCGTGGATTGAAACAAGGTAGTACACATTAAGTAAGTGCGAGCGCTCGTCGCTCCCCGCGCGGGAGCGTGGATTGAAACAAGGGCATCAAGTGGCTCAGAGTATATCATTTTAGTCGCTCCCCGCGCGGGAGCGTGGATTGAAACCTGCGCATCTCCTCATAAATCTTGCGGCTGATCTGTCGCTCCCCGCGCGGGAGCGTGGATTGAAACAAAATTGTAAGTGCAGCAACCGTGAAACATATCCCAAGTCGCTCCCCGCGCGGGAGCGTGGATTGAAACTCGACACCTTGATCATCAAGGCTTTGCGGAGCTTGTGTCGCTCCCCGCGCGGGAGCGTGGATTGAAACTCTGGATAGACGATTTACTCTTTCTTTTGGCCACCGTCGCTCCCCGCGCGGGAGCGTGGATTGAAACGCCCCACTGGTAAGGAGTGCACAATTATGAACTTAGTCGCTCCCCGCGCGGGAGCGTGGATTGAAACCTGAGGTTGTGCGAGCGATAACAGGGCCAACAAGGTCGCTCCCCGCGCGGGAGCGTGGATTGAAACTATACAACTGCCCCAAAATAATACTTGACAAACCGTCGCTCCCCGCGCGGGAGCGTGGATTGAAACGTCGCCAATTAAGTAAGTGCGAGCGCTCCGGGATTGTCGCTCCCCGCGCGGGAGCGTGGATTGAAACGCGAGAGGGATGCCTTTTTGATTTCAGATTTGTCGTCGCTCCCCGCGCGGGAGCGTGGATTGAAACCAGGCGAGGTTGAAGATTATTTTATGGGATATTTAGTCGCTCCCCGCGCGGGAGCGTGGATTGAAACTAGTTAAAGACATGCCAGATTGGCACGTGGTTTTTGGTCGCTCCCCGCGCGGGAGCGTGGATTGAAACGGATTTTACCACATCTTGTGTCATAAGGTACCAGGTCGCTCCCCGCGCGGGAGCGTGGATTGAAACTAGCTACATATGCAATAAATTATTAAAATAATTAGTCGCTCCCCGCGCGGGAGCGTGGATTGAAACGGGACTGGCCGAGACTGCCCGAGACTGGCATGATGTCGCTCCCCGCGCGGGAGCGTGGATTGAAACAGGCCAAAGTCGTTGTTTGCATCTTTGACATGGTGTCGCTCCCCGCGCGGGAGCGTGGATTGAAACACAAGCTCCGCAAAGCCTTGATGATCAAGGTGTCGTCGCTCCCCGCGCGGGAGCGTGGATTGAAACCCCTTACTGCTAAACGCCTGTACTTTTTTAGCTTGTCGCTCCCCGCGCGGGAGCGTGGATTGAAACACAAGCTCCGCAAAGCCTTGATAGTGGCGGTGTGTCGCTCCCCGCGCGGGAGCGTGGATTGAAACACGCTGACTCGTCTTGATACTGGAGAGATTATTAAGTCGCTCCCCGCGCGGGAGCGTGGATTGAAACTGGATGGCAATGTTGTCCATCACAAAGACGGTGAGTCGCTCCCCGCGCGGGAGCGTGGATTGAAACTTATCGAAATGGAACCTTTGAACCTGAATATAGCGTCGCTCCCCGCGCGGGAGCGTGGATTGAAACGGCTAAGGCTGCACACCTATACCCGTCTCTGTGCGCGTCGCTCCCCGCGCGGGAGCGTGGATTGAAACAATCTTTTTACCACTCCTGCTTTTTTTAGTTGTGGGTCGCTCCCCGCGCGGGAGCGTGGATTGAAACCCTTAACCCCAAAGAAAATATGCTCTGTGTTGTTTGTCGCTCCCCGCGCGGGAGCGTGGATTGAAACATGGTAAGAGATACCGGTATTTTTGAGGGTTGGGTCGCTCCCCGCGCGGGAGCGTGGATTGAAACGAGCCAGCAACCGGACGGGGATGGGTGTATGTAAAGTCGCTCCCCGCGCGGGAGCGTGGATTGAAACCAGATATATTCCCCCAAAAAGAAGATAAAGATTCGTCGCTCCCCGCGCGGGAGCGTGGATTGAAACTGTCAGGGCCGAAACAATTCATTCGATTTACCTAGTCGCTCCCCGCGCGGGAGCGTGGATTGAAACTGGGATGCAGGCGTGGTTGAGGATTGAATTAGAGTCGCTCCCCGCGCGGGAGCGTGGATTGAAACACATAAAAGGAAATGTAATATTTATAGGATCATGTCGCTCCCCGCGCGGGAGCGTGGATTGAAACATTATTACTCCTCATCCTCGACACCTTGATTATCGTCGCTCCCCGCGCGGGAGCGTGGATTGAAACAACGTGAAACTTATATAATCCATACACTCATCAGTCGCTCCCCGCGCGGGAGCGTGGATTGAAACGATTTACCTATTTCTACAATAGCCAAACACCTAGTCGCTCCCCGCGCGGGAGCGTGGATTGAAACGATATTAAATGGGACCGATGATCCTATAAATATTAGTCGCTCCCCGCGCGGGAGCGTGGATTGAAACATTTTGCTGCACTATCCATTTTTGCCACCATATTAGTCGCTCCCCGCGCGGGAGCGTGGATTGAAACAACGTGAAACCTATGGAGTTTCTGCTATCATCAGTCGCTCCCCGCGCGGGAGCGTGGATTGAAACTCTCCGTAGAGGCCCCATCGAGACCCCGTAAACCAGTCGCTCCCCGCGCGGGAGCGTGGATTGAAACCACTGACACATGTCAACGATGTAATACAGTATTTGGTCGCTCCCCGCGCGGGAGCGTGGATTGAAACCAAATTTTCCGGCGTTGTGTTTCGCCGGATGCTCATGTCGCTCCCCGCGCGGGAGCGTGGATTGCCCCTCCCTGGCGAAAAATAAGATCTTGACTGACACATAAATATGTGTAATAGATAAATGAGGTTGCAATTGTTTTAGAGAGGGAGGCTTCTCATGGAAAAACAAAATATAACTCTTTCTTTACCAAAGGAGATCCTAAAAAAAGGGAAAATGCTGGCGGCCAAAAAAGGCATCTCTTTAAACCAGCTGGTCCGGGAACTGCTTCAGGTGACTGCTGAAAATGAAGAAGGGTATCGCATTTCCGCTGATAGGCAAATCAAACGAATGAAGGAGGGATTTCCACTTGGCACAAAGGGAAAGATTCCCTGGAAGAGGGATGAACTATACCAAAGGTAACTTTTTTGTTGATACCAACATTCTGGTTTACGCATACGATTCAAGTGCAGACAAAAAATGGTGGCGTGGGGTCAGCCTGTTGGCTTTGGACAATTTGCTGAAAAATTTTCCAATTCTTTCCATAAATGTCTGACCATTCTTGATTACTTATTCGGCGGCATTCCCATTTTTCCCTGCCCCTCAGAAAATTAGCAAAATAGAAAACAACATCCCCTGGAATTACTAACGAAAAACTTTTCAGATTCTTCCTAATTGAGGTTGATGATATTTATAATGGTTTCAATGTGGAGAGACATTTATCAACTTTCTGCAATACGAGGTATAGCGTCGTGCTCTCTGATCACGACCCAGTAAAAGATCCGCTGCCATGATATAAGGTTTCATCTTTGCTACATTTACTATAGCACAGGTCAACCCCGCCTGAATGGCGATCGAAAGGAAAACTGCATTGATAACAATCCTGTTAGGAAGGCCAAAGGAAACATTACTTGCCCCCAGAACAAGGTTGACTCCCAGTTCACGTTTAATGATATCCATTGTTTCCAGTGTAACGAACACAGCTCTATCACTAACTGCACTCGATTCTGCCACACAGTCCACGAGGATGTCCTCACGTGGGATTCCCATATGGTCAGTCCGTTCAATAATACGTTTTATGATGTCTACCCTTCTGAAAGGTTCCTTTGGGATACCAGCAGCGTCCGAAGCCATCGCCACCACCGCTGTATTATATTTTTTTACCAAGGGTAAAATCTCTTCCAGTACCTGAACTTCTCCTATCACTGAGCTGACTATTGGCTTGCCACAATCCAACTTCAGCGCTTCCTCAAGGGCAACGGGATTCCTGGTCTCCATGCAGAACGGAATGTCCACGGTCTTCATGATTTCTCCAATCATCCGGGGGAGTACAACATGCTCATTAATGCCAAAAGCGCCCACATTGATAATCAGGATGTCCGCACCTGCCTCTACCTGTTTGAGAGCCTCCTCACGAATGACTTTCAAATCGCCTGATACGATAGCATCCTTAATCGGACCCTTTCCAAAAGGATTTATCCGTTCCCCTATAAGGACGGTTGGCAGGTTATCGCCAATAATTATTTCCTTCCCTCGGGGGCTTAGTACATGGGTTTCCATTTTCCCTGCTTCTCCAAATATTACAAGCCTTAGTAAACGCCGTATTCCCTGGTAAACTCAAACATAGCTCTGACATTTTCAGGTTTCGCATCATCTAACCCTGTTGATGCGTCCATAATGTATCCGCCGCCTTTTCCAACAATGTCAATCAGGTTCTTACAGTACGCCCGCACCTCGTCCGGTGTTTTTATTGCGAGCAATGACAGGGGAACATTACCCCTGATGCAGACGATATCGCGAAGCACCTCCTTCGCCTTGACCATATCGGTCGCTTCAAAAGCATAGCACGCTTTTCCTGCAGGAATATCCTTGATGATCTCCAGTCTTGTGGTGCAGTCCCCTTCCCATAACGGACATGGGTTTAATCCTTCATTGATCAGGGCCACCATCAGCTCCCGGAGCGTCGGCCAGTAGAATTTCTTGAACTGCTCTATGGACATAAAGGTGTCAAGGCCCTTATGAATGGGAATGAATACCCGCGGATTCCCTGAAATCTTTGTGGCATTCATAGCTATTTCAAACATAAAAGGGAGTAATTTCTCGCAAGCTTTCATAAGGGTATCCGGTCTCCTGTACATATCCAACATGATCCCCTTTGTCCCTCTAAAGAAATCACCGAGCGTGTCAAATGGGGCCTGAGTAAAAGCGCCGAACTGCATCGGGAACCCTGCCTCTCTCGCTTTCTCTGTGAAAGCACGGGAGTATGTCGCAATTCGCATCGATTCCTGGCCGGCTTTTTTGATTGTATCTAAGGCTTCTATTACTTCTGGAAGACTGAATGGCGCAAAGCCAAAGGGGATGCCCATATAGTACGTGATGATACTGTGTATGGGAGCAAGCTTTTCAAAACCCTTGAGGGAACCACAAATGCGGGGCCAGTATCTCCTCATCATGAAGTCCGACGGGTCCAGGAGGAAATGGTCATACTCCTCTGCTTTCATGTATTCCCCTTCCACAAACTGGTAGGTATGGTTGGTTGGCACGCCGTGGCCGGGCCACTTCAACTGCTTGAAATCAAGTACTTCCAGTATAGGTCCAAGAAACCGGATGGCATATGGGTTCTGATCCATGTCGGGCTTAAATTCGAGAATGGTCTTTAACTGGGCCTCCCCCAGCTTCTCTGGATCGTACATCACTTCTTCTGTGGTCATACCAGAATACTTTGCAGGGAAAAACCCGAAAAGTACCTCAGTAGGAATCCTATCAGGAACCCGGAGTGCGATGGCATCCATAACCCTCTTTTCCCTATCCCTGTAAAGTTCTTCAGATGTTTTGCCCATAGTTAATCTCCTATCCATTGTCTGCAAAGATTAACGGCTACCATGGCATCCTTTCCATAGGCATCTGCTCGGACATATTTGCGGACTTCATCATCCATCTGACCGCCACCGATCATGATCTTGAGCCCATCGCGGAGCCCCGTTTGTTCGAGAGCTTCAACGGTTTTTTTCATAGAGTCAAAGGCAAGGGTTAGGAAACCGCTCAAACCTACAACCTGGGGTTGAAATTCCTTGATCTTTTCCACGAATACGGGAACCGGTACGTCAATCCCGATGTCGAGGACGTTATATCCGCTCACATCGAGCATGAAGGTAACGATATCCTTTCCGATGTCATGGATGTCCCCGGCAACGGTGCCGATCAAGACCTTGCCTTTCTTTGCGCTCGTATCCCCCTTTTTAAAAAGCGGCTTAACTATTTCCGAGATCCCCGCTATCATCTCACCTGCCATAATCAGATCGGGTATGAAGTACTCTCCGCTTTCAAACCGTTTTCCCACTACTTCCATCGCCAGGCGGGCATCATTCAAAATCTCATTGGG
>JAGXTA010000146.1 GCA_018333535.1 Deltaproteobacteria bacterium | reverse complement strand
TTGCCGAACCAGCATTCAACGAAGATAAAAATCGGTTCATGTTGAAATCTCTTTTCATCAACAGCTTGTCTCTTGCTGAATTTGCAAGCCTCTTGGTTGATTCGGCAAAACTTTTAACTACTCTTGTTCGCTTGAAAGAAACTCACGGAAAGCAACTGAAAAAAACATCAAATCGGTTGCTCGATCAGCTCAAATTACCCCTGTTTTCGTGAAAACCCCGATCACCCTCTATTAAACCATCTTTCCCGAATCTCAAAATCTCACTTTTTCAAAACCGGCTCAGAATAGTAGGTGGTCACCATCTCGTTGCTCTGGTCGGTATCGGTCTGAATGCCGATGGCCAAGACCGGCAAAGGATCTGTTCCGAAAGCCGATTTAAAATCTTTATGGATGTTGCGTGATAAATAGACCCACTGCCCTGCCCTGCCCTCGCCTGACTCCAGGACAAAAATCTTGCAGTTCGCCTCTCCGGGATGATCAAAGAGATGTCCCTTGGGCAGACGGGTTGCCCAGATATATTCGATTTTAAACCCTGAAGGCTCCCCCTTTCCAACCCTCTTAAAAGGCCCCTCTTTCCCGAAAACAATCATCACCCGGGCCGCCGCATCGAAGCGGTCTTTCCTGGTTTCAATCGAAGAGTGGACCACATTGGAAACCTTCCATCCCCAGGCAAGGACAGGAAGGTTCCTCTCCTTCTCTCCAGCAGCTTTATAGAGAGAAGAACGACTTCCCACACTCTCCGCCTTGATGATCCCTTTGCCAGCCCTTGAGTATTGGGTGGGAGAGACGGAAAAATATTTCACCTCCCACCAGCCCTTAACCGGTGATTCAGGCTCTTTGGGTTTTTCCTGAGGAGAACCAAAGAAAGGGATTTGAGCGAAGACCAGAAAAAGGCTTAACGGAATCAATAAGAGTTTCGTCATAACCATTTTATACCATATTATGGACCGTTATGAAAATTTTTGACAGCTCTGTTTCGGTTGACTATAATCTGTTCATTCATATAAAAAAAGGATATGTTCTTAGATCTATTTTAAGAGGAAACGGATGGGAGTTTTGAAGAAAGCGCTATGAAACAGATCTTGAAGATAATTCTATTAGGTACCTTTATTCTAATGCCTATCGTTGGTGTCAAAGAAACTGGATCAGAAACGATTGATTTCCAGGAGATGGAGACGGCGATGCTAAAAGAAATGAACCTTGCGCGGACAACCCCGCAGTCATATGCATCCCACCTCAAGGAAATGAGAAAGTATTTTCACGGGAAGGAATGGAGGCGACCGGGCGAATTACCGATTTTGACAAATGAGGGTGTTTCAGCTCTGACTGAGGCAATTCGTTTTATGGAAAAAGCGAATCCTGTTGCGAAGTTAAGATTATCCGTAGGCATGTCCCGGGGAGCCCGTGATCACGTCGAGGTTCAAGGAAGCACGGGATCGGTTGGCCATGGTTCCGCAGAAGGAAACAGGCCTCACGAACGAATCGGTCTTTACGGAAGCTGGGAGAAAACGGTTGGAGAGAATATCGCTTATGGATACGCGCACGCACGTGATGCCATCCTATCATTCATCATTGACGATGGCGTGCCCAATCGCGGCCACCGGCAAAATATCCTGAATCCAAATTTCCGTGTCGTGGGTATTGCTTGCGGTCCACATCCGGCTTATCACACCATGTGCGTTATTATCTTTGCGGGCGGATACCGAGAAAAAAAGGATTAGATGATCGGGGGACACCCATCATCCTAACCTGGTCAAGCCAGAACCAAAGAAGTTTTGGGGGGTTCACAAATCCGAATTCTCAAAATCCAAATGTCCTAAACTATTTTTGTTTGGAACATTTAATATTTGGTCATTTGAGATTGTTTCGAAATTCGGATTTCGTGCTTCTGATTTAGACCCCTCACGATTACTAAAATTTTGTTGCCATTTTGCGCACAATTTCATTCATAAGAAACTAGAGGATAAGTGTATATCGGTTTTCTATTAAAGGGTTTGATTATTGGCTTTTCGATTGCGGCGCCTGTCGGGCCCATCGGTCTATTGTGTATTCGGAGGACATTGGCAGAAGGACGCACGGCTGGTTTGGTCTCCGGCCTCGGGGCGGCCACAGCTGACGCACTCTATGGCTGCATCGCTGGGTTCGGGTTGACCTTCATTTCAACCCTGCTCATCAGCCAGCAAGTATGGTTTCGTGTTGTCGGTGGTTTCTTTCTATGCTTTCTGGGCCTCAGGGCTTTCCTTTCCAGGCCGGCGGAACAAACGGCTAATGGTAAAGGAAAGGGACTCGTCGGCGCCTATGCCTCAACCTTTTTCCTCACGCTCACCAATCCGATGACCATCCTCTCTTTTGCGGCCATATTTGCCGGACTGGGGCTGGCGAGCGCCGGGGGGAATTATGTCTCTGCAAGTATTTTGGTCCTGGGCGTATTCAGCGGTTCAGCCCTCTGGTGGCTTCTCTTGAGCGGCGGCGTTTCTTTCTTCCAGGCAAAATTCAATCTTCGCGAATTGAAGTGGGTTAACAGGATTTCCGGCATCCTCATCCTGCTGTTTGGTCTGTATGTCCTGACGAGGATGGAAATCGGTTGAAAAAAGTGAGTCGAACGGTTAACATTTCTGGTGATGAGCAAGATAAGTTTTAATGGGGTTGAGGCGGTCCTCTTTGATTTTGAGGGGACGCTGGTGGGTAATCAATGGAATCGCAAGGAAGCCGTTCAGGAAACAATAGAAAGGTTGAAGGGTCTGGGCTTTCCCGTGGAGCGGCTTCAGGGAAAGAGATACTCCCTTCTCAAGAGCGAAGCCATCGCCATTGCCCCGGAAATCGGACAATCTCCCGATCAAGTGGGGAAAGAAATCGATACGATCTATGACCGATATGATGAAGATGCCTTGAGCCGGTGGAGCCTCAGACCCAGGGCAGAAGATTTTTTATTTTTCCTGAAGTCTTCCGGTATTCAGATCGGCCTGGTCAGCAATGCTGGGGTAAAAGCATTGGAGGAAGCAATTAAAAAATTAGGGCTCTCTTCATTTTTTAATATCGTGGTCAGCCGAAACGATGTTCAGCATCTAAAACCGGACAGCGAAGGGGTCCGCCTGGCCCTGAACCGTCTCGGGGTCCCCAAAGGGAAAGCTCTCTTGGTCGGAGATAGTATGGATGATATTCAGGCGGCTAAGGAAGCTGGATTGCGAGTGATCATCCTTTTGGGCGGGGAGGATCCAGGGCCTGATCTCCTCTCCGGAGGCCCTGATTTTCTGTTTCAGGATTACGCTGAGCTCATCGCCTGTTTCAGGGAGGAACGGACTTGAAGCAACTTGTGTTGATGCTGATTTCGATTTTCCTGATCGGGTTTTCTTCACCTGTCTCAGCCAGTGATCTTCGGGACATCCCTCCCCCTTATCAATCCCTTCTCGACCGGCTGATCAAAGATGGTTTGGACAATGAATTTTTATTTTCATTGTTCCTTGACCGCCGCGCCGAACCGATTCCGAACCGGATGGCGATTCCCCTGCTCACCCGGGAGATTCCAGAAATCTATGCTAAATTCTTGACGTTTGAATCGATCCTTCTTGCAAAAAGTTTTCTCCGTCAGAATCGGAGTATATTGAACGAGATGGAGAGAAAGTTCGATGTGGAGAAGGAAATCGCGGTAGCCATTCTTCTCGTTGAGTCGCGATTCGGCGAGAATATCGGAAAACACAGAGTCATCCCCACGCTGGCAAGCATGGCCATCATGGATTCAAGAGAAAATCTCATGAAAAACTATTCAACCATATGGGAAGTGAATCCGGAAGTTTCCTATGACTGGATCGAAAATATAGCGAACCGGAGAGCCAACTGGGCTTACAAGGAACTGAAACACTTCCTGGAGATCATCCGGTCCGAGGACATGGATCCCCTCGATGTCTACGGATCCATCGCCGGCGCATTGGGCATGCCCCAGTTCATTCCCTCAAGTTATAAGGCTTACGCCCTGAACAAGAACAGCTTTAAAGATTGGCTATACGATGCCGAGGGAGCTATCTTCAGCATTGGAAATTATTTGAAATCTCACGGCTGGAAAAAGGGCCTTTCGATCCCCCAGCAGAAAAAACTTCTCTGGCATTACAATCGTAGCAACCCCTACGGGGAGACCATCCTCGAGGTTGCCCGAAGACTCAGAAAGTAGTTTATCAAAGTTAATATTTAAAATGAAAAAACAACTTCTCATCATCGCCACTCTGGATACGAAAGGAAGAGAAGCCGCTTATGTGAAGGACTGTGTCCGGGGGCGAGGGATTCATCCCATCTTGATGGATGTCGGCACTCTGGGCAAACCTTTGGTCCAACCCGATATCACGTGCGAAGAAGTGGTTCAGGCGGCCGGGTATCGATTAAATGATTTAACAAAGATGGGAGATCGGTCCGTGGCGATTAAAGCCGTCCAGGAAGGTGGAGCCATCCTGGCCAAACGTCTTTATGAAGAAGGGAAATTACACGGCCTTTTTGGGATGGGAGGTGGAACGGGTACGGCCATTGTCACTTATATTATGCGTTGCCTTCCTTTTGGCCTTCCCAAACTCGTGCTCTCCACCGTGGTCTCCCGTGATGTCCGGGAATATGTGGGTATAAAAGATATTGTCATGTTCCATTCCGTAGCAGATATCCTGGGGCTCAATGAATTCATGCGCCTCATTCTTGGACAGGCGGCCTATGCCATCCAGGGGATGCTGGAAAAAGGGAGTTTCATTCAGAAAGGGAAACCCATGGTTGCAGTGACGGCCTACGGAATCAACTCCTTTTGTGCCCTCCACGCGGAACCTCTTCTGCAGGAAAAAGGATACGAGATGATCGCTTTCCATGCCAATGGGTGTGGTGGCATGGCCATGGAGGAACTCCTCGCCCAGGGCCTTATCGAGGGTGTTCTCGATTTCACCACGCATGAAATTGCCGATGAAATGTTTGGGGGATACTGCCGAGGGATCGGACCGAATCGGCTTGAAACCGCAGGCCGGATGGGAATCCCCCAGGTGGTTGTCCCTGGCGGGCTGGATAACGCTGTTTTCAGCCCTTTTTATCCAATGCCCGATCGATTGAGGGGAAGAAAGATCCACCCTCACGATATCCGTTTTTGTGTTCGTATGGGCCCTGAAGAGATGATAGAATTTGCTAAGATCATCGGAGAAAAATTGAAAAAATCGAAAGGTCCGACTTATGTGTTGATTCCCAAGAAAGGGTGGTCTGAGGCAGACAAACCGGGGATGGAGCTCTTTGATCCGGAGACAAATCAGGTTTTTGTTGAAGAACTGAGAAAGACCATCGGTTCTAAAATTCCTATCGAAGAGGCGGATGCCCATATCAGCGATCCCGCCTTTGCGCAAAGAGCAGTCGAAATTTTAGATGGTATGATTTGCGAAAAAAAAACAACATAGAAGAAGATGTAAAAAATTATACCAAGAATAATTTTCGTTCCAGCCCAAAGGGTTGGGGGGATTGGAAAAGCTTTAGGGCGGAACCTCTCATATTAAACTGCGTCGCCTCAACCGAAGTCATAATGCTTTCATACTAAATACGAAGATTACCCATAACATCCAATGTCCCGCGTCCTAAAGATTTAGTAACGTTCAAAAGGTGAGGCATAAATGTTTTGACAAGAGCACGATCTCCCTCTAAGGTTAGAGTCGCCAGACAAAAACCATAAGAAGGAGATCGTGATGGAACAAGAAATACATATCACACTCCGGTTTACTCTTGCAACTGGGGAGGTGAATCTTAACGAGATTGTGTATCGGTTGAAGGAGCTTCGGGATCCATTGGTGTTGAAGATTTTGGAGCAGGTGCTCATGAGTTATGATGATTTGATTTCAGAACGGTTGCGTCATACGGAGATCTATCCGAGCA
>JAGXTA010000145.1 GCA_018333535.1 Deltaproteobacteria bacterium | reverse complement strand
TGCTCACATCTCTAAAGAGACGATGAAATATTTGGCCGGTTTTCCGGGGAGATTTATTTATGTTCATACTCCTAAACACGGTTCGTGGTTAAATTTGGTTGAAACCCTATTTGGTAAAATGGCCAGAACCTTTCTGAAACATATTCGCGTGACTTCCAAGAAGGAACTCAAAGATAGAATTCTTCTCGGTATTAAAGAAATCAACGATTCTCCTGTTGTGCACAGATGGAAAAAATTCAATTTTGCACAAAACTTTTAATGTATATGGTTTAATGAAACGTTATACTAGGTGGCCTGTTCCCGGCTCTTTTTAGCCCAGGCTTCGTATTTTGCGGAGATTTCGAGGTATTTCTCGACGGTCAGAATTGGCCTGTTCATCTCTTCCAGAAGGGTGGACTCTATTTTCCCTTGGAGGGCAAGCATTTTGCCCGCCCGCTGAATCAGATCAAGGCGAGGCTCGAGAAGTTGCGGCGCCATCTGCAGGGCAATGGAGCCGGGGATACAGATTTCTCCGATGGATTCACAACCAAAGTTGGCTGCCTGGGCCCTGAACGTCATGATCAGAGGCTGGAAGCTTTCCATCTCCGGGAATCCCGACGTTGAGACGAGGAGGAATTTTGAAGGCATCGCCCAACTAAAGGAGTGCCTCACCCGGTTTGCAGGGTCGAGCCGTAAAAATGGATCCATGCCGCAGATACAGCGGTCTGTTACGGTTTTCATCTGGGCGCTCATATTGTCTGTGTATACGGGCGTACCCATCACAAAGAGATCCGATTCTCTCAGGGACGGATAGATCTGGTCCATATCATCCCGCTGAGCACATTGACCGGGTGTTTTATGCATACACGTCAGGCACGCCCGACAGGTTGAGATATTCATTTCCTTGATCTGGAACTCTCTCACGGTAGTTCCTCCTTCTGAGAGCCCCTTCAAAAGCGAATCCAGCAATTTCCAGGTTACCCCTTTCTTTCCCCTCGCGCTCCCATTCAATGCAATAACCTTCATGATTCCTCCTTTAGACGAAATAGTTCAAACTCTGTAATTCCTACCAAAAAATATTTGAAATTTCTCTTATTTAATTTCCTCCCACCTTGATGGGGGAGGATGTAGGTGGGGGTGGATAAAAAGATTTGGTCTGAATTTAGTCCCCCCTCCCCTCAATCCCCTCCCACGTTGGGGAGGGGAGGTTTTGTTGGGCCAGAATCAACTTGACCGTATCACAACCCATAGACGGTTTCAAGCGTAAGCGCTTTTGGAGGAGCCGAAAGATTGACAACTTCATGACGCTGTTTTACTTTATATCGCAAAGGAAATGGAGATGACAGAGAGTTTATCAAAGCCGATGACTTGGGAGGATGCGTATCTTGTCAGTTTTTATGAGGTGGATGCGAAAAATAGAGTTTTTCTTCCGAGCCTCTGGAAATACTTGCAGGAAACGGCCTGGAACCATGCCAATCGGATCGGAATAGGTTATTCCGATCTGGCTCAAAATGATCATTTCTGGGTCTTATCCCGTTTAGTCATCGACATGGATGAGTATCCCGGATGGGGGGACAAAATATGGGTGAAGACCTGGTTATTGGAGAACAGTCGTCTATTTGCCTTTCGCGATTTTTCTATCCTCAGGGAAGATGGCAAGGTCATCGGGGGCGCGAAAAGCGCCTGGGTTGTCCTAAATTTAAAAACCCGGAAGCCCCAACGAATTGAACCCTTCCTCAAAGATTTGGCCCCCCTTCCAAGTCAGGACGGAACAGAGACAAAACTGGATAAGCTTCCCGCTCCCGGCGTTCCCAGTGAGGAAACGTTTTTCACCGTCCATTATAGCGATCTGGATATGCACCAGCATGTCAATAATGCAAGGTATATCGAATGGGTTCTGGATAGTTATTCGTTTGAGATGAACCAGACTCATCATATCTCGACCTTCGAAATCAATTTCCTCGCGGAATCGAACTGCGGCGATGAACTGTCCATTCGTTCAGAACGACAGAGAGATTCCATCCCGACTTTTTTACATACGGTGGTCAGAAAAAAGGATGGCCGGGAGCTCTGTCGGGCAAGAGTAAGATGGAAGAAGATCGATTAGAATAACTATTTTTGTAGAAGGGTTATTTTCTTTTTAGCCATCGTCTCCGCTCTTCCTCCCTTATTTCCCGCCTTAAAAGTTTCCCCACTTTAGATTTAGGCAGAGTGTCCCTAAATTCTATGTGATCAGGAACCTTATAGGGGGCAAGCTTTTCGCGACACCACTTAATGAGTTCAGAGGCTCCGACACCTCTGGTGTCACCCTTAAGGACCACGATGGCTTTAATAAGTTCTCCTATTGCTGGATCTGGCACACCGATCACACAAGCCTCTTTTACTAATTTAAAGTCTTGCAATACTGCTTCGATCTCCGAAGAAGAAACTCTATACCCTTTATACTTTATAATGTCTGCGCTTCTATCGACATAGAATAGTAGTCCATTCTCATCGATTTGAACATAATCTTTAGTTAAGTTCCATATTCCGCCACTTCTTTCCATAAAATTTTCGGAGGTTTCTTCAGGCTTGTTCCAATAATTCTTTGTTCCATGTTCAGAAGTGACCCATAGTTCACCTACTTTATTTGGGGGTATTTCTTCCAATGTATCCGGGTCAACTATCTTAATTTGCTTAGAGGGTATAGGAAGTCCAATACTACCCATCACAGGGAATCTGTCTAAAGAACTAAGAGTCACACAGCCCATTTCTGTGGAACCATAAATCTGATACAATGGGATATGGAGCGTTTCGTGCCATCGTTTAAACACATCGGAAGGAAGGGCATCCCCTCCACACCAGCAATATTTTAGTGAACTTAAGTCATACGAATTTATCCTATCATTTCCCAAGATCATACGGTATAGCGCAGGCACGCCCACCAATATGGTCACCTTATACGATTGTATAGCCTCTAATATAGCATCCACTTGAGGGACAGGCATTAACACCACGCTGATCCCTTTCCCTAATCCCCAACCCAGAATTGCTTCTTGCCCCATCATAGAAAAAAGAGGAGTGACCACGAGGAGGACATCCTTCCCTCCTTCCGGAATATGGTCTTTTGTCAGATCTCTAAAGTCCTTTAGAGAGGAGAGCATTTTAGTGTGAGAACTTGGTACCCCTTTAGGAAATCCTGTTGTTCCGCCGGTATAAAGAATGGAGGCAAGGTGTTCCTCGGGCTTGATGGTCACTTTGGGGGGTTGGCTTGGATATCTTCTTATTAACTCGCTGAAAGAATATACCTCACTGGTCTTTTTGACGACACCTGTTGGGATCTTATCGAATACCCTACCTATCGTCCGTTTCCACCATGGGAGTAAATCGACAAGGTTGGTAACAATGATCCTTCTTAAATTAGTTTTTCCGAATACTTCCTTTACATAGCGGAAATTTGTATCTTGGCAAATGATCGTCTCAACACCCGAATCATTCATCATGTATTCAAGCTCAAAAGGGGTATAAACGGAGGGAGCAGGTATTGGGATTGCACCGATCTCCTGAATTCCAAAATAAGCAATTAAGAACTGAGGAGAATTAGCAATATAAATCACGACCTTATCATTTACTCCAACACCTAAATCGGATAAAGCCGCGGCAAATCTTCGGACCAGGTCTCTTAGTTTAGAATAAGAGAATTTTTCACCCAGGTAAATGATCGCCGGTTTGTGAGGATATTTCTCGCAAATACTCTCAATAACTCCAAACAGGTTTTGATTCTCTCTTGAGGTACCTGTCATAAAACACCTAATGATGACTCATCCCATGTCTTTAAAAAATTTAGAAATCGACCGTCTTAAATTAAGCCCCAAGGTAAGCTGCCTTTACGTGCGGGTTATCCGTAAGTTCTTTGGCTGTACCAGCCATAACGATTGTCCCTTTTTCCATGACGTAGCCGTAATGGATTATGGGGAAGATGGGTTGAGCATATTGCTCCGCGATTAATATCGTAATTCCAGTTTTCTCATTGATCTCTTTAACCGCTTGAATCAGTTTTGATTGTATCGCTGGACTAAGTCCCATTAAGGGTTCATCAAGCAGCAATAACTTTGGTTGAGCCATTAATGCTCTGCCAATGGCAAGCATTTGCTGTTCCCCGCCACTCAAGAAACCCCCCTCTCTTTTTTTTAGATCTTTTAAAGCTGGGAAAAGGCTAAACACATATTCAAGAGTTTTTTTTGCCTCTTGACGTGTGGCGAGATAGCCCCCTATTTTTAGATTTTCAAGAGTGCTACTTTCAGGGAAAATTCGGCGTCTTTCCGGACATAGGACAATCCCCCTCCGGGTTCTTTCGCTCGGCTTAATATTGATGATGTCTTTCCCCCCGAACTGGATCTCACCGAGTATCGTTATTCTTTCCCCACCCATCATGATCTCAGTTTTCTTTATATCCAGGATGATGCCAGAAATAGTAAACATCAAGGTTGACTTCCCTGCGCCGTTAGATCCAAAAACTCCCGTTATTTCACCTTCCCGGCATGTGAAGGTCACATTATTGAGCGCTAAAGCATTCTCATAAAAGACCATAAGATTTTTGATGTACAGCATGTTTCTATGTTACCCCCATGTAGGCTTGCTTAACAATTTCGCTTTTAATAATCTCGTCCGGGACATCCTCCGCAATCTTTTCTCCGAAATTCATCACCATCACTCGATGAGCTAATTGGAAAAGCTCTCTTACCCTATGTTCCACCATGATGAGGGTCATCCCATTCATCTGGAGTTTCTCTATGATAGGAATCATTGCTGTAATCTCGCTGACACTCAATCCCGAGAAAAGCTCATCCATGATAATGACATGAGGCCTTAGAGCAAGACATCTCGCTAACTCAAGGCGTTTTAAAAAGCCTTCGGGAAAGGCAGAGGCGTGTTTATATGGAATATGGGCATCCCGCTCAAAACCAACTTCCTCTAAAATGTCCAAAGCGACTGTATCTCTATCTCCCAGCTTGCCTCCAATCGTGCGCACAATCCTTGAGGAATACAACGGGACCACTAAGTTTTTCATGGCGGATAAGGAGTGATAAGGTCTCGGTATCTGGAAGGTACGGACAATCCCCAGGCCAGCAATTTTATATGGGGGTAATCCGATAAGTTTTTTCCCCTCAGAAAAAATCAAACCCGAGTCTGCTTTGACAAAACCAGTAATGAGGTTGACTAATGTGGTTTTTCCCGAGCCATTGGGGCCAATAATGCCAAGAATTTGGCCTTTTAATAAGTCAAAACTGACATGATTGATTGCTTTCACCCCACCAAATGATTTGCTCACACCTTTGACTTGGAGAATAACGTCTTTATTCATATTTCAGTCCAACGTTCAAACTGATGATATTTTCTCTGTAAATAAGGCACCAAACCTCCGGTGTTAAGGATCACAAGCCCTGCTAAAATAAGACTATAAAAAACTACCCTGAGCGGCCCAAATTCTCGAAGCATTTCTGAAAACAGGGTCAGGATGAGAGCTCCTATGACAGGACCGACTAAAGTACCAACCCCTCCGACAACCGTAGCCGCAATGGGGAATATGGAAAAGTCTAAAGCGAATAAGGATAAGCCTACCCAACCGTAAAGATGAGCAAGATAAGCGCCAGAAAAGCAACCTATCGCTGCGGCTAAAAAAACAGCTTTCATCTTAAACCAAGTAATATTGATATTGGAAGCCTTAACGGCCTGGTCATTATCTTTGATTGCGCGTAGCACCATCCCAAAGTCTTCATTCACCAGCCTTCTTAGACCGAAGGTGAGGAGGAGAATCAGGGGTAAAATTAAATAGAGCTCAACCCATATATTGGGGAAAGTTGCAAGCCCAGGTAACCCATCGGTGCCACCAAAAATATTCAGGGCCTGAATCACTCTCGCAAATAGCAGTGGGTACATCAGACTTACAATGGCAAAGTAAATGCCCCGCATGGGCAAGCAGGGAAGTAAAAACAGCGTGCAAATAACTGCTCCACCTATGGTGGCTATGGGAATGGTGATCACCAACGGGAGGCCAAATGCTGAATTCAGAAGACCAGAGATATAGCCACCCACTCCTGTGAAAAAAGCTCCACCCAAACAGACGATTCCGACGAAATGAGCTAAGAAGTCAAAGCTTAAAGCCAAAAAAGCGAAGATACAGGCAATAATGATAATCTTTTGCCAGGCCATCGATGTCACAGCTAAAGGGATGATCAGCAGTCCTAAGACAAAAGCAACCGTCGGTAAGGACATATATGCTATTCCCCGCCATGAAGAAATAGCATATATGCCTTCCGTTCGTACTTTGATGCCTCGGTCTAATCTTTCCCTGCGCCTTATTTTCTCATCCAATCCTAAACCCTCTCCTCAAGTTCTTTTTGTCTCCCAAGAAGTCCAGAAGGCTTGAGTATCAATGTCAAAATAATGAATAGCAAAACCACCACCATTTGCCAGTGAGGTCCTATAAAGGCTGTAGCCAGTATTTGAGAAAAACCTAATAAAAAAGCGCCGGCGAGAACACCCATCCAGCTGCCAAGTCCTCCGATAATACACACGGCTATTGCATCGGTCAGAACCATGTATCCTGTTTCTACAGTGATGCTTCCCAGAGGAAGGATAACGACAGCAGCGACTCCAGCTAAGGCTGACCCCATTGCTAATCCGATAACTGCTGTTCGGTCCGGGTCTATCCCCGACATCATACTGGCACGCTTATCTTGAGCTATCGCCCGAAGAGATAAGCCTACTTTAGTATGGTGAGTAAACAGCCACAAAGATAACATCATTGCCAAACCAATGCCTATGATGATGAGTCGCTGCCAATCAATCATGACTCCAGCGATACTTACGGAGCCAGTGACAAAAGGGGGAAGCATATAAGCCTCACCGATGAACCCCCTCCAGCGGAATAATTCCATAATAGCGATGCCTATGGATAAAGAGGCAATAATCTCCGATGCCGGCATGCCTTTTACCCGGATCAGGAAGAAGCGATAGATTGCACCTCCAATGATGGATACAATAACGATAGAAAGGAAGATGGACCCTATATAGTTTATCCCCAGCCGGTTCAGGAAGAGCCAAGTGGCAAATCCTACCAAGATATACAGGGCGCCATGGGCGAAATTAGCCAATCGGCTGACACCGTACACCAATGCAAAACCACTGGCTATTAAGGCCAAAATGACACTATTGACGAGCCCGAAAATAAAAATATTCATCTTGACTTCCTACTCTCAGTTTGACTCACTTCATCCAAGGCGGCATCTCTAAACTTCTTGTCGCTATTTTATCCGGAAAGACAATCGTTCTCTTGCCATCTATCCACTGGGCCCACATGCCCACGGCAGTCTCTTTTGGGTCGCCGTTCTCAATAATTTGGTGACTCTTGGGGTCAAACCTTACCCTGCCGTAAGTCCCCATCAAATCGGTTTTTTCTAAAGCCGGTATGATTAGATCAGGGTCAAGGCTTTTCGCCCGTTCAATGGCGTCCTTCAGAATGTAAACAGCCGTATAACTGGTGGACGTCCATTCTGATCTTGGCTCCACTCCATATTTTTTCTTATGGTCGGAAACGAACATCTCGCTCATGGGAATTGCCTTGGTCGCCACCGAGCCTGCCTTTGCGTAGAGGACAACCGAATAAGCAACCTTACCATCCGTGGCCTTCCAGGTTCCTTCATCCTGAAGAGCATGAATGTAGCCAATTGGTAAAGCAGGCACCTTCATATCATACCACTGCTTCATCAAAATGGAGACTTCGGGCATATCGAACCACGGTATTAAATACTGTGCCATTCCGTCCTTAGCTTTGGATAATCCAACAGAGAAGTCGGTCGTTCCGGTTGGATATATCTCATGCCCAATGATTTTCCACCCTTTCTTTTCAAGTCCGTCTTTCAGAGCGCTGCCGGCGGCTCGAGCATGGGCGACATCCTGCACCATAATAAAAGCTTTATCAAATCCCTTTTTAGCTTTAATAGACTCAAAAGTTCCTATTGCCCCTTCTATCATAGGGACCACGCTCCCCGTTGTTCTAAAGCAATATTTGTACTTATCGTAGTTATCAGCTATCCGCTTGTGATAGGCAGGGCTTAAAACTCCTGCGGAGAGTATGGACACTGTCTTATGCTTAGACAATATGTCCATTGCTGCCAGAGCACCCTCCGACCGGATAGGTCCACCAACAATAAAATTCGCCTTTTTCTCTATAATTAATCTCTCCACTGCCAGAAGTGCCTCAGCCACCGGGACACCTGGTTCAAGGTCACGGGTATCGCTTATTTCAAGTTTTAAAGGACGCATTTTCCCCGCTACGTTAACTCCGCCTTTGGCATTAATTACATCCACCGCCAATGTTATTCCTCGTTCTGCATCCACGCCGTCGGGATATCCTCGGGAAATAGGAACACCGAGTACAATGGGCTGAGCTATAGATATGTTAGGGGATAGAACACAAACAAAGGGTAGAAGGGTTAATATGAGGAGTAGATTTATGCCAATATGACCTACCAATGCTTTGTTTTTCATGGCCACCTCCTTATAAATTTTTTTCCTATGTTAGGATGAGACTTTTTAAAAATCAACACTAATCTTCAGACAATACAGTAAAGGGGATCGGTCCACCTCCTTTCTATTGACCTGATTCTTCTTTTCAAGCCTCCTTGATCACCCGCTTGGCTTTGCCCTCAAATCGGGGAAGCTCGCCGATCTTAACCACTTCTACATCCGGAGTGACCCCAATTCGAAATTTGAAAATTTCTTTGAAGGCATTCACCGCTCGATCCATCTCTTCTTTTGAAAGGGAGGGGGAGGAGGGTTCGACGCGAATTCTTAAATGCTTCCCTGATCCCATCTTGGGGGCAATGACTTGATATTCATTTGAGAATTCTTTCGTCTCGCGAACGAAATTCTCAATTGCGGACGGAAAAATATTGACTCCGCCAAATTGGAACATATCATCCGCCCGACCGATGATCCCTCTCTCTAAGCGGAGGAATGTCCGTCCGCAGTCACACTTCGTCACATCGAATTTAACGACATCGCCCATCCGCCATCGGATCAAAGGCATGGATTCACAGCAAAGGTTAGTAAGAACCAACTCCCCTTCTTCACCTGGATTCAAATTTTTGCCCGTCTTCGGATCGATCACCTCAGCGAGAAACATGCTTTCAATAACATGAGTCCCTTTCTGAGCCACACATTCAAAACCGAAGTTGGAAATTTCTGTGGAGCCGATGTCGTCATAATTTTTAGCCCCCCAGGTGGTTTCAATCAATTTTTTGGTTGAAGGAACCTGGGCTCCCGGCTCTCCTGCTGTAATGACAATTCGGACAGCCGTCTTTGAGAGATCCACGCCCATCTTCTTAGCCACCTCACCGAGGAAAAGGATATAAGTAGGCGTACCACAAACAACGGTCGGTTTCCATTCAAGAATATTTTTAATGCGATCTTCGGAACTTTGTCCCCCACCCGGGATGACGAGAACACCTCCTTGCTCAAAAGATGAATGGATTCCCCACCAGGCTAAATAGAGTCCATAGTTGAAAGGGATAAATATGATATCAGCCTTGGTGATTCCATACCCATACATAAAGTACATAAACTGGTCATAGTAGACTTCCAACCAGTCCTTCTTACTTAACAAGGACCGCACAGGTATTCCCGTTGTTCCAGTAGTTTGAAAGACCCTTACTCCCTCCGCTGGAGAGATACAATGGAAGTCTCCAAAGGGAGGAGATTTCTCCTGGCTCTGCCTCAACTCGTCCTTGACCGTGAAAGGAATTCTGCTGACATCCTCTAAAGTCTTAATATGTTCAGGTTTTATTCCAGCATCATCAAACTTCTTTCTATAGAAGGGAGCCCGCTCATAGACATAGGCCATCTGGTTTCTGAATAGCTGAAGTTGATACCCTAAAAGTTTATCTCTTGGCATTGTCTCCAATTCCGGTTTCCACATGATGACCTTTTCCATATTTCCCTCTATTTACCCCGTTAGAAAGCCCCGCCATCTACGACGGGGATGTAAAAAGAAAATATTCATTCATTATTGAGGGCGGGATTAAAAGCCCCATCCTTTCTAACGGGGTTTATCCCCTTTTTCTTTCAAACCCATCAGTATCTTCTCAGGAAGGATCGGAAACGTTTTTACTCTCACCCCCGTTGCATCATACACGGCATTGGCAATGGCAGCTACCATTCCCGAGACATATCCTTCTCCCACCTCCTTTGTGCGGTAAGGAGTATCTTTTTCATACCTCTCTGTGATGACGTCGATGTAGTGAGATTCAACCAGATCCTTAGCACAGGGAATTTTATAGTCGAGAAAAGAGGTCGTAAGGGTTTTGCCTTCTTTCATCAAAACTTCCTCCCAGAGGGCATGGCCTTGAGCCATAGAGACCTGGCCATCAATCTGGCCTTCAACCAGTAAGGGGTTAATAGGAAAACCGCAGTCATGAGCTGTGGTCGCTTTCACAAGTTTTACCTGGCCGGTTTCCATATCGACATCCACCTCGGCGACTTGGGCATCGAAGGCATAATTGTCACTCCATCTGCCTTTTGTGGTGGCGAGACTCGGATGAGCTGGCATGTCCTTCATTGTTCGGAAATGGCCCTGACCGATAATGGGATTCCCACGGCGCTTTGAAATACTTGACGCCACCGCCTGAGTAAAAGAGATCGATCGTCCTGGGATGCCTTTGACAGAGATCTCTCGGTTCTTTGCAATTAAGTCCTCAGGATTGGCTTCAAGTTCTTGCGCAGCCACTTCAAAAAGTTGACGCCTTGCATCGGAGGCAGCCATCTTAACAGCATTCCCGGAAACATAAGCTCCTCCACTGATCCAGGCGCCGATATCCACAGGAGTGGTCTCGGTGTCTGCTGCCACAACCCGAATATCATCCATTGACACCCCGAGCTCCTCAGCGACAATTTGGCATAGAATGGTCTCAGCCCCCTGGCCAATGTCCAAGGCTCCTGTGAGGAGCGATACAGTGCCATCGTCATTCAACTTGACAATCGCCGCGGACGTGTTGGGGTAGATGAGGGAACCGCTGAAGTAAGAAGACACCCCCATTCCAATCCCCCTCCTTATCCTCTGTCCCTCCTGTGATTTCCTCTTCCCATATATTTCTTTAAATCGGGTGGCCTCAGCAGCCCTTTCAATACATTCGACTAAACCGCAGTTCCTGACCGAATCTTCATTGGGAAGAATGTCCCCTTTCTGTCGAGCATTCTTTAAACGGATCTCTACGGGATCGATCCCTAACTCTTCAGCCATCGTGTCCATCTGTGATTCAACGGCAAATCGAAGATTAGGGGCGCCATGTCCCCTTTGTGGGGCCCTGACGGGATTGTTTGTGTAGATAGAGTAGCCCTTATATTTCAGGTTTGGAATTCGATAACAGAGCATGACAAAACCCCAGCAGAGGAAAATAACTACTACCCCGCTTCCACGGTAAGCGCCGCTATTATTGACAACCCTGATTTGTTGAGCCACTAAGGTTCCGTCTTTTTTGACGCCCGTTTTCAACTCCACAAAGATAGGTTGGCCGTGTCTGGCAGACTCAAATACCTCCTCCCTTGTACAAACAATTTTCACCGGCCTTTGGACCTTGATGGACAGCAGAGAAGCACAGAATTCATGGGAGAAGAGGTCAATCTTCCCTCCGTATGCTCCTCCCACATAGGCTTTCAAAACACGAACGTTGCTGAAAGGAAGTCCTAAGGTCGTGGCTAATTTGGCTCTTTTAATGAAAGGGCCTTGACTTGAAGTCCAAACATTTAACTTTCCTGAAAGATCGAAACTGGCCAGCGTGGCCTGGGGTTCCATATAACAATGTGTTCTTAGCTGCCCCTCGAACCGATCCTCGCGGACGAGGTAGGATTCGTCAAACCCTTTCTCAACGTTTCCCCATCCGGATTCCGTCTTTCCGCCAATATTCTTGTAAGGTTCTTTCACCTTTGGGTGGCTGGGATGGATTTCAGGAGCCTCGGGTTTCATCGCCTCCTCAGGATCAAAGACCGCAGGAAGCTCCTCATAATCGACCTGGATAAGATTCAAGGCTTCTTCAGCAACATACTCATCGATGGCCGCAACCGCAGCAACTTCTTCACCAATATAGCGGACCCGATCCATGGCTAAAGGGTATTGATCAGGGGGATATCGAGGAGTTTCCACAAATCCGTGCTTGATCCCTAAAGTATCCTTCCCTGTGATGACTGCCTTCACTCCGGGGAGTCTCTCTGCGCGGGAAGCATCAATACGGAGTATTTTGGCATGAGGGTAGGGACTCCTTAATATTTTACCCCACAACATCCCAGGAAGAACCATATCCACAGTATAAAGGGCTCTTCCAGTTGCCTTCTCCACGCCATCCTTTCTTGGAACACTCTTGCCGACATACGATAACTCTTCCATATCAATCTTCTCCGGTCGAGGCTGCCATGACAGCTTCTAAAATTTTATTATAGCCTGTGCACCGACAGAGGTTACCCTCCAGTCCTTTTAAGATCTCATCTCTTGAGGGTTTAGGATTTTCGTCAAGAATAGATTTTGCATTGAGGATCATCCCTGATGTACAATACCCGCACTGAATGGCTCCATACCGAATGAAAGCCTTCTGTAAAGGATGGAGTTCACCAGCCTTGGCTAGACCTTCGATGGTAGTAATCTCTTTCCCCTGGGCTTCAATCGCCAGCGTCAAACAGGAAAGGATGGGTTTGCCGTCAATTAAGACGGTACAGGCACCACATTCTCCTGTGCCGCAAGCCTCCTTTGCCCCTGTGAGACCTAAATCCTCTCTCACCACTTCCAATAGGGTTTTCTGAGGCTCCACGGCTAACTCAAAGGATTCCCCATTCACTCTCAACTCGATTAATTGCTTTTTCATCTGATTTTCTCCATCGCTCGAAGGATTGCGCGTTCCACTAATACCCTGGTCATCTCCCGTCGATACAAAGACCTGGAGCGAGGCTGGGTTTCATCCATGGCCACCTGAGCCGCCTCCCTAATGATCTTCTCCTCCAGTCTTTTTCCCTTCAATGTTCTTTCCGCAGCCTTCGCCCTGATAGGGGTTGAAGCAACAGAAGAGAGACCAATTCTTGCCTCCTGACAGGTAGAATTTCTTGGATCTATTGTGAGAAGCACAGCCGCTCCGACCAGGGTTTCTCCGACAGAGGAAGCTTTATGAAGGTATTGGTAAGAGCCGGCCGTGTGGGGGGCAGGTTTTGGGATCTGAACCTCTACCACGATTTCTTGGGGATCGAGAACGGTTTGGAAAGGCCCAATAAAAAATTCTTGAAGAGGGATGGTTCTTTCACCGTAAAGGTGAACCAACTTCAATTTTGTTTCCAGGACCAATAGAGGGGCAGAGGCGTCAGAGGAAGGGGAGGCATTGCAAAGGTTACCCACCAAGGTTCCCATATTTCTCACCTGGCGGGTCCCGATCTTAAAACAGGTCTCAGAGAGAAAATCGAACTTTTCTCTGACGAATGGATGATTGACGATTGCGTCATGCGTGACGAGTGGGCCAATTTTGAGACCGTCTTTCTCATCACATTCGATCCTGTCTAGTTTCTGGATCCCATTCAGGCTGATGACAACCTTGGGAAGAATCTCTTTTTTCTTCATTTTGACGAAGAGGTCGGTACCGCCAGCCAAGACCTTCGCCTCTCCTCTATACTTGTACAGTAAAGAACAAACCTCATCGATCGATGATGGGCGGAAGTATTCAAATCTTGGGATACGCATCTATTCCTCCATGTTTAATTTTCAGCATTAGAATAATACTGTTTGAGAAAAACAAGTTTTTTCTCATTTGGAGGCCAACAACATTGATGGTTCCGTAAAAAGTCGTCTCACCGGTCCTGCGGCAGGAACCGGTGTCCAGTGTTTTCATAAGTGTCTGAGATTACTGGATTCCGGCTTTCGCCGGAATGACGATCATTAAGAGTTTTCGACTTTTTACGGGATCATCAATGTTGTCTCCATCCGAAATATCAAACTCTGGTTTTAAGAGAATCAATCAAAAGATCTGCCAACTCGTCAGCATATTGGATGAGTGGATATTTCCTATCTTTCAATAGCCATCGAATGATGATATGTTCCATCGCCCCAACGCAAAGACTGCGGGCCAAATAGGGATTAATTTCTTTCTTGACCGCCCCTTCCTCCTGTCCTTCCTTAATAATGTCAAGGACGATTTGATAAAAGCTCCTGGCCGCCTGATAGGCTTCCGTGGATACATAGGTCTTGCTCGTCTTTAACTCAAGTAAGACAATGGACCCGTATCCGGGGTTTTTTTCAACATAATTAAGCCACCACCAGATAAACTTCCGTAGTTTATTAAAGGCCCCCTTAATACCCATCATATGATCATTGATTTGGGGGATGAGTTCTTTGGTGAATTCCACGGGGATTGCCAGCATCAAGTCTTCTTTATTTTTAAAATATTCATAGATAGTAGCATCCCCAACGCCAGCATCTTTGGCGATTTCGGCAATCGTAGCATTTTGGAAGCCTTTTTCTCCAAAGATCTTAATGGCAGAGTTTAATATCTGCCCTTTTCTTTCAGATTCTCGGCTTATGTTATCCATATTTTGAACAGAATTCGGTTTTTTTTTCAATGAGATAGACTATTTAAAGGAGTAAACTTGGATTATAATTCGAAGAACATCCTATACTATTCTATTTTTTTGTCAACTATTTTTTTATTATTTAAATAACCTATTGAATTTATGTAAATTAATTTAACATATGAATTCCGAATGTAATTCGGAAGAATGGCGGATCATTCTGATTTCAAAGTATTTGACACGACTCGAGCATTTTTGCTATGAAACCTTGTATGAAGGAAATAGAGAAAAGAAAGATCCTCAGTGAAGTTGCTTTAGGCAATATCTCTCCGGATACGGTCATCGCCAACGGCATCCTCTTCAATGTTTTCACCGGAGAGTTTATCAAGAAACAGTCCATCTGGATCAAGGATGGAAGGATTGCCTATGTGGGTCCGGATCATGATCCACAAAAGGACGGTAAAACACAGGTGATCGATGCAGATGGCATGGCGCTTCTCCCCGGATTGATCGAAGGACATACGCACCTTAACAGGTCAGGGATAGAGGAATTCGTCAGGCATGTGATTCCAGGCGGCGTCACTACGGTTATCATGGAAACGATGGACTTTGGTTTGATTGCTGGAAGGGAGGGAATGGAATATTTTGTAAAAGGGCTTAAAGAGCAACCCATTCGATTCTATTACACCATCTCTCCACTGTGCGGTCTCACCCCATCCGAGGAGATAAATGTTCCGACCAACGAGGAACTTCTGCCCCTTCTTAAAAACCCTCAATGCCTGGGAATAGGGGAGATCTACTGGGGAAACATCTTTTTGGAGGGGCAACAGGGAGAGAGAGTGAGGGAACTTGTTGCCATTGCCCTTGAAATGGGCAAACTGATCGAGGGCCACACAGCAGGCGCATCCGGGAGAAAGCTTCAGGCCTACACCGATTTTGGAGTCTCTTCCTGCCACGAACCCATCACCGATGAGGAGGCGCTTGAAAGGCTGAGGCTGGGTTACTGGGTGATGATCAGGGAAGGCTCGATCAGAAAAGAACTTCCCGGAGTTGCTGGAATTTTTAAGAAGAAGATCGATTTCAGAAGGCTTATCCTTTCCACCGATGGCGTTGACCCTGAAGGATTTCTCGAAGAAGGTTATCTGGATGCATCTTTAAGGAGCGCCCTAAAGCTCGGAGTTCCGCTCCAACTGGCCTATCAAATGGTGACGATCAATGTAGCAGAGCACTTCGGTCTTGACCCTCTCATTGGATCTCTTTCACCCGGGAAGATGGCAGACCTTCTGATCTTCCCTTCACCGGAAGACTTCTCGCCCCGTCTCGTGATGTGCGACGGGAAAATCATCTTCAGGGATGGCAAATCCCTGGCAGAACCTAAAAAAGTTTTCTTTTCGGATCATATGTCCAAGACGGTGAAAGTTTCAAATTACAGGATTCCATCACTTCCAGCCAAGGGGAAGGCGAGGGCGATGGAACTTGTTAGCAGGCTTGTGACCAAGGAGAGTATGATTGATCTTGATAAACCTGAAGAGTCAAAAGATGTCATCATGATCCTCGTCCTGGATCGTGTTGGAAATCGAGGGGCATTTTTGGGGCTCCTTAAAGGGTTTGGCCTTGAAAGAGGGGCCTATGGAACGACGATGAGCTGGGATTCGCCGGATATGATTGTCGTGGGATGTGATACTCAATCGATGGAAACGGTCATTGGAAGGCTCAAAGAGATTGGGGGTGGAGGAGTCTATGCCATAGGGAAGGAGGTCGTCGCCGAATTCCCTGCCCCCCTCTGCGGAGTCGCCTCATTAAAACCGATGGAGATTGTGGGAGAAGAGGTTAAAAAACTCGAAGCGTCTCTGAGGAAGAACGGTGTCAAATGGGAAAAACCTGCCCTCACGGTTGACACCCTCACCTCTCCCGCCATCCCCCACCTAAGAATTACCCATAATGGTTATGTGAGATTGAAGGACAGAAAAGTCTTGCCAGTTGAAGCATAACTATCATCTCCCACCCTATTTTTCTTCCCTTCTGTTTAAAAATTGGAAACATGAGAGAGGTAGACCAAGAAAAATAGAAGAATTCGATGGAATTGCCATAAAGTTAAATTTTTGGTATAAATAGTTCAATTTCCAGGGGGTGATTAAAACAGACGTAAGAGATTTCAAGACCGGGATCGAAATCTTACCCCTAATAAGGAAGCCAGGAATCCAGGAGAACTCAAAATGCCTTCTTCATGCTTTCCTGCATTCCTTATTAATCTTCGGAGCGTAACCAATGCCCCGTATCTTCGATAATATAGACCAATCTCTTCTCCCGGCACTTCGGGAGACTCTCGCCTTATCAAGCCGATCTGACTTTTGTGTAGGGTACTTCAACCTGCGGGGATGGAAAGCCATTGATGAGTTTGTCGAAAAATGGTCGGGCGGACCTGACCATTGCTGCCGTCTGCTCGTTGGGATGCAGCGACTCCCCCAGACCTTTTATGGTAATTATTCTTTTGATTGAGATGACGATGGATGAAGAAGATGAGTTCTTCAAAAAAGGCAAAATCAAGAGGCATTGTTGCCTGGCCCGAGGGTGAACGCCCACGGGAGCGGTTGTTACGCCAAGGAGCACAAGCTTTGACAGACGCTGAACTTGTTGCGATCCTTCTGCGTGTAGGTGTGAAGGATACGAGTGCCGTTGAAATGGCGCGGCTAATCCTCAAGAAATTTGGTTCGCTCCGAGCAGTGGCCGGCGCCCCACTTTCGGCACTTCAGGAGGTCAAAGGTTTGAAGGGGGCAAAGGCGGCGCAGTTGGCGGCTGCCATGGAGGTTGGCCGGCGCATATCACTCCCAGATGCGCGAGATCGGATCTCACTCAAAAATACAAATGCAGCAGCGAAATACCTGCAATCACGATTACAGGGACTTCCTGAGGAGCATTTCAGGGCTTTGTTCCTGAATCGGCGCGGGACTTTACTTGAAGACGCTTTGCTTGCTGTCGGGTCGGTTGACCAAGCTAGGCCGCAGATCCGATTGATTGTGGCGCGGGCGTTGCAGGCGAACGCAAGCATGGTGATCATGGCGCACAATCACCCATCCGGCGCCGCGGACGCCAGTGAGTCGGATAGATTTTTCACGGAAGATCTATATGCTGCATTGAAGCCCATCGGTCTGAAGTTATTGGATCATATTGTCATCGGTGAGAGTTCGGTTTTCAGTTTTGCTGACAGTGGCATGATGGATGAAATTACTTTGGCAGGAACAACAGATTAGAAGAAACGGATAGGTTTTCTAGTGGAAGAACCCAGAGCAACCTGCAAATCTTCAAAACAATCTAAGATGGAGAAGCGACAATGAGCCTTTCTCCTGAACAGCGTCAGGAATTGATTCGTTTACTCGAAGCTGGTGAAGAAATTTCTCCAGAATGGGCCCGTGTTCTTTTTCCGCCGGAGAAGCGGGAATACGAGCTTGTTTATCACGGCAAAGACCCCGAAGGAGACATCATTGCCGACACCCTTGCCGTTCCACTCCAACCCGTTCGAACCTTTGGACGTAATGGTGAAGATTGGCACAACATGCTGGTCTTCGGCGACAACCTCCAGGTGATGAAGACCCTTTTCGAGATGAAAAAGGCAGGTAAGCTGTGCAATGCAGACGGTACCCCTGGTGCTCGGCTGATCTATATCGATCCGCCGTTCGCAACGAAGCAGGATTTTCGAGGCACAGAGGACCAAAAGGCTTATCAAGATAAGTTAACAGGGGCGGTATTCATAGAGTTCTTAAGAAAAAGACTCGTTTTTCTTCGCGAATTACTTGCTGATGATGGCACAATCTATGTTCATATGGATTTCAGGAAGTCCCACTATATCAAAGCAATTATCGATGAGATTTTCCTGGCATTCGAATTTGCTGAGGTAATGTGGGTTTGTGGTTTGATGGGTTCCGGAAAGTTCTACCCAAAGGCGCATGAAACCATTTTTTGCTATAAGTCAGCAAGAGGAAAATTTAATCCCCCACCAAGATTGGGCTACTCTGAGCGGATAACAGGTGCGTTGCAAAAAGACAAAGATGGGTGGTTTTACACACGTGGTAGAGAAAGCAGCGGAGGGAGTAATTATTTAAAGACATATATCTGCTACAACACTAACCTTTCGAAGGAGGAAGCCGTTCGCGAGGCAACAAAAAATCGACCTCAAACAGCGTGGAGTGTCTGGATCGGTAAGGAGGATCTTGCGCATAAATTCAATGATTATCCCGTAGGCACCTATGCATATACGCGGCACGAAAAGGTGGGGTATCCGACGCAAAAACCAGAGCCATTGCTCGAAAGGATAATAAATGCTTCTTCACAAAAAGGAGACATTGTTCTCGACGCTTTTGCAGGTTCAGGAACCACTCTTGCGGTTGCGGAAAAGCTAAACCGCCGCTGGGTAGGAACTGATTGTGGGAAATTGGCGATCTACACAATACAAAAAAGGATGTTGAACCTCCGCCGTGAGATCGGCAATAAAGGCCTGAGCCTGGAACCGAAGCCATTCACGCTCTATAATGCAGGGCTTTACGACTTCTCGAAACTCAGAGAACTGCCCTGGCAGGATTGGCGGTTCTTCGCATTGCAATTGTTCCAATGCCGTGATGAGAGGCACAAGATTGGCGGCATTGAATTCGACGGGTATCGGCAGGGCGCAAGCGTGATGGTCTTCAATCACATGGAACCTAAGCACAAAGATGCTCGGATCACGGAGGAGACGATTCAGGAGATCCATCAGGCTGTTGGGTCACGGGTAGGAAACAGGGTTTTCATCATAGCCCCGGCGCTAACATTCGATTTTCAACAGGACTATATTGACTTCGAAAAAGTTCGCTACTACGCCCTACGGATCCCGTATTCGATAATTCACGAATTACATCGGCGTAAATTCACAGCGCTGAAGCAACCGTCTGACGAAATGGCTGTCAATGATACGGTTGAGGCTGTCGGGTTCGACTTTATTCGCACACCGGAATTGAAATACAGGACGGGTACCGAAAAGGCGAAAAGAGAGCTTTTTGAATATGGTTTTATCAAGATTGAAACTTTCAAGAGTGATGCTGTTGTACGTGAACCGTTCAAAAAGAAAGGTAATCTCGAAACGCTGTCCATGGTCATGATCGATTTCGACTACGACGAAGGAGCCAAGGTTTTTGACCTCGACGAAGTCCACTATGCAAGCGATATCGAAAAGGATGGCTGGAAGGTGCGTTTCCTCAAAGATCGGATTAGAAAGACGATGATGGCCGTTTTCTTAGACATCTATGGAAACGAAGCGCGTGTTTTGATTGATGCGGCGGCATTTGGCAAAGGGACGGGTAATGATGCGCCGAAGAAGAACGGAAAGAAAAAATGAGTCCGATGCGAGGTGACAGACAAAAGTTCAAGAACGAAGACCTCGTTTTGAAGGTCTCGACAAACATCGATCCTGCCTTGTGGGACGAGTCAAAGTACGAGACGTTCATAGACGAGCTTTGCCAAAGTCGGGAGTACCAGAAAGAAGCGATTTTTACAGTGATGCGCTACCTGGTCGGCGGTAAATATAAAAGCCTACATGACCTTGCCAAGGAGAATTTTGAAGACAACGACGAATTGCAGAGACGATACGGTTCATGGCAAGGTATGGAACGCTATTTGCAGCTGCCGGAGAAATTGGCTTGCTCGATTGATATGGCCACTGCCACTGGTAAGAGTTATGTGCTCTATGGATTGGCTATGATTCTTCTTGCCGAAGGCATCGTTGACCGAGTCCTCGTGCTTTGCCCCTCAAATACCATTGAAGCTGGGTTGCTTGCGAAGTTCCGCGACATGGCTGGTAATTCTGACTTGCGCGATTTGCTCCCGGAGGACGCAAAGGTACGTGTACCTAAAGTCATTAACGCTTCAGAAAGTATCATTAACAGTTCAATATGTGTTGAAAACTATCATGCTATCCTAAAACATGTAAAGTCATCCATCCGGGATAGCCTTTTCGGCCGCGGGGCGCGAGTGGCAGTTTTCAATGACGAGACCCACCACGTAGCAAACGAATCAGGGACCAACGTCAAGAAATGGAAGGAATTCTTACTTAACCCTGAATACGGCTTCCGATATGTGGTGGGGGCTTCAGGGACGTGTTACATCGGAGACGAATATTTTGCAGACGTCGTGAGTCGGTATTCCTTGCGGCAGGCAATTGAGGAGCGCTTTGTTAAAAGGGTTAGATATGCAGTGGATATGCCGCAAACGGATGACCCCGAAGAGAAATGGCAGTTGATCTACAAGATGCATCAAAGTCTCAAGCGGCAGCTTAGAAAGCACAAGATAAGCCCTTTGTCGATTGTCGTCACGCGAGACATAAAGTCGTGCAAACGTGTAGCTGAAGAACTCCAGGCATTTTTGCAGGAATGGGAGGGGATTTCCGGGGATGATGCGGGGAAAAAGGTTCTCCCGGTCAGTTCCGCCACGGAACATCAGGTGAACGTTGCCAAACTAAGGATCGTTGATCGGCCTAACAGTAAGGTTGAATGGATTGTCTCCGTTTCGATGCTCAATGAAGGCTGGGACGTGAAAAACGTTTTTCAAATCGTCCCCCATGAAGAACGTGCGTTCAATAGCAAGTTGTTGATTGCTCAAGTCCTCGGACGCGGTTTACGCCGTCCCGAGGGTTGGCAGGGTGTGGATCCAGAAGTGACCGTTTTCAATCACGTAGCATGGGCCGGTCAGATAAAGAGCCTTGTGGACGAAATTCTTGAGATCGAAAATCGGCTCTCCTCAACAATCATTCTGGATTCGCCCTATCATTTCGACCTCCACAATCTTGATTACACTCGCGAGACAGACACAAGCCATTTCGCTAAAAAGGGTGAATACCGGCTGCTTGAGAAAGAATACGTTGAATTACCTTCACAGGTGGAAATTGAAGATGTTGCCATTGATTTTGAGCGGGCAGTAACCGGGGATCATACGAAGTTTAAGACCAAGATTGAGCACAAGACTTATTCCTTTGAGGATGTGGCTGAGGAGATGTATCGGCGCTTACAATCCATTGACGAGGAATCCAAAGATGCACCCGATCCGAAAGACCGTACACAGTACGTCAAGAAGTTCCCTCGTGATCGTTGTCTTGAAATCGTAAAGGCATCGACGAAGCGGGCGAAAATCAAGACCGGGAAGATCACCGAGGAGAACCGCCAGAAAATCTTGCAGGCCCTCGGGCCATTGCGGCGCAAGTCAGCAAAGCGCGTTGCATATAAACTTACGCCAAACGCTCTAATCACGTTCAGCACAAAAGAGCGCTCAACAATCAGCGTGAGCGCCGCCGAAATCCGCCGAGGTGATAAAACAGTCTTCTATACACCTGACTGTGAGAAGACGATGCCAGACGAGCAAAAGGATTTCTTCAACTCAGTCAAGGACCCAGATGGTGATTACCGGATCGGCAGCGAAGAAATTCCCAACTCCCATGACTTCAGGACGCCCTGCAACGTGGCGATTGCCGATGGGACGCCGGAACGTAAGTTCATGCGCCGCCTTTGCGAGCGAGAAAATGTGCTTGTGATAGACAGCTGGCTGAAGAATTCATCTCAACGGTTCTACGCTATTGAGTATGCCTGGAAGAAAGGCAATACGCAGAAACGTGGTGATTTCAGCCCGGACTTTTTTATTAGAAAGAATAAGACACTCTTTGTTGTGGAGATTAAAGATGACCGCGAGATTGACGACCCTTCCATAGAGAATCAGAAGAAGTTCGAGTATGCCCGCAATCATTTTAACCGACTGAATGAATGGCTGAAGAGAGTCGGAATTGATTTGACCTACCAACTCAATTTTCTTACCCCGAAGGATTTTAATAAGTTCTTTATCAAACTTCGAAAAGACGACGCGCAGGGGTTCCGGTCGGAGTTGGACATTGTGTTAGGACGACAAGGTGAAACAAATGGCAATGGCACTTGACCACAATAAATAAGTAATTCGGGATATACAACCATAGAGAAGAAAATCAACTATGACATCAAGTAACGCATGGGGGCGAGCGACGCTGAGGATGATGATGGAGCTTGAAGAACTCCGAAGGGTTTGACCCCACGGCGTCATATCTTGATGGGAAAGCATATGCGAATTCCCGGAGATGGAAGTTAAGGAAGCGCAACCGGGGCCGGAACAACTACCTCCATTGCGTGAGGAGATGGAACCGTGAGAAAGAAACCGACAAGTTTGCCGGAAACGAAGGGGACGCCGTTGTACAGGCGGATCCGACAGATACTGGAATCGGCCAGAACCAATGTGGCCAGGTCGGTTAACACGACCCAGGTTGTGGCCAACTGGCTGATCGGACGGGAGATTGTGGAGGAGGAGCAGCGTGGGAGTAGAAAAGCCGAATACGGTCAAAGGCTGATTGCCGAATTGTCCGAGAAACTCCAGCAAGATTACGGGGCCGGGTATAGCGCTACGAACCTTAAGCTCTTTCGGCAATTCTTCCTTGCATATCCGGGATTGAGAAGCAGG
Source organism: Deltaproteobacteria bacterium (assembly GCA_018333535.1). Taxonomy (GTDB): domain Bacteria; phylum Desulfobacterota; class BSN033; order BSN033; family UBA1163; genus RBG-16-49-23. The sequence goes on along the minus strand of JAGXTA010000145.1, from coordinate 11,584 downwards.
GAGATTGGTCACACACTGCGTGACCAATCCTCTTTATCCAATGTAAACAACTTTCCTGTCGCAGTTCCGTTAAAATCCGGAATTGGTCACACACTGTGTGACCAATCTTGGCAGCCGGGTCTGCTGCACCCTAACCTTTCTTGGTCCCTGTACCGGCATCTTGTCCGTGTTGAGTCACTCGAGGCCAGATCTTTTTACGAAATAGAAGCGGTCAAGAACAATTGGTCGGCGCGGGAACTGGAGCGCCAGATCAACAGCCTGCTCTATGAACGCCTGGCCCTGAGCAAGGACAAGAAGGGTTTGATGCGACTGGCCACAAAGGGACAAGCGATACAGCGGCCTGCCGACGTTTTCAAAGACCCGGTGGTCATGGAGTTCCTTGGCTTGCCCGAATCGCCGAAACTTGTGGAGTCCGGCCTGGAGCAGGCCCTGATCAACAACCTTCAGGCATTCCTACTCGAATTGGGTAAGGGTTTCGCTTTTGTTTCCCGACAAGAACGGATCACGCTTGACGGTGACCACTTCTACATTGATTTGGTATTCTACCACACGATCCTCAAATGCTTCGTGCTCATCGATCTCAAGGTCGGCAAACTTACCCACCAGAATTTGGGGCAACTCCAATTGTACGTCAATTACTACGACCGCGAGCGCCGGACCCAGGGAGATAACCCAACATTAGGTCTCATTCTGTGCACGGACAAGAACGACGCCGTTGTCCACTACACTCTCGGCCCGGACCAGGCAAAGAAAATTTTTGCCAGTCGATATAAACTATACCTGCCAACGGAGGGAGAACTTCAGGCAGAGCTTCGACGTGAACTCAGACTTTTAAAAAGGGAGTTCGACGACCAATCCTAAAAATGCGACCGCCCTGACTACCCTTTCGGGAGAGCCCCTTGGGCTCTTATTATCAGGGCGGGACCTTTACACTTGAAAATAATGTGTCAGGTTGGGAATTAAATGTCAAGAGAATGTTTTTGGACCAAAATCAATATGAACTCCGATTACCTGGAAGAAAAAGATGATACAGATCGTAACCCCTCTTAACTCTCGCAGCCCTGATCTCCCTGGGGTCCTCCGCAGAGTGATCGAAGATGAAGGATTCTCCCGTTTCTGGGCAATCGGTGACGTAAAGATCCTGAGTAATCCGCTTCTGGGATTACTCTGCTCGATCCGTTGTCCTGGCCGGGTAATTGTGCAGACTTACGATTTAGCTCGTGCACTTCGAGACGCGGGAGTACCTGTAATCGGTGGTTTTCACTCTCCCATGGAGAAGGAATGTCTGGACTTCTTGTTACGCGGCAAACAACCCGTTGTCGTGTGTCCCGCCCGAAGCATCACCAACATGCGTATACCTTCGGCATGGCGAAAAGCTTGTGCCGAGGGAAGGCTTCTCATTCTGTCGCCGTTCGCTCCAAAACATGGAAGAATTTCGGCCCTTCTTGCTGAAAAAAGAAACAGATTCGTTTCGCTCTTGGCGGATCAGTTTTTCGTTCCCTATGCCGCTCCTAAAAGTAAGACAGAACAGCTTTGCCTAAACGTGCTAAGTGCAGGGAAGCAGGTTTACACCTTTGAATCGGAAAAAGAAAGTATCATCGTTAGAGCGGGCGCTATGCCGGTTACAGTGGACCGCCTCGTTTCCCAATTAACGGAGAAATTGTCAAAGCCAATCGAAAGAAATAAGCGATCTGTTTAAAAAAAGGCGCTGGCTTACAACAACCTTGATATTGCCTGGCCCGAGATTTGCCACTTGGTATCGCGGAGAGATGGCCTAAAGGATACACAGGGAAAACTGTCTTTTTGAAAACCTTAGTAAGAATGGGGGTACCCTTATGATTACAGAACTGAGTTTCATCAATTTCAAGTCGTGGAAACAAGTCGAGAAAATGCGGTTCGCTCCAATTACAGGCCTATTTGGCACGAATAGTTCGGGTAAGACGAGCATTATCCAGCTCCTTCTTATGATTAAACAAACGGTTGAATCCACCGACCGCTTGCAGGTTTTAGACTTCGGAAATGAGAAAAGTCCTGCCAACCTTGGTAGTTTCCGAGACGTAATTTACTCACATGAGGCACCCGGAAAACTTGAGTGGTCAATCCACTGGAAGCTAACTAAACCACTAAAAGTGAAAAACCCAGATGACAAGAATGTAGATTTATTCATAGGAGAAGAGCTTGGTTTCACCGTTGAAATCTCGGAGAGCGAGAAGAAGAGACTTGTTGTAAACAAGATTATTTATTCTCTTGCTGGTCGGGATTTCATTATGAGACGGAAACCGACAACAAAAGAGAATTATGAATTAATTGCGGTCCCCGCAGATTTTCGATTTATCCGGACACAAGGACGAGTGTGGGATCTCCCTGCCCCTGTAAAATGTTATGGATTTCCAAATGAAGTGAATGCTCGTTTCCAGAATGCTGGCTTTTTATCCGACCTCCAGCTTGAATTTGAACGACTTTTCAGTGGGACTAAGTACCTAGGCCCCCTTCGTGATTATCCAAAACGCCAGTACGCATGGTCAGGTGCTGAGCCTGTTGACATGGGATTGAGGGGGGAACGAGTCGTGGAGGCAATTCTTGCAGCTCGTGAAAGCGGTTTGCCAATTTCTCGGGGAAAAAGAAAAAAAAGAGAAAGCTTGGAACAGTGTGTTGCTGCCTGGTTGAAGGAATTAAAGCTCATTGATGCATTCCACGTTGAACCGATTACCAAGGAAGGTGGGAATATCTACCGTGTCAAAGTTCGCCGGAATCCCAATTCGCCTGAGGTTTTGATTACAGACGTTGGGTTTGGAGTTTCTCAAATTTTGCCTGCGATTGTGCTTTCTTACTATGCCCCGAAGGGCTCCATTATCATTCTTGAGCAACCAGAGATACATTTACACCCAGCTGTTCAGGCAGGCTTAGCAGACGTCATGATAGATGCAGTGAAGACCCGCAATATTCAGATAATTTTTGAAAGTCATAGCGAACATCTCCTCAAGCGCTTGCAGCGTCGGATTGCTGAAAAAAAGATTTCTCCTGACAAGATGGCTTTATATTTCTGTGAATCGGAGAATGACGGTTCCAAATTAACATCTCTTAATGTTGATCTTTTTGGAAATATTTTAAACTGGCCAAAAGAGTTTTTTGGCGACCAGTTCGGGGAAATGGCAGCTATGACCAAGGCAGCTATGGAAAGGAAAAAGGCAGAGGGCAAATGACAGCTTTTGTTGTTGACGTCAACGTAGCTATAGTTGCAAACCAAAAAGCGTCACACGCAGATATCGATTGTGTATTGACTTGCGTGGGTATTCTTTCAGAGATCCGTGCAAGAGGAATGGTCGTTATAGATGATACAATGCGGATACTGTGGGAATATATGGGGTGCTTGAGAATTGCTGGGCAGCCAGGTGTTGGTGACCTGTTCATGAAATGGGTATGGGAAAATCAGGCGGTTATTGAACGGTGTGAAAAGGTTCCATTGACACCCATACCAGGCAACTCGGAAGAATTTGCTGAGTTTCCTGCTGATCCTGAATTGAATGCTTTTGATCGTTCTGACAGGAAATACGTTGCTGTGGCCCTTGGAAGCCGGAATCATCCCACAGTTTTGAATGCTGTTGATACTGACTGGTGGGAGCATAGGGAAGCACTTAAAAAAAATGGTGTTCGTCTAAGGTTTCTGTGTCCACAGCATATGAAATAAAGATCGTTTTTGAAAAGAGCTCCGGGGTCACATCTTCAATTGTCGATTGAGGAAATAACAAACGGCACTCCGGAGAAAAAAGGCAGATCCCTTCATACCGCTTCCCATTCCTGATTTCCATTTCTGAATTCGCAAAAAAATCCATTTAGAAGAAGAGACTGGGGGAGTCGGGGTCGAATTTTTGTGAAGGTTTCCTCTCATTTTCTTTCAGCTTTGCATGAGCGGCGGCAAGCCTTGCAATCGGAAGCCGCGGCACGGAACAGCTCACATAGGAGAGCCCGATGTTGTGGCAAAATTCAACCGAGTCGGGATGGCCGCCATGTTCTCCGCAGATCCCGATCTTCAGGTCAGGCTTCGTCCTTCTTCCCCATTCGACGGTGATGATCATCAATCTTCCCACCCCTTTTACATCCAGCACCTCGAAGGGGTTGTCCTGGAGGATCTTTCGCTGATTGTAGAGAGGGAGAAATTTGTTCTCCGCATCCTCTCTTGAGAAGGAGAAAGTCGCCTGGGTGAGATCGTTCGTTCCAAAGGAGAAGAAGTCTGCAACCTCCGCAAGCCTTCCTGCCCTCATACAGGCCCTGACGACTTCGATCATCGTTCCGAATTTGAACTTGATCTTCACCCTGTACTCTTTTTCCACTTCCCGCTGAACCTTTCTTACCAACTCATAGACCCATTTCAACTCCTGGGCTGTGCAGACCTGAGGGACCATGACCTCGGGCTGGATATCGACTCCCTCTTTGGTCAATTCGGCGGCGGCTTCCATGATGGCCTGAATCTGCATCTTATAGATTTCAGGATAGGTGATGCCCAATCGCACGCCCCGGTGGCCGAGCATGGGGTTGACTTCCATCATCTCTTTAACCTTTTTGAGAGTCTCCTGCTGTTTGCGGATCAGTTTCTTATCAAGCCTCTTCTCCTTAATCTCGACGATATCCGTTGCTACATGCTCAAGAAGTTTTAGAGATTCCCTGGAAGTGGTGTCGAGATACTTCATTACTTCGGAGATATTCTCCATCGAGTCGAGGGCTGCCTCAAGGTTTTTCAGATTCCTTAACTCCGAGCCTAACTCTTCCGCAGAGGGAAGAAATTCGTGAAGGGGCGGGTCGAGGAGCCGAATCGTCACCGGGAATCCCTTCATGGCCCTCAGGATTTCTTTAAAATCGCTCTTCTGTGAGGGGAGGAGTCTGGAAATGGCCTCCGCTCTTTTCTCCTTTGAACTCGCGAGAATCATCTCCCGGACAATGGGAAGCCGGTCAACCGCATTGAACATCCTCTCCGTCCGGCAGAGACCGATTCCCTCGGCGCCCATTTGCCTCGCCATTGCGGCTGATTCTGGCGTATCGGCATTGGCCCGGACCCCCATCGTCCTGATCTCATCCGCCCAGCTCAGAATCGTGAGAAGTTCTTTACTGACCTCCGGATCAACAGTGGGCACTTCTCCCTGATAGACCTCGCCTCTGGAGCCGTCAATCGTGATAAAATCCCCTTCTTTAATGCGGATATTTCCCACCATGGCCTCTCTTGTTTTAGGGTCGATGTGGAGCGACTCACATCCTGAAACGCAGGGTTTTCCCATTCCTCTGGCGACGACCGCGGCATGGGAGGTTTTCCCGCCCCGGCTGGTCAGGATTCCCTGAGAGGCGAAGAAGCCATGAATATCCTCAGGTTTCGTCTCCTCACGGACAAGGATGACCTTATGGCCAAGTTTTCCCACTCTTTCGGCTTCATCCGCATCGAAGATGGCTTTGCCGGAAGAGGCTCCCGGAGAGGCAGGAAGTCCGGCGAGAATCGGCTTCCCCTTAAAATTGGGATCGATCCGTTTGTGGAGGAGTTGCTCAAGATCAAAGGGTTTCAATCTCAGAACCGCCTTCTGTCTGTTGATCATCTTTTCAGCCACCATTTCCTTAGAGGTCCGGACGATGGCCTGGGCATTCATCTTTCCGTTACGGGTCTGAAGGATGTAGAGCGTTCCCTTCTCCACCGTAAATTCGAAATCTTGAACCTCACGGAAATGTTCCTCGAGGGTCTTTCTCACCCGCTCCAGCTCCCGGTAAATCCTGGGCATCTCCTTCTTCATCTCGTGGATGGGCTTGGGCGTCCGGATGCCAGCCACCACATCCTCGCCCTGCGCATTGACGAGATACTCGCCATAGAGGATGTTTTCGCCCGTTCCGGGATCTCTTGTGAAGGCCACGCCCGTAGCAGAGTCGAACCCCATGTTTCCGAAGACCATGGCGCAGATATTGACCGCTGTCCCGTTCGCCATTTCCGGGGTGACATTGAATTCCCTCCGGTAATCAATGGCGCGCTTTCCCATCCAGGAGCGGAAAACCGCCTCAATGGCCAACCTCAATTGAACCATCGGGTCTTCGGGAAAGTGAGAACCCGTCTCTTTCCTGATCAGTGTCAAATATTGTTTGCAGATGTCTTTGAGATGGTCTGCATCGAGATCCGTATCATAGACCGCCTTGGCCTTCTCTTTTGTTTTATTCAGGATATGATCGAATTCCTTTTCGTCCACTCCCAGAGCAATTTTTCCGAAGAGTTGAACGAACCTGCGATAGGCATCGTAGGCAAATCTTCCATCGGCGGTGATCTGAATGAGTCCTTCGATGGTCTCGTCGTTTAATCCGAGGTTGAGAATGGTGTCCATCATTCCAGGCATGGAGAGGGCGGCGCCCGAACGGACGGAGAAGAAAAGGGGGTTCTGAGAACTCCCAAAGACTTTCCCCGCTTTTTCTTCAACCTTTTTCAGATTTTTCTGAGCCTCTTCCATGAGGCCTTTCGGAAGCTTCTTTTTGGCTCCATAATACTGGATACATGCTTCGGTGGTGACGATGAACCCGGGTGGAACCTGGAGACCCATCCGGGTCATTTCAGCCAGCCCCGCTCCTTTTCCTCCGAAGAGCTTCTTATTGAAGCCATCCGCTTCTTCAAAGAGATAGACATATTTCATGATTTTTCACCCCGTTAGAAAACCCGCTGTTTAAAGCGGGAATTAAGATAAAATTCCTTTTGCAGCGAACATGGAGTTTAAAGCCTCCTGTGAATCCTCCCCGCTGAAAGGTCGTAGACCTTCTAACGGGGTAAATCCTCCCTTTTAAGCTTATCGACATTCATATTAAATTTATTTAACTGAAAAATCAATCTTACTCCCGGATTATGGGAATCGGGCAATTGTCTTGACAAGGGCAGGGGGTTTAGGTAGATTTATATTTAAAGTCTGTTTATAAATGCACCTTTTCCGTCATGCCGGACCTGATCCGGCATCCAGTCCCGCCTTTGGCGGGATTGAAAGGACTGGATTCCGGCTTTCGCCGGAATGACGACCTTTTGGGAAACAGTTAGTTTATAAACAGACACTATTTAATACGAGATTGAAGGAGCCGAATATGGGAAATAAACCCTATGTTCTCTGGTTTGATGAAGTCGGACTTAATGATCTTCCCCTGGTGGGTGGAAAGAATGCCTCGCTGGGAGAGATGCGACGGGAACTGACCGGACTTGGTGTAAGCATCCCCAATGGGTTTGCGGTGACGGTCCATGCCTACCACGATTTTTTAGACGAGGGAACGGTGCAGGAATGGCAATATATTATGAAGAAACCGGGCGTGAGGGAGAACATCCGGGACATACTCGCCGATCTCGATGTGGATAATATGGAGAACCTTTCCGAGAGGGGGAGCCGGGTCCGGAGACTGATCTATAGCCTCGAGTTTCCAAGAGGGGTTGTCGAAGAGATCATCAAGGCCTACCGGAAGTTATGCAAAGAGTATGGTGAGGATACGGATGTGGCGGTCCGGAGCAGCGCCACAGCCGAAGATTTACCCACTGCGAGTTTCGCAGGCCAGCAGGAGACTTATCTCAATATTCGCGGGGAATACGCCTTGATTCAGGCCTGCAAACGGTGTTTTGCCTCCCTCTTTACCAACCGGGCCATCTCCTACAGGACCTACAGGGGGTTTGACCATTTTCAGGTTGCCCTCTCTATCGGGATACAGAAGATGGTGCGATCCGATAAAGCCTGCTCGGGGGTGATGTTTACAATGGATACTGAATCGGGGTTTCCCCATGTGGTCTATATCACCGGCTCCTATGGGCTGGGAGAGAATATTGTTCAGGGAGTGATCAATCCCGATGAGTTTTATGTCTTCAAACCCTGTCTCCAGAAACAATATAAACCCATCATCCAGAAGATCTTAGGGACAAAAGAGATCAAGATGATTTATGCCATGGAAGGAGAGGGTTCGACAAAGAATATCCCGGTCTCGTTGCAGGAGAAATCGAAATTCATCCTCGAGGAAGAAGAGATCATCCGGCTTGCCCAATGGGGCGTGATCATCGAAGAACATTACTCAAAGAGGGCGGGCAACTATACGCCCATGGATATCGAATGGGCAAAGGACGGCATCACGCAACAGCTTTTCATCCTTCAGGCGAGGCCTGAGACGGTTAAATCTCAGCGCAATATGAATGTCCTGGAGACCTATGTATTGAAAGAGAAGGGAAGGGTCCTGGCTCAGGGGAGAAGCGTCGGAGAGAAGATCGGTGCTGGACCCGTCCATGTCCTCTCCAGCGCAAAAGAGATCGATCAGTTTAAAAAGGGGGAGGTGCTGGTGACCCAGATGACCGATCCGGACTGGGAACCCATTATGAAGATCGCTGCGGGCATTGTCACCGACCGGGGAGGCCGGACCTGCCATGCGGCCATCATCAGCCGGGAACTGGGCATTCCCTGTGTGGTCGGGACCGTAAACGGGAGTGAGATTCTTGGAGATTACCGGAGCGCCACAGTCTCCTGTTCCGAAGGGGAGACCGGCTTGGTTTTTGAGGGGATCCTCGACTATGAAGTGAAACGCTTCGACATGGAACATCTCGAGAAGCCCCACACCAGGATTATGATGAATGTAGGGAACCCGGATAATGCCTTCCATCTTTCATTCATCCCCAATGACGGGGTCGGTCTGGCGCGACTGGAATTCATCATCAACAATGTTATCCGTATCCATCCCATGGCTCTTGTCCAGTTCGATTCATTGAACGATGATCATGTCAGAAAGGAGATCGAGCAGTTGACCGTGGGTTACGAAGATAAGAAGGTTTTCTTCATCGACCGATTGGCACAGGGAGTGGCCAAAATTGCTGCGGCCTTCTATCCCAGGGATGTAATCGTCCGGATGAGCGATTTCAAGACAAACGAGTACGCGAATCTCATCGGAGGGAGCCGGTTCGAGCCGGTGGAAGACAATCCCATGATCGGTTATCGGGGGGCCTCACGCTATTACGATGAGGATTATCAGGAAGGGTTTGGCCTCGAATGTCTGGCGATGAAGAAGGTCCGAGGTGAGATGGGGCTGACCAATGTGAAGTTGATGATTCCGTTCTGCCGGACCGTAGAAGAGGGAAGGCTGGTCATCGCGGAGATGAGGAAATACGGTTTGATACAGGGGCAAAAAGACCTTGAGATCTATATGATGTGTGAAATCCCCAGCAATGTGATCCTGGCGGAAGAGTTTAGCGAGATTTTTGACGGATTTTCGATCGGGTCGAACGATCTCACCCAGCTCATTCTGGGACTGGATCGCGATTCGGAGAAGGTCGCCCGTCTCTTTGACGAGAGAAATCCTGCTGTCAAGAAGATGGTTCAGTGGGTAATCGAAAAGGTGAAGAAGAATGGCAAGAAGATCGGCATCTGCGGACAGGCTCCGAGCGATTATCCGGAGTTCGCCGAGTTTTTGGTCCGGTGCGGCATCGACAGCATCTCCCTCAATCCGGATACGGTCATCAAGGCCACGGAGAGGATCCTGCAGGTCGAAAAGGAGTTGGGCGTTCCAAGAAGGAAAGATTCTGAAAAGAAGGCCTTAGCGGCCAGTTAAGTTTTGAATCCTAAATTTCAAATGACAAAGTTCAAATGCCAAATCAAATCCAAAGTCTCAATGTCAAAGAGTTCAGTTTCGGGCTTTGACATTCCCTTGATATTTGGGTTTTGACATTTGAACTTAAGATTCTAATAGATGAGAGTCCTCCTTCACATCTGTTGTGCCAACTGCGCTATTTCTCCCATTGAAAAAATAAGAGAAGCAGGGAATGAAGTCGTTGGCTATTTCTTTAACCCCAACATTCATCCTTATCAGGAATATCAGAAAAGGCTGGACGCCCTGAAGCAATATTTGGATAAGGGAGGATTAAAAGTCATTTATCGGGATGAGTATCTACTGGAGGAATTTTTGAGAAATGTATCTCATCGCGTCAAAGAAAGATGTCAATATTGCTACTCTCTCCGGCTCGAGGCAGCGGCACAGGAGGCAAAGCATAAGGGTTTCGATGCTTTTTCAACCACCCTTCTTGAAAGCGGACATCAAAATCATGCTCTAATTAAAGAAACGGGGGAGCGTGTGGCAAAGGAGATTGGAATTCCCTTCTATTATGAAGATTTTAGACAAGGGTGGAAGAGGGGCGTGGAAGTTTCCAAGGCGATGGGACTCTATCGCCAGCAATACTGCGGTTGTATCTATAGTGAGAAGGAAAGGTTTTTAAAAGAAAACAAAATGTCAAATGACAAAGTTCAAATGTCAAATAAAGTTCAAAGTTCAAATGAAATAAAAAATTCAAACGAAAGGGTTTTTGATTTAGAGGAGAGGACTGGCAGGTTTGGAGAAATGATTATTGAGTTTGTGAAAACTCTTGAGAGGAATGAAATCAATCGGCCGCTCATTGGTCAGTTGGTAGACGCCGGTACGAGTGTCGGCGCGAATTACATGGAAGCAGACGGAGCGGAATCGAAGAAAGATTTTAGGCATAAGATCGCAATTTGCAAGAAAGAAGCAAAAGAAACAAAGCACTGGCTAAGGATGATTCGAAAGGCAAATCCTCACAAGGCAGCAGAGTGCCAAAGACTCTGGCAAGAGGCTCATGAGCTGGCGCTTATTTTTTCTTCAATCATTCTGGCGAAGAAGAGTTGAAATTCTGATATTTAATCATTCAGGGTTTGACATTAATATGGTGTCTGAGTTTTGACATTTGAAATTCATTTTGTACGGTGTTAGTCGTTTGACATTCCTTTGAACTTTGAAATTTGACATTTGAAATTAGGATTCAAGGCAATATGTTCGGATTGGGCGCTTTAGGTAAGATGCTTGTTCTATTGGGCGTCTTTATTATATTGATGGGTCTGCTTCTGATGGTCGGCGATAAAATCCCCTGGGTGGGAAGGCTTCCCGGAGATATCGTCATTAAAAAGGAGAAGTTTACTTTCTATTTTCCCCTCGCCACTTGCATTCTCATCAGCCTTCTCATCACAATATTCTTTGCTCTGTTCCGGAAATAATTTCACCCAATCTGCAATCCCTGATTTTTATAATTGACATCCAACCCAGTTAGGTCTAAAAAATAACACTAATTACAGATAGTTGAAATTTCCCCATTAATCCCCTCCCCCTTCGATGGGAGAGGGCGAGGGTGGAGGTGGAAAAGTTGTCCTCGGATGAGAGGGAATAAAATGAAAGAAGCAGGAATGGATTGCCCGGGTGGGCATGGGAAAATGGTGTTGAGGAGAGCCAAAAAGAGAATGACTTTCCGTGGTGTCAAAATAATCGTTCCGGTAGAACAGTATATATGCGCCGCATGCGGTGTCGAGGCAGGAACTGTTAACCAGGCGGCACGCATTCAGAAAACGATCGCTGATGCCTACCGCAAAGCAGTCAACCTGCTGGCGGGAGAAGAAATCATTGAGAAGAGGAAGAGATTAAACCTGAAACCTGCGTGAAAACTATAGCTAAAGAATTTAAGCAATTGTAACACTTTAGCTCTTTGAAAAAAGCTCTTTGACAACCGAATAAAGAAAAAGCTGGCGTCAGATTCAACAATGTTGTATAACGTTCTCCAGGAGCA
>JAGXTA010000144.1 GCA_018333535.1 Deltaproteobacteria bacterium | reverse complement strand
CAAGGGCTACCACAAAAGCATCATAGGCTCTGACCGGGTTATTAGGGGCCACGTAGTCTTCAATGCTGGGTGGAAACAGGCCGAGTTGAAAACGATCTCCATATCGATAGGCCATTGGGATTCCTCCTCTGTTGGGCTGCATTGTATCATATCGATATGGAGACAGGTAGAGTTTTTTCATTCGTTATGCTAAAAATTGTTACCCCTCACCCTCCCCATTGTGACACAGTCTCTGTTTGGAGGGGAGCTTTTTTTGATGCAACATTGACTTCGATCGATTTTGGACATAGAATGAAACCACGTTTTTAGCGAAAGGAGATAAGATGAGCACCATCACAATCATGCCTTGTCTCGATATGAAAGAGGGCCGAGTGGTCAAAGGGGTCCACTTTGTCGATATTAAAGATGCCGGCGATCCGGTTCAAAATGCGGCGTTTTACGAAAAGGAAGGGGCTGATGAGCTGGCCATGCTCGATATTGCCGCAACCTTGGAAAACCGTAAGACCAGACTCGAATGGGTGAAGAATGTCTCATCCGTCATCAAAATCCCATTGACCGTTGGAGGAGGTATCGCCACCCTGGAAGATATCGAACTGGTATTGAAGGCAGGAGCTAATAAATTTTCGATGAACAGCGCTGCTGTGAAGAATCCGGAATTGGTGAGACAGGCCTCAAGGAGGTTTGGAAAAGAGAAGGTCACCGTGGCAATCGATGCGAGGAGAAACAAGACCATGCCATCCGGATTTGAACTGGTGGTATCGGGTGGGACCAAACCCGTAGGCCAGGATGCCGTTACCTGGGCAAAGCAATGTCAGGAATTGGGGGCAGGTGTGATCCTTCCAACCAGCATGGATGGAGATGGGACTCAAGCAGGTTATGACCTCGAATTTACAAAGGCCATTTCAGATGCAGTGGACTTGCCAGTGGTTGCCTCAGGGGGAGCTGGAAAGCTTGAGCATTTTTATGAAGCTGTTGCCCAGGGAGGAGCACAGATTCTGTTAGCGGCATCGGTTTTTCACTACCGGCTCTTCAGTATTAAACAGGTTAAGGAATACCTAAAGCAAAAAGGGATACAGGTAAATCTTTAAGGCTACCTCTAAAAATGTCATTCCTGCGAAAGCAGGAATCCAGAAGGTTTTGAAATAACTGGACTCCCGCCTGCGCGGGAGTGACGGATCGGGAATTATTAGAGGTTCCCTTGAGCTTTAACTGCTCAGATAGCTTCCCTCTTTTAATATCCAATCGCACAGCCGTCTTTACGGCGGTCGGAGGCTCCCAAAAGGACATTCTGTTCACGATCTAAAAAGATGGCCTGGCCTCCGCCCACCTGATTGATTGGGGAAAATCCTCTTATGATCTGATGGCCCTTTCCAGCGAGGGCAACTGCCGTCTCATCCGGAATCCCATCCTCAAGATAAACCTCCATGCCTTTCATATGTCTTAATCTGGGGGTATCCATGGCTTCCTGCAGATTCATCCCGAAGTCAATCAGGTTGACCAGGAACTGGACATGGCCCTGTGGCTGCATATCGCCGCCCATCACACCGAAGCTCATTAAAAACTCTCCATCCTTGAAGACCATTCCCGGGATGATGGTGTGCATAGGGCGTTTGTGAGGTTCGATCCTGTTTCGATGTTCAGGTTTTAAAGAAAATGATTTTCCCCTGTTTTGCAAAGCGACCCCCGTTCCATCTATGACAACACCCGACCCAAAGGCCATAAACAGGCTGCTGATAAATGAAACGGCATTCCTGTCTTTATCCACTGCTGTCACATAAACAGTCTCGGAACCACTATTTTGTAAAACATAAGAAGAAGGAGGAACAGCGACTTCCCGGCTGATCTTAGCCCTGACCTTTCTTGCATAGTCTTTGGACAAAAGACGATCCATTGGAATCTTCCCAAATTCAGGATCGGTGATGAATCGGTCCCTGTCTTCGAAAGCCACCTTCTTTGCCTCAACCAGTAAATGAAGATATTCCGGGCTGTTGGGTTTTAATCGGCCGATATCATATCCTTCAAGGATGTTGAGCATCTCAAGCGCTGTCAGTCCCTGACCATTCGGGGGAAGCTCATAAATCGTATAACCCCGGTAGTCCGTTGAAATCGGCTCAACCCATGATGTGGTATGATCCTTAAAATCCCGATGGGAAAAGAGTCCCTGGAGGCGGTTCGACGTATTGACGATGGCATCACAGATGTCGCCTTCATAAAAGACTTTTATGCCCTCCCTCGCAATCCTCTGATAAACTTTTGAGAGGTCCTTGTTGATAAAAACCTGTCCCGGAGAAGGAGCCTTGCCATTGATAAGATAGGCCTTTGATGACGGTTCTGAAGAGCGTAGGAGGCTCTCGGCCTCTTTCCACTCTCCTGCGATGACCTCTGTCACAGGAAATCCGTCCTCAGCGTAATGGATGGCTTCCCTGAGGACACTGGCAAGCTTTAGGGTCCCATACCGCTCCAGAGCCTGCGCCCAACCCTGGAGCGCACCCGGAACGGTCGCCGCCAATATTCCGCGCTCCGGAATTTCACTCATTCCTCTCTCTCGATATTTTTCAACCGTCGCTCCATAAGGAGCCCGGCCGCTTCCATTCATTCCTATCAGTCGTTTCTCCTTAGCCAAATAGATCAGAGCAAAAGCATCTCCACCCAGACCCACATTATACGGCTCCACAATGCTCAACGTGCTGACCATGGCAATTGCCGCGTCAATGGCGTTGCCTCCCTTTCCAAGCATCTTATATCCTGAAAGGGTCGCCAGAGGTTGACTGGCAGCCGCCATCCCATGAGTTCCCATCACCACCGAACGCCCTGCTGCACCCTTCCATTCTCTCTTCTGCGTATATGTAAATTTCAACTCAATTTCTCCTTTCTTGCCTTCTCATCACTCATAAACATCCGAACCGACCCTTGCTTTCGTTACATAAAAAAGCTCACAAGAGCCGTCTCCCGAATCTTTCCGCGTCAAACTTGTATTCCAGTAGACCGTCCCTCCTTTATAGGTCCCCTTCAAATTAACCAGAAATCCCTCCAACATGACCTTCTCCTTCCTGCTAATCGTCTTGAGGGCCAGGGAGATATTCTCTGTTGCCGGAATGATATGATTGTTTGAAGAATGGGAGAGGATATAAGAATTGTCCAGAGGACTTTCCGGTTTATATTCGTAAAAATACCACCGGTTTCTTTGACTGAAAGAAACATATTTTTCATACTCGGGATCTGCCAGTTTTCCCCAGACGATGGCTAAATCGATCAGCGATACCTTAGCATTCCAATCATCTGAATAGGTTTCTTTGCTGACCACCATGCCAGACAATTTATACTCAGCCACTGGTGTAATCGTAAAATGCCCATTCTTGATTTCTTTAACGATGGGCTCTTCGGATTTATAAGAGGTCTGGATGGGATCCCCTGAGGTATCAATATAATCAAAATCCATACCGGATTTCTGGGGCCGGTCGCAAGAAAAGAAAAGAGAGAAAAGAAGGATTACCCCAAAAATCCCGGGAAACAACTTTCTATTCATCATGAAAGGGTATATCTGTTTTAAAGCCTCTCATCAATTTTGTTCGGATGATTTTTTAACCAGCGAATATAAGCATCTCTAACTATCTCTAAATCACCGATCTGCTCTTTGCAGATTTTATATAACTCCTCCTCCCCTATCTCATGATAAAAATGGACCAGGCGGTTCCGGTATCCTGCCAGAATCCTCAAAATCCCCGCATCGGAAGGAGATAAGACCCCAACTTCACCAAGTCTTTGAGCTATCTCTTTATATTCGGTCACCCCCGTGCCAAAACCCTTGGCCAATATATGCCTTCCAATATCCAGCAAAGCTTCAAGACTTCTTCTCAGACAGGATTCAGCGGACCAAACATTCCGCTTATCGGCAATAAAGTCCTGATAGCTGTGAAGGGGCAGGGAACGTATCTCCGTTATCAGCTTCTCTACCCAGTTCAAACGATCCGACACCACTTTTTTTGAAATCAACCTGGGTGTCATTGTTCCTCCTTAAAAATCAGACTTTCTCTTTCTCTCTCCAGGGGAATGAGATCGCCCGCTCTTCTCAGAATGTAAAGTTCAAATTCATCCGCTCCTGTATCATCCATCGCAAAAAGCCTTTCTCCTCGAATGATTTCTGCGGCCAGAAAAGGATCTGCTTCTGAAAGGACGACAAGATCAACTCTTCCTACTCCTAAAAGGTCTTCAAGGGAAATGGATAGAAAAACTTTCTCCTTAACGTCAAGTTTTCTCCCCGAAACCATTTTCACCCCTACATCCACATCCGAAGGTCCTGAAATGAGATTTGCCCCCTCTCCAAATAAGAAATCTGCCACCTCCCTTGAACGACTTCCAAAGGCGTAAAGGATATCTATACCGTAGTTTTCACAGAGGGTTTTTATTAATTCTTTTTTCTTTTCCGGGGTCATCGTCTGAGGGGCTCCCCTTCCCATTTGGGGTTGCAAATTGTGCTTATAAAGTATCATATTGCCGAGGAAATGACAACGAAAACATCTTTTAATAATTGTCCTGGGTTACAGAATATGCTAAATTCATCCTTGATGAAAAAGAGTTTCCCGCTCCATGGGGTAATTGGACTTCTCCTTCTGATTCTCTCTGAGTTCTTCCATCTCAAGAAGGTCGAGCCCTTCTATAGTTGGTTTTATTGTTTTGCCTGGTGGTCTTATATCCTCTTTATCGATGCGATCATCTACCGTTTGAAAAGCAATTCCCTTCTCATCAATCGAAGGAAAGAATTCTTTCTCCTGATCCCATGGTCAGTATTCATCTGGCTGATCTTTGAGTCGGCCAATCTTTCCTTAGAGAACTGGCACTATATCAATCTGCCGAACTCCATTGTTGAGAGATGGCTGGGTTATGCAATCGCTTACGGCACCGTCCTTCCAGGGATATTCGAAACGATGGAGTTACTGGAAACCCTCGGCCTGTTTAAAAATGCTTCAATAAAAAAAACTCTCATCTCACAGGGTGGCCATCAAGTCCTGATTGCATTGGGAACTCTCTGCATTATCTCCTCTATTGTCATTCCGCAGTACTTTTTCCCTCTTATCTGGGTGGGATTTATATTTCTCCTGGAGCCCTTTCTTTATCGCTTTGGAGGAAAATCCCTTTTAAAGGACCTGGAAGAGGGAAATCCAAGAAAAATATATCTCCTTCTCATTGCCGGGCTGATCTGTGGGCTTCTCTGGGAATTCTGGAATTTCTGGGCTCTTTCAAAATGGGTCTATACCGTTCCTTTTTTCGAAAACTCGAAGGGATTTGAAATGCCTTTCCTCGGTTTTCTGGGATTCCCTCCCTTTGGTGTGCAGGTCTATGTGATGTATAATTTCATCTCCCTGTTTCGTTTCGGCAGGGGATGGGAGGAATCCACCTATCACCTCAATCCTGAAAAGAAGACAAGGCCACTGACAACAGCCCTAACATCGATCCTGATCGTTGCCTTCTCCGTTCTCATTTTCAAGGCAATCGATCTCAAAACAGTTGATTCTTATTATCCCCGCCTCAAGGACGCCTACTGGATCGAACCGGAATATCAAAAAGAACTTCCAAGAGTGGGCATTGCCGGCCTCGATGACCTTATATTAAAAACAAAGGGGAAAAAGGAGAGGGATGAGCTTTCCCTCCGCCTTCTCATTCCGAAAGAGAAACTGATCCAGTGGGTGGAAAAGGCTCAATTGGTTCAATTAAAAGGGTTGGGAATTGAAAATCTGAAATTATTGGAAGCGGCGGAGGTTCATTCGGTTTCTGCTCTTGCCGGTGAAGATCCGGAAAAACTCTACGCAAAGATCGGACAGGCTTTCCCGGGAAAAGTTCCCCCCCGAAAAGCAAAGATAAGAATCTGGGTGGGAGAAGCCAAGAAAAGTTAGGAGTTCGGTAGAAACCGTTCCGTACAGGAGTTCCGAATTAAAAGAGGTGCGTCGGCATTTATTGCTGACGAAATGGCTCGCCCCCAGTAAATGAGGGCGCTACAAGCACAAATCACGAGTCACCCATCACGAGGTAAAAACATGAAATATGGCGCAATGAATTTTCCGGTTAAACCTATCCTTCAAGAAATCGAGGATATCGGAAAACTGGGCTTCGATTATGTTGAGCTGACGATGGACCTGCCGGAAGCGGCTCCCCAGAAGGTCCTTGCTCAAAAAAAATCGATCCTGAATCTGCTCAATCGTTATAAGATGGGAATCACCGGACACCTTCCAACATTTGTCTGGACATCAGACCTCTACGACAGCCTGAGAAAAGCCTCGCTTCAGGAGAATTTGGAGGCCCTTGAAGCCGCCGCTGAGCTGGGAATCGAAAAAGTTGTCCTTCACCCGGGTTACATCACCGGAATGGGGAAGTTCGTCATCGATAAGGCCAAGGGACACGGCCTAAAGTCGATCGAAACCATCCTGAAAAAGGCAAATGGCCTTGGAATGATTCTCTGTATTGAGAATATGTTTCCTCAGGCCAACTTCCTAACCCAGCCTCACGAATTTCAGGATGTCTTTGAGTCCTTCCCTGAAATCCGCCTTGCGCTCGACATCGGGCATGCAAACCTTGGGGGCGATAGAAACAGCGCTATCGAATTTATTCAGCGCTATGGTTACCGCATCGGCCATATCCACGCCAACGACAACTTCGGCAAGGAGGACAATCACCTTCCCATAGGAGCCGGCTTCATCGATTTCGAAAAAATCATCAAAGCCCTGAAACAAACCATCTATGATGAAACCATGACGATCGAAGTCTTCTCTAAAGACAGAGATTATCTCAGGATCAGCAAAGAGAAGATGAAAAAGATGTGGGAGTCTCTGTGATCATCGCCGTTCTCTTCTCCCTTCTGGTCGCCCTCTTCTGGCTCGGGAAGTTCCGGAAGATGGACAAATTTGAGAAAGAGCCGGAACGTCTCATCTACCTCACCTTTTTTGCTGGAGTTCTCTCCATTATCCCCTCCGTCCTCTTGGAGATTCCTTTCCAGATGACAACTTCCCATCACCCTCCCCTGATCCGGGACCTCTTTTTCCTATTTCTTTGGGTGGGAATGGTGGAGGAAACTTTTAAATTTTTAGCCGTCCGCCTAACGGTTTACCGTTCGAGTCAATTCAACGAAGTGATGGATGGAATGATCTATATGGTTTCTGCGGCAATGGGTTTTGCAGCCGCTGAAAATGTCATATATATGCTGGGGTTCGGGCCTTTTGTGGGTCTCCTCAGAGCCATTCTTTCCTACCTCGCCCATCTCTCCTTCTCAGCCATCTTGGGATATTTCATGGGGAAGGCAAAGATTGAAAAAAATGGGAACTGGCTATGGATCGGATTTATCCTCGCCATCTCCCTACACTGGTTTTATAACTTTTTCTTTGTCCTTGGGACGATGAAAACATCTGGGGGGCTCTTTTTTCTCGGACTTCTTGTATGGGTCTGTGGATTGATACTTACTTTTATCCTGGTCAAAAAAGCCCAGGCGATCTCACCCTTTAGGGCCACCCATCTATTGCCAAAACGTTTGACACGGCGATGTCAGGCTTGCGGAAAAACCGTCTCCTCAAAGGCATGGATTTGCCATCATTGCGGAGAATCCCTTTCTCTCGAAGAAGAGAATGTCACTCTGAAAGCTTAATAAATGTGCCATTCTTCCTCGCATGGCAGTTTTATCACGTTTTTAGACCTTTTTCTACAGATTCAACGAAAAGGGTGAGGCGTGGCTCTTAGCCATCGCCTCCACCCGCTTGTTAGGGCTTATTTTATTGGTTCAATTCCAAGGTCTTTGCATATTTTTCTTGCGAGGCCGTCATCGATCTCTGTATGTCGAGGTACGGAGGAGCGTTTGTTCAGGCTTCGATTTCCCCACCATGAATGCCGGGCGCCTTCTCTGATGAATTCGCAGCCTTGTGTTCGAAGGTATTTGAGGAGTTCGGTTCTCTTCATGCAGGTACGGCTATTTTCTCTTCGGCATATTCCGCCCCAGCGGAAGCGATTGCATCTTGGCGGTTGAATTCAATTGCTTCTTTCAAGGTTGTCCCCAGGGTTTCGATTAATTCCTGACGGGTGCGTTCCTGGCAGTTTACACCTGGGACCTCCTCTATCCATCCTATCCACCAGTCGCCTTGCTGTTTTATTACTGCTGTATATTCTGTGGCCATGGATTATCCTCCTTCGTTCTCATTATATTTTCATTATAATAGATATTTAGTAAGGTTGGAATACATCGTTATTTATGCCCTAACGACTAAGGTGAGCCGTCGCGCTACGGCGAATCCAGGTCAACGGCGTTACTCGCGGTCGGCTCCAGTGCCTTGTTGGAACCTGGGTTTGGCACTTATTGGTTTATGTGTTTGGTCTTTCGTAATTCTTTCCTTTGTGTCTTTCATCCATATAAATCCCTCTCCCCATGGGAAGAGGGCAGAGCCTGCCCCGTACTCGATACGGGGGTGAGGGGGTAAATGGTTCGGCTACTAAATATCCTCAAGGCTACTTCACGTGCCGCCGAGACAACGCCCG
>JAGXTA010000143.1 GCA_018333535.1 Deltaproteobacteria bacterium | reverse complement strand
TGCGTATTCCTTGAGCTTGCCATTGGGTTGCATCCATCCCCAGGCTTTGCATAAAGCTCTGGAGATATGGGACCTCCCTTTCCCGTAGAATTGAGAAATCGTCCTCTGGATGAAGCAAATGTCTTGAGGCTCAATATCCCGGCACCGGTACCGGAAGACGACTGACTCCATAACGCTCTCCTTGCTCCTGGAGAACGTTATACAACATTGTTGAATCTGACGCCAGCTTTTTCTTTATTCGGTTGTCAAAGAGCTTTTTTCAAAGAGCTAAAGTGTTACGAAGTTTTAAAAGCTCCTTATCATCCGTGTTTATCTGAACTGTATTTGGGAGAAGAATACCTTCTATCCAGTGTTTGATTTTTTCAGTATCTACAGCGTATTGAGTTCGTTTCGCTATCTGTTGAATCTCAACAATATTAGCTTCGTTTGCTCGGATTGCTGAAAGAACAAGACTAAACATTTCATTTTCATTATAATACCTTGAGATGTCTTTAAATTCTGGGATAAATTCCTCCAATTTTCCCCTTATTTTGGGTTCACTGTTCAATTGTGTTTTGTTAAAAATTATTTTCATACCATTCTCCACAATTCACAGTCATATTGCCATTTTATTAAAATCATCATGGCTCAATAATAATTCTTTCCTTCAATTCTGAATGTTTAACAGCTGCTTCATAAAGTAAAAATATATCTTCAAATGAACGGAAATAAAATCTATCACTAATTTCGTCAAATGGGTCCGTAGTCAACTTCTTTTGAAATTGTTGATCCTTTTTTGTTTGGCTCACTACATAAAAAGTGGTTTTAAAATCTCGTAGCTGATAGGCTCTATGTAAAGCTTTGGAGAAATCAGTAGTCTTTTCAACATCAAAAGTATGTTTTGGCATTATCACTAAAGCCCGTTTTGTAAACCAAATTACATCAATAGTCTTTGCTATATTTAATAATGGGGTAGATGTAAAATTCGGGAAACTTTCTGTAGTAGCTAATTTCCCAAGCGGTTTGATATTAAACATACCGGATGGATCGGCAGTATAGGTCATATATCCATAAATATTACCAAGTTCAAGGAGCATACCTTCTATATATGAATGTAAATCGGTATCACTAATCCCCTTAAATATTTCCGTCTGAGTTTTACCTTTTTGTATTTCATCGAACAACGTATGTTCTAATTTTATATCCGCTAAAGCATATATTCCAAGTCCGATTCTCTTCAATTTACCAGAAATACGAGTCATCCTTCTTAGAAACGCTCTAATAATATGGTTTGCGTCCAGATGCCGGGGAACTTCTCGAATTTTAGGGACATTGTGATAAAGTTCTTTAAGAGTTGCCGAACCTCCACATTCTTTCACTATTTTAATGATACTCTCTTCCCAGGTAATTCTATTCAACGACCTTTTCATAATTCCATATCTCCCCTGACGGTTATTTCACATTTTCTTGGGATGGGTTCAACGCGCATCTTGAGGTCTTCTTCAGTGCGCGCTCCTGAAGCGACCGTCTGGATTTCATCGGCGATTCGGGCTGTGTTGATCTGCCAGTATTCTTTCTTTGCGGTCATTTGGTTAGATTAGGTAAGGATCGTAGCGTCCCCATTTATTGGGGACGTATAAAATCTCGTCAGCAATAAATGCCGACGCTACCAATTTATTTTAGAGACAGTTTAGCGATTATAGGAGAACGTGTCAATTTAAACTTTCTTGACTGTGTTAGCAAAGGGAAAGCGTCCCCTCTAACTGCCAAGCCAAAATGTCCCCTATGGACGGGAAAAAAAGTTCGGAGTATTGATTTTATTAAAATCGCATCTGAAACCCCCTTCGTGTAGGTGGGGTTCTTTGCTATACAAGGCTGTCTTGCGAGCCTTTGATTGAAAATGATATACATTAGGCAGTCCAATGAAATCGAAGCGCGTTGTCATTACAGGTATGGGTATTTTCTGTTCGATCGGGAAGAGTGTGGATGAATTTGCCCAATCCCTGAAAGAGGGCCGTTCAGGAATTGGTCCGGTCACCCTTTTTGATACCTCAAAATATCCCTCCAGGATCGGAGCCGAAGTCAGGGGTTATCAACCTGAGAAATATTTTAAGAAGAGAGATCTGAAAAGACTTTCCAGAACGGATCAATTGGGCCTCATTGCGGCAGAAGAGGCGGTTAAAAATTCAGGAATCGATTCTTATCCTCAGGAAGAAATAGGGGTCTGCCTGGGGGCGGGCGCAGGAGGAATGTTCGAGGCGGAAACCTATCACCGAGAAATTCTTCTTAAGGGAAAATCTACCCCTTCTCTTATTCTCCCTTTCATTCCAAGTTTTACAACCAGCCGGATTTCGGAGCGATTTGGATTCTCAGGCCCAAAGCTGACCATCACCACAGCTTGCAGTTCATCGGCCACCTCCATTGGTTACGGAGCCGATCTCATCCGGAAGGGTGACTGTAAAGCAGTGGTCTGCGGAGGAAGCGATTCCCTGTGTGAACTCACGTTTGGGGGATTCAATTCCCTAAAGGCGATGGATCCTTCTCCCTGCAAACCTTTCGATCGAAAAAGGGCCGGAATGTCTCTGGGTGAAGGGGCGGCCATCTTAATTTTGGAAGATCTTGAGGGGGCGATGAAAAGGGGGGCGAAGACCCTTGCAGAATTTTTAGGATATGGCATCGGTGGCGAGGCCCATCACATTACCGCGCCGGAACCCAATGGAGTGATAGAAGCCCGAATCATGGGGGAAGCCCTGAAAGAGGGTGGCGTGAGCATTGATCAGGTCGATCATATCAATGCCCATGGAACAGGCACACAGTTGAATGATAAGGTGGAATCCATTGCCATTAAAAAGGCTTTTGGGGAGAAAGCCTTCGCCATCCCCATCAGTTCCATCAAGTCGATGGTGGGACATTGCCTGGGATCGGCAGGCGCCATCGAAGCGATGGCATCGGTTCTCTCCATCGTTTATAATTTCATTCCTCCCACCCTTCATCACCGGGAAGGCGATGAAGATTGCGACCTCGATTATGTCCCCGAGAGGTCACGGGAGGCAGAAGTAAGATTCGTTCTCTCTAACTCGTTCGCCTTCGGCGGCAACTGCACTTCCTTAGTCTTCGGAAGATATTTAGGATGAGCCTTTCCTTTTCACACCGTGTTGACTAAGAAAGTCCCTTCTGCTATCCTTAAATAGATTGGTATCGTTCAAAAGGTGAGGCATCATATTATTTCGACCGACTGGATCTGAATGGTGAAATAACCTTTGATGCCTAATTTTTCTTTCCAATATTGTTCCCATTTATCTCTTGCATATTGTCTGATCAGGATCATTTTGGAAAGATTGGTTACTGCCTGGTCCGACCATCCCCATGCGATTTTCTTGAGACGACGGCCAATCTCTCTAAAAACTCGTTCCAGCAATGAGGTCGTCTTAGGGGCAATCACACCCGTCTTAAGCCAAAGCTCGATATGGGTAAATAAG
>JAGXTA010000142.1 GCA_018333535.1 Deltaproteobacteria bacterium | reverse complement strand
AAGAAAAACTGATGAGCATCGGGGAGATGAGGCCAGGGTCACTGACGTACCAATATCAGAGGCCCAAAGAAAAAAAAGGCGGATTCTATCAGATCAGTTACACCTATCGGATGAAAAGCAAAACCGAATACGTCAAGGCTGAATTCGTACAAGACCTCAAACGACAAATCGCGACATTCAAACGATTTAAAAAACTCACGCAACAGTGGATCGATTTAGCGATTCAACTCTCGCAGATGAAAATCACACTTGCAAAGGAAGGCAAAATCAAGCTATCTTGATCGTTAAGAACTCGGTACTCTCAAGACCTTTAGAGTTATCGGTATAGAAGAAATAAATGGGGTACCACATTATGTCATAGAGCGTGGGGTAAATAAGATTTACTTTACAAAGGAAATACGTCGGCATCTGACTAAGAGGCCTCCTGAGAACGGGAAAATTATATCTAAATGGGAACCACCGCTGTTACTTTTTTCTTGGCCTTTAGAGATTGGCAAGAAATGGAAGGAAAAACTTAAATTGCATTTCCCCGAAAAGGGTGACCGATGGAATGTTCGACGGGAATCTAAAGTAGTAGGAATCGAAGAAATCGAGGTTCCTGCAGGAAAGTTCAGGACTTTTCATATTTATACCACGGAAACTGTTGACTATATGGTGGACTTCCATTTTTGGTATTCCCCAGAAGTTGGGTATAATGTCAAGGAAAAGGGTTAGCTTTTGTCAAAAGTTCTATGAAAAGTAGGGAATGAGAAATGAGAAAAGGGCGGGATCGATGTCCGGGAAGAAAGACAGAGGATATTTGAGTAAGAAGGGCGGTAAGGCTGAGCATCAGGGTGGTTTGGTAACGGCAACCGGATGCAAGCAGGATAGAGAAGCAGATTGGTAAGTCGGAGATTCGACTCTGCGAGAAGAGTTCTTTGACAATTGAAGAGAAGCGCCCTTATGCAGCGAGGGAGACGATCTTTGTCCATTTCCCCTGAATGGTGGCAATGCCTTCCAATTCAGGAAGGGTAACGGGGGGTTTGTAGTCGAGGGACATGTGGTCTCTTAAGAAGTTGTAATGGGTTACAAAGAGGGTGATCAGGGCGAGAGCCCCATTGGTGCTGTTAAAGCCGTGGGACGGTTTTACATGGTGTTTAAAGGTGCGGTTGAGTCGTTCGATGAGCTGCTTGTAGGGTCTGTAAGGGGGGAACCTTATGAGTTAAACCTTCTTGAGTATCATCGAGGGAAATAGACTTCCTTCTTAATAAAAAAGGGACGGGACGTTGTTTTCTATTTTTCTAATTTTCCAAGAGGCATGGAAAAAGGAGGAAACGAATTAACGATGTCTGACACCGGTCTTTTTATTTTGTCGGAAGAGGGGGGACTGAAATGAAAAAAAAGATTTTAATTGTTTGCCTAATTCTATTTTTTAGTCCAGTCGTGTGAGGTCAGGAAAAAATTGAAACTCCTCCTGAATGGAAGGTGGGCGACAGGTGGGTGTATAGCTGGAAAAACCAAAAGGGCAAATCGGGAACCGGGAGCAACAGCATTGTTGAGGCAGACAAACTTGTAGAAAGAGTATCATGCTATGTCATGCAAAAGCCCAACCGCCTTGTTTATTACAATAAAGAACTGCAACCCATTGCGGAAGCGGACTTAAAAGGAAAGATTTATGCCCTGGGGCCACCAACCTTATGGATTTTTTGGCCTTTGGAAGTAGGGAAAGATATCGAACAAACTGCTAAATGGAAGAATCTTAGAACGGGCGACAAAATCGAATTTAATCTCAAGGGCAAAGTAGAGAAAATCGAAAATATCTCAACGCCAGCTGGTGAGTTTTTGCCTTATAAAATAGTGACGATACTTGGCAATAATTGGTATGAGCGTTGGTATTCACACAAGGTAAAAAATTATGTGAAAATGGTCGACCACCTAAAGGATGATACCGTTGAGAATGTCCTTATAAATTATCAGCTTTCAGATTGAAATCCAAAAGGGGGTGGATGAAATGAGAAGGATGTTCCTTACAAGTTTTTTGATTCTATTTTTGGCTTCATTGTTATTGCAGCAAGGATGTGCAACAACTCCAACAGGTTCAAAAGAAGCTGAGGTTAAAGAATTTTCAACCCCTTCGGGAGATATAAAAATAACTTTAGATCCTGTTAAGGGATATACTTACAGAAATACAAAATATGGGATAAGTTTCTCTTTCGCGAATCCAAGAAGATTTAGTTTTTGGGCCAAAGAATTGGAGGACTTTCCTACTGGCAAAAGAAAGGATTTTAAGGGATGGGGACCTGGCGGGATAGTAAGGATCCACGATTCATACAATATTGCAAACGTTTATATTTGGGTTATGAGAAAAGTAGATCAATCAGAAATGGAGAGATTAATTGATTCTTGGAATAGGGAATATCATATGGGTGGGAGAATTGCATTTTTAAACTTAAAAAAATTTGTTGAAACTCTGGAACTGCCTGACCGAGTTACAGCAAAAAGAACTCAATACATAGATAGAAATCCTGATGGATCAGAAAGAATGTTTCAAGTTGCATATTTAGAAATTGCCAATAACCGATTTCTTGTTGTCCAAGTTTCCAATTATGGAACTTATGGCGATAACACCAAAGAGCTTTTGGGATTGCTTAAAAGTGTTCAATTTTTCCCACCCCACTAAAAGGGGAAATATTTTTTATATAAGGAGAGTTGAGGGATGTTAATTTCAAAATATTCAGTTGTTCTCATATTAATCTTTTGCATGGCCTTTCTCCTCTGGGCGATAACGTTTGAAACTGATGCCTCGGAACAGAAGAAGAAAGCTATTGAAAATATGTTTGAGGTTAATCTTGCCGTTAAAAAGGGGGAGAGGGTTTTGGTGTTTACGGATGACCATAAACCGGAAATCACTGAAGAGGCAAAACTTGTTGCAAAGATAGGAGCGTCTTTTGGCGAGATCATTTTTTTCAAATACCCCAGTACCGGCCAGCCTGGCATAGAACCTCCCAAAAGCCTGTGGGAAAAAACCTTTGGCAAAAATATTATTAAACAGATCGAAGAAAAGAAATTGATGAAAAGAATCCTCGATAAAAGAATTACCGAAGATGAGTTGGAGATCGTTCGAGAAATCGTGAAGGCGAATAAACAAGATACTGTTAATGTCGTCATTGGTCTGGCCTGGTTTTCAACTTCCCATACAAATTTCCGCAAGCTACTCACAGCCGCCGCAGGTGGTCGTTTTGCAAGCATGCCAGGCTTTGATCCGAGAATGTGGACAACCGCGATGTCTGCCAACTGGGAAGAAGTGGCTCGAAGAACAATCGGTCTCAAGGAGAAGTTGTCAGGAGCCATATCCGCCCATGTCAGAACACCCAATGGAACGGAAATCTTTTTTGACCTTACAGGTAGAGAATTCAGGGCTGATACCGGACTGTTAGATCAACCCGGAAGGTCTGGAAATCTTCCTGCAGGAGAGGTTTATATTGCTCCCCTGGAGGGCAATTCAAACGGCAAGATGGTGATCGAACCCGGTATCAATCCATGGGTCAATGAACAATCGGTTTTAGAGATTAAAGGTGGCAACGTTTATAGGATGGAAGGAGATTCTCGTTTCATTGGCCGTCTGGAAGAAATTTTCTCTAAATACCCCCTTGCCCGAAATATTGCAGAGTTTGGAATAGGAACGAATGATAAAGCAAAAGCAGGAACAACACTCCTTGAGCTTGAAAAGGTTTTAGGAACGATACATGTTGCCATAGGAGACAATAGCGCTTTCGGTGGAAAAGTCTCTGTTCCATTGCATATCGATTTTGTTTTTGAAAACCCCACCGTTGTTTTCAAATTTCCAGATGGAAAAACCTTACAATTAATGAAGGATGGAAATATGTTGTTAGATTGAGAATTATGAATTTACTTTTCGGGAGATAGTCGATAAAATTAAATTCAATCGAAATAGGAGAAGTTGTTTTGGGAAAGAGAAAGAAGCCCGTTTCCGGCACCTTTTGTTTGCGTTGGGCTTCCGATTATTTGAATGAAATGGGAATTTCTATAGATCATCACAATATTATTAAGGAGATCGAACCGTATTATCGACAATGGGCGAATCGAAGAAATCCTATTTTCCTATATGGTCCGTCGCGGTCAGGTAAAACCACAATCCTGAGAGGAATAGAGGACTATCTTTCGAGAATGAAAGGTGTAAGAGTGATTCGTTTAGATGCTGAAGATCTGGTTGCTGAGTTGGTAAAAAGTATTAGAATCAGCGGAGGTCCGGAGAGATTCTATGATAAATTGCATGATTATGATGCGCTTCTTGTAGATAA
>JAGXTA010000141.1 GCA_018333535.1 Deltaproteobacteria bacterium | reverse complement strand
ATGGTGAAGAAGTGGCGGCGTTCCTACGTCAGCTTCTGCGACAAATAAGGGGCCATCTGATTGTCTTGCTGGACAATGGGAAGATTCATCGTGGCGACCCGGTCCAGGAGCTTCTTGCCTGCACATCTCGTTTGCACTTGGAACCCTTTCCGCCTTATGCCCCAGAATTGAACCCGGATGAGGGCGTATGGAATCATCTTAAACGAAAACTGGCCAATGGCCGTCCGGATACTCAGACCGAGCTAATGGATGTCTTGGCTGATGAAATCTGCCGCCTTGCTTCTTCTCAGTCACTTTTGCAGGGATGCATCCAGCAGTCTGAGCTCCCCCCTTTTTTACCTTAAATGTTGCATTATTTATGAGGCGTTCTATAATATCGTCATCGCTTCATTAATGGTCATTGGCTTAAATTTTGTTAGTCTCCTCTCAAGATCCCGTAGCCCTATATTTGTTCTTCTTGGATGGGCGACCCTTAACTCTTAGGCTGACCTTGTCCAATAAGTCAGCCTTCTCTTGGTCACTTAGGTCGTCATATGTGTCGATAACGTTTATTGCAGTACCTTCATTCTTCCAGGCTTCAACTGATTCTTCGATTCGCTTATGCAATAGAGTCTGACGGTTTGTCTCAACGGTTTTGCTAACAAGAGCCTGGAGAGCTGCAATCTCCCTCGATGCCTCGGTTGCTTGGTTTCTCATACTTCTCTTAAAATAAAGGTGGGTAAAGAGCCAAGAGAAAAAACCAGATAGAACTACTCCTAAAATAAATAATACCATTATGATATCAACTCGACATCTTAAAGTGCCATGTGAAAATGGTACAGTCCCTCAATCATTTATGATTAATTTTTTAAATGTGAAGTTTTCAACCTTATTTTAAGTTACTTGTAATTCCCGGACTGGGACACGAATGAATTCTTTGGCTTTTTCTTTAGATTTAGCTGACCTTTCCATCTTTTTAACAATCTCCGCCTTGTAATACTGTTCCCCGCATACCTGGCACACTCCTGCAGGGACATTTTTAAAAACAGTAATGAGGTCTTCCCCCCACCTGTAATCAACGTTGATCTTCTTTTCGCTCACCTTGCCACCACAGAAATAGCATTTATGATAAAACCTTGCCATTTTTTACTCCTTTCTTTTCTGATAATTTTCTGTCCATGCAAAAGAATTCTTTGATGGATCATAAAGGGTAATGAAAAAAAGCTCATCAGGTTCAGTCCTTATGGAGCATACTGCATGAATGGGCCTTTCATCAGAGAATCCGAGGACAAGAAAGCTATGCCCTCTTGGATCATCAGGATAATCTTCTATCACTTTACATTTAATTAAAGCTTCCTCCAGTTCTTTGACTGAAATCCTGTCAGCTTCACGTTCCCTTTCCGCGTGTTTTGAGAATTCATACCTTCCAGAATTTATAAGTTCTTTAACCTTTTTTTCTATTGGATCAGGCGATGCCATATCCCGAAAAATCCTCTTTTCTGTTTCAATCTGTAAATATCAAATAGTTATGATAAAATCAATAGAGATGAAAGTTTGGGCCAGGAATTTAGACACGACCAGGATCTGAGGCCGTTCCTCACCTTATCCCCACGTTGTTATTTTGCAAGTAGTTGTAGTAGGTTTCAGTTGTAGTTGAAGTCAGGTTTAGCCGAATCAAATTTATATTGATCAATGTTTATTTAATCAAGCAGGATTCATGTTGTTAATCGTAGCCCCGGGAACCGAAAGGTCTGGACTCTCTTGGCCGACCACGACCTCTCTCGTCCTGATTCTGTTCCAGAGGCTGCTTCAATTCTCCTCACGGTCTTCGCTCTTTTCCGGGGGGAGGCATCTCCCTGCTTGATCCCGCATCTGGTGGTCTGACTCCCTCTGGTTTTTCAGTTTCTTTTCCCGAAGGTTTGACCTCGTGTGGTTTTTGAACCCGTGGCTCCGGTCTTTGCTCTATTCTGGAGGAAGGTATCTCCCGGTGTGATCCTGCATCCGGGGATTTCACTCCCTGACTTCCTTGAGGGATGGTTTGCCTTGGTTTATCAATCTCTCTTACCGAGGATTTTATCTCCTGTGTTTTTTCAATTCCTCGTTCCGGTCGCACTTCTTTCTGGATTTGACGTTCCCTCTCTGGAGATTTCTGTTCGGAAGGTTTTTGAATCTCTCTTTGGCGGACAGGAACACTCCCTTGACCAGAAGTTGATTTTTCTCTCGCTTTCTCTCTTTCGGGTTCTTTTGACCTACGATCCTCTCTGGGACGTTCAAGCCCTGGTTGGGGAGATCTTTCTGCAGGTTTTTCAATGGTCCTCTCTGGGGGTTTTCGTTCGGGTTGCCTTTCAATTCTTTCAGGAGGAGATTTTGGTTCCTTCGGTGGCTCTCCCCTTTTTTCTATGGGTTTGGTCTCGGCAGGCCTCTCAATTCTTTCTATCGGCTTTCGATCGATTGGTTTTTCAACCTCCTTCACAGGAGCTTTAGGTTCTCTTGCTTTTTCGGGCTCTTTCGCGCCGGGCCGTTCCCCTATTCGATCAATCCCTTTCTCCACAGGTCCTCCTTCCCTTCTTTTTATCGTCATCTCCCTGGGAGGGGATTCTGGTTTCAGAACCGAGACCTCCCGCTCTTTTGTTAAAGGCCGCCTTTCTTTTACATCCCTTACTTTGATTTCCCTGATCTTTTCAGGAGGCCTTTTTGCCTGCGGGATTTCGCGAACGACAGGCATCGCCGTGGCTCTTTCTGGTTTGATATTGGGCCTTCCAACATGTATCCTCTCTCTCAGAAAGGGATTCTCTCTTTCCCTCACTTCGACATGCCTTCCGTGAACGAAGGTGTCGTGGTGAAGAACGGTTACGGCATTCTGAACACGAACATTCCTATAGACCACTTTCCCGACATTGATCGTGTTGATGTTGATATTCGTGATATTGACGCTATGAGGACCATAGTGTCCGTAACCATAGTAGATCTCTCTCGGCGCCAGAGGAACCCAGGAGACATGAGTGGGTGTTCGAACCCAGCCCACGAATCCAGGCCCCCAGTAGACAGCCCCTCTCGAAGGAGGAACCCAGCACCATCCGATAGAAGACACGAAGGCCCACCTTCCGTAATGATAGGGCACCCATCCCCAGGGTTCGTAAGAGATCCAGACATAATCACCCCTGATCCACACCCATCTTCCCATCCGGTAGGGGGCCCATCCAACCGAGACGACTGCCGTAGGAGTCCAGACATTTCCGTATCCTCTTGCGTATACCCATCTCCCGTGATCTTCAAAGTCGCTGGCATAGGAGTAAAGCTCCTCAGGGAGATATCGGGAAGGGGCTCGACGGTCAGCATAGATTCGATTTCGGTTTTGATTCCACCTTTCCCACTCATCCGGAGCGACCATGGGACCAAGCTCTGCAGGGAATCCTTCTCTAAGGGCAAGGGTCGTATTTTGATCCACCCTGATCTTTCCCTCTTGGCTCTCTGCATAAACAAAACCCTGGTAGATAGAGATGTCCGTATGACGATCATTCAGAATGTCAATCCGAAAGATGGCTCGCTCATAAACCCTCACGGAAGACAGCGGGGTATCAATTTGAAGGAGGCTGCCTCTCGCCCCCTTGAAATTGGCATAGGCCCGACCTTCCGGAAGATAGAACTGATAAGAATCCTTTTCGAGCGTAAGGACATCGAGAGCAGATTTTTCGTCAAGCCTCAGGGTAGTTCCGTTTATTAACTGGAGTTCGATCCGGCTCCCCTCAGGAACCCAGATTCGATCTCCATCTTTCAACGGCATATTGAGAGATGCAGGGACCCAATCGCCGGTGTCCTCCGTATTGATCTGAGCATCCCCTTCGATGAGGCTGATGCGTAAATATCCAAGGGTTGCAGGGTAAGATAATGTGGGGAGAAAAATGAATACCGCCATCAGCGCGACCCATCTTAAGGTTTTCATGAAAACACCTCCTTTAGTAATTGGGCAAAATCCATGAATAATAAAGGACTTCTCTTATATAACTTGAGAGTACCGAGTACTTGTCTTCATTTTGGCAATTTCTTGGGAGAATATCAAGGGTCTTTTGTTCGTTGATTAAGCTGCCATTAAGCGTAAGCCCTCTTGTCTGTTCAAATCGATCTTTTGTCTGATGAAATTGACGAGGATTTGGTCGTTGGGGGAATTCACGAGTAATTCTGGAAGAGTATTTCTCATAGCCAGGGCGGTAACCTGCTCGGAGGGGTAAATTCCTTCTCGGATTGTTCGGAGCCATG
>JAGXTA010000140.1 GCA_018333535.1 Deltaproteobacteria bacterium | reverse complement strand
CAAGGGCTACCACAAAAGCATCATAGGCTCTGACCGGGTTATTAGGGGCCACGTAGTCTTCAATGCTGGGTGGAAACAGGCCGAGTTGAAAACGATCTCCATATCGATAGGCCATTGGGATTCCTCCTCTGTTGGGCTGCATTGTATCATATCGATATGGAGACAGGTAGAGTTTTTTCATTCGTTATGCTAAAAATTGTTACCCCTCACCCTCCCCATTGTGACACAGTCTCCCAGGGGAGGGGAGGTTTTTTAGATTGGTTTTAGAAATTTGAACATTCGGATTTCGGATTTGTTTCGAGTTTCGATATTCGAATTTCGGATTTTTTGAGGTGACTTATGTCTAAAAACATTCATGACGAATTGGCGCACTGGGAGAAGACGACACTTCAGAAGACCCTTTCAAAATCCCCCGAACGGGAACCTTCTTTTAAAACCACCTCCCATATTGAACTGAAACGTCTCTATACTCCCCTGGATCTCGCTGAATCGGATTATTGCGGTGAACTGGGATTTCCCGGAGAGTTCCCATTTGCCCGGGGGGTTCAACCCACCATGTATCGAGGCCGATTCTGGACCATGCGGCAGTACGCCGGATTCGCTACGGCCGAAGAGACCAATAAGCGCTATAAATTTCTCCTTGAACAGGGACAGACCGGATTAAGTGTCGCCTTCGATCTTCCCACCCAGATCGGTTACGACTCAAACCATCCTCTCGCAGATGGGGAGGTTGGAAAAGTCGGCGTCGCCATCGACTCCCTAAAGGATATGGAGATTCTCTTTGACGGGATTCCGCTGGATAAGGTTTCCACTTCGATGACGATCAATTCAACGGCCGCCATCCTTCTGGCAATGTATATCGCTGTGGCTGAGAAACAGGGTGTAAAATCCGAGATCCTTCAAGGGACCATCCAGAACGATATTCTGAAGGAGTATGCCGCACGGGGAACTTACATCTTTCCTCCTCTCGAATCAATGCGAATCGTGACCGACCTATTCGCCTTCTGCAAGGAGCATGTCCAGCGATGGAATACGATCAGCATCAGCGGCTACCATATGCGCGAGGCAGGTTGCACCGCTGTTCAGGAGGTCGCCTTTACAATAGCTGACGGTATTGCCTATGTTGAGGCGGCCATCCGGGCAGGTCTCGATGTCGACTCCTTTGCCTCCAGGCTCGCTTTCTTTTTTTGCTGCCATAACACCTTCATCGAAGAGGTAGCCAAATTCAGAGCTGCCCGGAGACTCTGGTCAAAAATCATGAAGGAGCGATTTAAAGCGAAAAAGGATGATTCGTGTATGTTGCGGTTTCACACCCAGACAGCCGGATGTTCTCTCACGGCCCAGCAGCCCGACAACAATGTGGTGAGGGTTGCCTTCCAGGCGCTGGCTGCCGTGTTAGGAGGAACACAGTCGCTTCATACCAATTCAAGAGATGAAGCCTATGCCCTGCCAACAGAGGATTCTGTAAGGATTGCCTTAAGAACCCAGCAGATCATCGCTTACGAAACCGGAGTGGCGGATATGATCGATCCTCTCGGAGGATCTTATGCCGTGGAGACTCTCACCAACGAGATTGAAAAGAAGGCCATCGACTATATCGAAAAAATTGAAGCCATGGGAGGAGCGATCAAAGCCATTGAATCGGGCTATATCCAGGGAGAGATTGGCGAAAGCGCCTACCAATATCAGAAAGAGATTGAGAGGAAAAAAAGGATTGTTGTGGGACTGAACCAATTTCAGATCGAGGAGGGCCCTCTGAAAGAAACCCTTCGGATTCAGCCTGAGGTGGAACAGTACCAAAAAGAGAAACTCGCAAAGGTTAAAAAAGAGAGAGACAACCAAAGAGTCAAAGAAACTCTGGCCGCCTTGAAGAAGGCAGCTCAGGGCAGTGAGAACATCGTTCCGCCTATTTTAGGAGCGGTGAAAGCCTACGCCACTCTGGGGGAAATCTCAGACATTCTGAGAGAGGTGTTTGGGGAATATCGAGAACGATAAAGCAGTTCGGAGTTGGGAGTTCGGAGAATAGAAACCAAAAACTCCGAACTACGAACTCGTTACTCCGAACTCTCGACGGAGGAGAGTATGTCTCGTAAGATTCGGGTGCTTATTGCAAAGCCAGGATTAGATGGTCATGACAGGGGAGCGAAGGTCATTGCCCGCGCCTTGCGGGATGCTGGGATGGAGGTCATCTATACAGGGATCCGGCAAACCCCCGAACAGATCGCCAACGCCGCCATTCAGGAGAGTGTTGATATCGTGGGCATCTCAAGTCTGTCCGGCGCCCATAACAGCCTCTTTCCAAAAGTGGTCCATATCCTTAAAGAGAAGAAAGCGGATGATATTCTTGTTTTTGGAGGCGGCATCATCCCGGTCGATGATATTCCATCGCTTAAACAGGCGGGAATTAGGGAGATCTTCCTCCCAGGAGCCTCTACCGAAGACATCATTAAATATATCAAAGAAAATGTCAAAGTTCAAAGTCCAAATTTCAAATGAAATCCAAATGACAAAAAGGTTTTTGACATTAAGCCATTTGACATTGATTTGACATTTGAACTTTGGTATTTGAACTTCTCTGAAGGAGTGGATTATGCTCAAGAAAATCAATCACATTGCCATTGCCGTGAACAATCTTGAAGAGGCTGCCAAGTTCTATCAGGACGTGATGGGCCTCACCCTCTCAGGGGTCGAAGTGGTGACCGCCCAGAAGACGAAAGTGGGCTTCTTTAAAATCGGGGAGTCCAATATCGAACTGGTCCAGCCTGCCGAACCGGACTCTCCTCTGGTGAAATTTCTGGAAACGAAAGGCCAGGGAATCCATCACATCTGTTTTGAGGTGGAGGATGTCGAATCAGAGGTCAAAGCTTATCTTGATAAGGGAGCCACTCTGATCGATCAAAAACCCAGGCCAGGAGCTCACAACACAAAGGTCGCCTTCATCCACCCCAAATCCTCAAGCGGTGTGCTCATCGAGCTCTGTGAACTTCCAAAAAACCATTAAATATTTTCTAAGCCTTCTTATCTTTGAATCAAATTACTATAATTATTAAGTACATACAGAGTTGTAAATTGTTTAATACAAAATATTATAATATTTATAATATTTTGCTTGACAAAACAATGTTTTTTATGTAGATAATTCGCAATTATTCTATCTATAATAAAAATTCTTGATGTCAAATTCGATTAAGTAGAATAAGGTTTCTGAACATATCAACGAACAGATTCGAAGCGCCATCTTCGAAGAGAGATTGATACCGGGAGATAAACTTCCCTGAGAAAAAGAAACTGTTAAAAAATTTAAAGGCGGCGAAACCATCCCGCGGTATGGATGAGGTGATGATTCAAGTTCATTCAAGAAAAATTGAAAAGAAAATTTAAAATTCGAGAAAGGAGGCTCTATAATATGGCGCTTTTAGAGGAACCGATTAAAGGCATTAAAGAGGTAAAGAATTACATCAATGGCGAGTGGGTTGATTCGAAGGGGAAGATTGTGGATGTCGTCAATCCTGCAACAGGAAAGGTGATGGGGAAATGCCCCATCTCGACCAAAGAGGAGATCAATGCTGCCGTGGAGGCGGCGAAAGAGGCTTTTCCGGACTGGAGAAGGACCACCCCTCTTGCGAGATCAAGATGCCTCTTCAGATTGAAAGAATTACTCGAAGAAAATTTTGAAGAGGTGAGTAGGATCCAGACTATGGAACATGGGAAGTGTATTGATGAATCGAGGGGGGAAACGAGACGGGGAATTGAAAATGTTGAAGTAGCGTGCGGTATTCCCACGCTCATGCAGGGTTATTATTCAGAGGATGTTGCGAGCGGGATTGATGAGTGGGTCATCCCAACGCCAATGGGGGTTTTCGGAATCATCGGCCCTTTTAATTTCCCGTTTATGATTCCTCTCTGGTCAGCCCCCTATGCGGTGGCTACAGGAAACTGTATTGTGATCAAACCTTCGAGCGAGGTGCCTTTCAGTCAGATGAAACTTGCTGAATTGGCAGAGGAGGCTGGTTTCCCGCCTGGCGTTTGGAACGTTGTCAATGGTGGAAGAACTGTGGTGGATGGCATGTTGGAGCATAAAGATATCGTGGGAATCACCTTTGTGGGCTCCACCCCCATAGGAAAAGATGTGATTTACAAAAGATGTGGTGAGAAGGGAAAGAGGGTCATTGCCCAGTGCGGCGCTAAAAACTTCATGGTCATCATGCCCGATTGTAACGTCAAGGCCACCGTTCCCGCTTTGATGACTTCCTTCTTTGGCAATGCAGGTCAAAGATGTCTGGCAGGCGCCAATCTTCTCGTCGTTGGCGAAGACGACAAATTCTATAACAGTTTTATGGAAGAGGTCACAAACATGTCCTCCAGGATCAAGATGGGTTATGGGTTGGATGAATCCATCCAGATGGGGCCTGTCCGGGATAAAGAGAAAAGGGACAACATCATGGGCTACATCGAAATTGGCATCAAAGAAGGGGCCAAGCTGAGACTCGATGGAAGGAAGCCCAAGGTTGAGGGGGGCTGCCCTGACGCCTGTTTTGTGGGTCCGACGATTTTTGAAAATGTCACCTCTGACATGAGAATAGGGAGTGAAGAAATCTTTGGCCCAGTGATGGGTGTTTTCCGAGCCAAAACCCTGGATGAAGCGGTCCAGATATGCAATGCAAGTCCCTTTGGGAACGGCCATGCGATCTTTACCCAGAATGGTAGGAGCGCCAGGGATTTTCAATACAACGTAACGAGCGGCAATGTCGGCATCAATATTGGAATCGTAGCTCCTGTGGCCCTCTTCCCATTCAGCGGGATGAAAGATTCCTTCTTCGGAATCTTGCACACCCAGGGTCAGGAGGCAGTTCGCTTCTTCACGGAAAGCAAGGTCGTCATCCAAAGGTGGTTTTAGGATAATAGATACTATAGGAGAATAGAGGAGGTAAATTCTAATGGGAATCAGTACATGTTCGGGGGCGATCAGCCTTTCAAAAGAACTGGAAAATAATTCTGCCAGGTTCTATCAGGAATTGTCAAACAGATATGAACAGGAAAAAGAGCTTTTTCTTGCTTTTGCCAAAGAGAATGAAAAATATGTTAAACAGATTGAGCGAACTTACTACGGCGTGATCACCGATGCCATCGAAGGTTGTTTCGCCTTTGATCTCAATCCAGAGGATTTTCAGATTAAAGGAACCCTACCGAAGGACGATAATTATTCCAATGCCGTGAAAGAGGCATTGGCGATGGAGGAAAAGATTATTAATTTTTATCAAGTTGCAGCGGAACAGTCCAAGCACTTGATGGCAGATGTTCCGAGATCTTTTACAATGGTGGCCAAAAAAAGAACCGAACGTTTAACCAAATTAAAGTCTCTTCTTGAGAAGTAAACCCCGTTAGAAATTCGAGTCCCGCTATAGCAGAGATTTTAAAATGGCAAATAATTTTACACTTAAACCCAGTGTTGTCAAATACGAGGGTGAAGTATTAGGCATATTTAACTAATGGATCCTCTCTTTGTCCCGTTTTATTGTAAAATAATATATGGCGGTTATTATATAACATCTGTTATTGATAAGGCCAAAGATAACTCTTTTTACAGGCATCTGCTAGTTCATAATAATCTCCAAGAGGTATTATCGGCTTAATATGCCGCCATAATTAATTTGACATATTTTCATCCATATGCTACCTTTTCTCATAAGGATT
>JAGXTA010000139.1 GCA_018333535.1 Deltaproteobacteria bacterium | reverse complement strand
CAAGGGCTACCACAAAAGCATCATAGGCTCTGACCGGGTTATTAGGGGCCACGTAGTCTTCAATGCTGGGTGGAAACAGGCCGAGTTGAAAACGATCTCCATATCGATAGGCCATTGGGATTCCTCCTCTGTTGGGCTGCATTGTATCATATCGATATGGAGACAGGTAGAGTTTTTTCATTCGTTATGCTAAAAATTGTTACCCCTCACCCTCCCCATTGTGACACAGTCTCTGATGGGGGAGGGTATGGGTGGGGGTGTAATGGAGGATTAAAATGAGACGTCTATCGATGGTTATTATTTCGGCAATCTGTCTTCTTTTTGAGAACTCGACTTTGATCTATGCTCAATTTTCAGAAGCGGGGGTAGATAAATTCAGAGTGGCAGTGGAAGCCCCTGATTTCACTTTGAAGGAGTTGGGCGGAGGGAAAGTCTCTCTTAAAGAGTTGAAAGGAAAAGTCGTCCTTCTAAACTTCTTCGCACCCTACTGACCCGATTGCCGGAAGGAGTCTCCTTCTTTTGAAAAACTCAATGAAGAATTGAAGGTCGCTGACTTGGTGCTCGTTAAAGTGGCTATCAAAGAGAAAGAGGAGGATTTGAGGAAATATAAGAACGAATTCAAGGTCTCCTCACCTATACTTCTTGATGAAAAGGCGGAGGTGGCCAATGCTTATGGTATTCAAAGCCATCCCCAGACCTTCTTTATTAACCGTGAGGGGAAAGTCGTGGGAAGGGCATTAAAAGGAATGGATTGGACATCGAGAAGCATGAGAAACCTCATTCAGCATCTGTTAGGAGAAAAAAGATGAATCGAATTGGTTTAAGAAAGATCCTCTATCTCATGCTCATTCTTTCCATAGGCCTTCTTGGAACTCAATGTGCTACTCCGAAAGAGGAACATGCACATGGAGAGGCTTCTCCTATTAAGGTCTATCCTAAAGATTATGTTCATCCGTTAACAGAGATCAACCTGGAGAAGGTGATTGATGAGAATAGGGGGTTGAAAGTTTTAGAAGAGAACGCCAGAACGGTCCATGACTATTATCGTGGAGGAGTGCAGGAGAAAGCAGAAGGAGAAAGGTTGCTGGGAGAAGAAAGATGGGAAGAGGCCCGGAAGCATTTTGAAAAATCAAACCGGTTCTTGCAGGTTGTCTTAGATTATCTCTCAAAAGACGATGCCTACTGGAATATCTATGGAGACCATGTGGTGATCTTTTTGCCTAACCTTCTAATAGCAGACAATTACCTGAAGGTAGTAAGAATTTATCGTAAGTTCAAAATGGATGGCGAAATCTACTGGGTGGCCCGGGAAGGGAAAAAATTTCTTTCTTTTTCTCTTAGAGGTGTCAAAACGGAGTGGGCATTTCAGATCAAGAAAGGGTTTGAAGAGGCATCACCTAAGAAATAAGGGGATAGGATGAAAAAAGTCGGTATTTTAGGATTGATTCTCGCTATAACCGTGTTTCTTTCTTGGATTGCTTTCGCAAACGGCACAGTGAGACTTTATCTCTTCTATTCCGAAGAGACAGGAAGGTTGAAGATCCAAGAGGAGGTGATTAAACCTCTCTCGCAAAAGTATCCCATCGAAATTCAATCCTTCTCCGTCAATCAATTGAAAAATTATGATCTCCTGGTCAAATTCGAAAAGGAATTGAAAGATACGGAAAATGAGCTTCCGGTTATTATTATCGGAGATAAAATCTTGGGTGGAGAGATTGAGATTCGAAAGGATCTGGAGGGTCTGGTTAAAACATATGTTGAGAAAGGGGGAACCCCCTGGCCATCCCTTCAACCCATTGGGCCGGAGGAAGGATGGATCCCTCATCCTCCCACAGAGGAGGAGAAGAAATCCGGGAAGATCATCTATGCCGCCTTCCTCTATATGCCGGGATGCCTCCACTGCGAGGAGATGAAGGCTGAATTAAAGAAGTGGGCTTCTAAAACCCCTGATTTAAGAGTCAGGATCTTCAGCCTGGTGAAGGAGGAAAACAAAAAGCTTGATGAAGCCCTCTCTCAGATCTATCAAATTCCGGAATCGAAAAGGCTGGTCGATCATAAACTCTATATGGGTGAGGATTATCTCTGGTCGGAGGATCTTCATCAGGAGAGTTTTCAAAAGCTTATTGGAAAGTATCAGGGGAAGGGGGCGCCACCCCCATGGGAGAAAGTCACAAAGGAGGCCCTTGAAAAGGGAGAGAAAAACATCATCGAACGGTTTAGAAGATGGAGTCTCTCTGCAGTGCTGGTCGCAGGCTTTATCGATGGCATCAATCCCTGCGCCTTTGCCACGATCATCTTTCTCGTTTCCTATCTCACTTTTGTGGGGAAGAAGGGAAGAGAGATACTTCTCTACGGGATTGTTTTTACGTCAGGTGTGTTCATTGCCTACCTGTTGGTCGGGTTGGGACTCATGACTTTCCTTCACCAGTTGAGCAGTTTCCCGTTGATCAGCAAAGGGGTCTACCTCTTTATCGCTCTTTTCGCCTTAACACTCGGAGTGATCAGTCTATACGATTATCTCCTCTTCAGAAGAGGTCAGGCGGCCAAATGGAAACTTCAGCTCCCGATGGGTTTAAAGAAGAAGATTCATGAGATCATCCGGGAACAGGCTCGATTCAAAGGAGGCCTTTTGGCCACATTCGGCGCCGGGTTCATCATTGCTGTCTGTACGGTCATCTGCGCAGGGCAGGTTTACCTTCCCACCATTGGATTTGTGATGGGGATTCCGGAATTGAGGAAAAATGCCATTTTCAATCTCGTTCTTTATAACATCATGTATATCATTCCATTGGTTGGTGTTTTTGTCCTGACCTTCTTTGGAGTGACCTCCGAGAAGATGGCAGCGGTGACAAAAAAACATACCGGAAGAGTCAAGCTCTTAACGGCCATATTATTTCTTGCTCTGGCCGGACTATTGTTTCTATTACACTAAAGGGGAGGAAGGCAATGGTAGCCGCAACCTGAAGGTTGCGCCATTTATGGGGACACTGAATTCAATTTTTAGGTGCATTTTATCGCAGGCTAAAGCCTGCGGCTGCCATGTTTTTTTCCCTTAAAAGGAAGAAAGGAGAGCGGTTATGAAAAAGAATCTTTCTTTTTTATTCATTTTTCTATTTGTGGTAGGGTTCATAGGAGGTTGTGCAGGTATCCCCGTGAGGAAGGAAGTGAAGGAAGATCGGTCTCTTCCAGTGGGGAAGGTCGAAGGAAACAGCTTCGAAGGGATTCGTTTTCCATTCAAGGTTTCCCTGCCGTCACCTCAATGGAAGTTCTCCGTTGAGATTCCTGAATTTATGGAGGGATTGGGATTTAAGAAACCCGGATTGGAAGAATCGGAGTTGTTCCTCATCAACCCTGTCACAAAATTGAATATTCAGATCGATTTGACCCCAGCAGGCAGGAGGGCGAGATTCAATCAGAGAGTGATTCAGGGGATCACAGCCACGGCTTATAATGGATTGGTGGAAGAGTTAAAGATGGACCACGGTCGTGATTTCCGAATAGAGGGGAGTCCTCCCACCCCTTATCCTTTAAAAGGAGTTCAATACGCCGCCCATCAATTTGTGAAATATAAGGTCGGAGAAACACAAACCATTCATGGATGGGTCTATGGATTTACCGAGCCCTATCAGCTCTTCATCATCTACATAGTTCTCGAAAAAGAGGGTTTTGACGATTTAAAGGACATTAAAAAAATACTGGATTCGTTTGAAATGACATCAAGGAAATAATTTTCGGATTTACCTTTAAAGTTTTATAATGTGGATAAAAGGAGTTGAGAAAGATGAAATTGATTATTTTAACCATTGTAGCGTTTGTAACGCTTCTTCTAACTTCGACGCTTCAGGCCCACACCTTTTATAAATGGGTGGATGAAAAAGGCACTGTGAACTATACCGATGACTATAACACCATACCTCCGGTTCATCGTGGTCAGGTCGAAATAGAGTGGGTTCATGAGGAAGGGCCCACACCCCCAATTCAAAAAATGACACCCCAAAAGAGGGAAGAGATCAGGAAGGATACTTGGGGACAAGGGGAAACCTATTGGAGGGGGAAAGTCCGTCCGTGGAAAGAATTTTTAAAGACGGCCGAGGCAAATTATGAGAAGGCACATGAGAAGTTTATGGGAAAGGCGATGGAGTTTAGTCGCAGCAGATTTGGCGCCTGGAGTAAGACTCAGTATAAACTCAACATCATTGAGTTGGACCGGTTAAAGGGAGAGATGATTAAATATGCGGATCAGATTGCCGAGGCCAGGGAAGCCATGGAGAAGATTTCAAAAGAGGCAAAAGAAGAAAAGACTAATCCTGATTGGCTGAAGTAAAAAAACGCTAAGCGCTTAACGAGTAACAAATCTTAAAGAAGGAGGTCAATGTCATGAAAAAGTTGTTATCAGTTTTAGGGGTCCTGGTTGTAGGTTTGTTCGTTCTTTCTTCACTTTCTCTGGCTCAGCATGGCCATGGTGAGACGAAAATGAAAATGGAGACCAAAGATGTTCTGGTAGAAGGGATTAAGGTCTCCTTCATGGTAATGGCCAATGCGGAGCATAGGAAGATGCTCAAGGAAATGAAGATGAAAGACGATGTCGAACCGGGAACGACGCACAACATAACGGTGACCCTCAAGGATGAGAAGACTCAGAAGGAGGTCACCAATGCCGAGATCCAGATGAAGGTGGTCGATCCAAAGGGAAAGGATCAGATTAAAACTTTGAAGTATGAAGGGGAGATGAAGAGTTATGATGCCTACTTCAATCTTCCCGGGAAAGGCAAGTATCAGGTGCTGGTCCTTTTCAAGAGCGGAGAAAAGAAAGGGACGGCAGGGATCTATCATGAGATAAAATAAGAATCACTGTAGCAATTTAGCGTTTTGAAACAGGTCAATGACTTTTGGGCGGAAAAATATGGGCATCAGGTGACCAGGATACCAGGGGGCAGAATAACAGGGTACCAGGATATCAGATAAAGAATAACAATTTTGTGTTTGATCTGATATTCCAATATCCTGGTATCCACTTCCTGATCACCTGATCGTCTGATAACCGCTTCAAAAGGCTAAATTATTACGAATCACCAAACACCAAATTTCAATCACCAATGATCAAAAAATTGATAAGGGGAAAGAAAGGGGGATTCTATGGTAAATTATTTTGAGGACAATTCACTCTCAATTGGCAACACTCCTCTGGTCCGGATCAACCGTATGACCCAGGGACTTAAGGCCACGATTCTTGGCAAGGTGGAAGGCCGAAACCCTGCCTATTCCGTCAAGTGCCGGATCGGGGCCAGCATGATCTGGACTGCAGAGAAGCAGGGGTTACTAAAACCCGGAATGGAGATCATCGAACCAACGAGCGGGAATACGGGCATTGCATTAGCCTATGTCGCTGCGGCAAGGGGATATAAACTGAATGTCACCATGCCTGATACCATGTCGATGGAACGGCGAAAAGTTCTTGCGATTCTGGGTGCCAACATCATCCTGACCCCGGGCGCTAAAGGAATGAAGGGGGCTATCGAGGAAGCCGAGCGTATTGCTTCGTCAAATCCCAATTACTTTATGCCCCAGCAGTTTAAGAACCCTGCCAATCCGGAGATCCATTTCAAGACGACCGGCCCCGAGATCTGGGAACAGACCGGAGGTGGGATCGACGTGCTTGTTTCAGGAGTTGGGACCGGAGGAACGATTTCAGGAGTTTCGAGGTATATCAAATTGGAAAAAAAGAAAAAGATCATCAGCGTTGCTGTTGAACCAGCGGAAAGTCCGGTGATCACGCAACGACTTGCAGGTCAGGAGTTGAAACCAGGTCCGCATAAGATTCAGGGAATTGGCGCCGGGTTCATCCCTGATACACTCGATCTTTCCATGGTCGATCGCGTGGAGCGGGTCACCAGCGAAGAGGCGATTGGACAGGGGAGAAGGCTTTCCCGCGAAGAAGGAATCCTTTCAGGTGTGAGTTGTGGCGCAGCCATTGCCGTGGCATTAAGACTGGCAAAGAGCGGTGAGTTCGATGGGAAGACGATCGTAGCGATCTTGCCTGATTCAGGAGAACGATACCTCACCGGCCCACTCTTCGAAGGGGTGTTTGACGAAGCCGGCCTTCCGAGTATATAACCGTTTATCCCATCCCCTCAGTGGAACAGACTTCCAGCCTGTCATAACGGGCAAGATGCCCGTCCCACTTGGTGAGAGTGAGGTGCACATGTTGAAAATTTTGATAAACATTTTAATATTTATTTTCTTAACCTCTGCCTTCGCATGGGCCGATGGCGAGCATCCTAAAAACCTGAAACAGGAGACCGACCCAAAGGCGTTTAAAATTTTAAAAGAGAAATCGATTGACCCAAAAACAGGGCTG
Organism: Deltaproteobacteria bacterium; assembly: GCA_018333535.1. GTDB lineage: Bacteria > Desulfobacterota > BSN033 > BSN033 > UBA1163 > RBG-16-49-23. The sequence continues at coordinate 660 of JAGXTA010000139.1, read as the reverse complement.
CCTAAAACACTCGATCCGCACCATTTCAAAGGAAAGGCAAAACAGGCCTATCAGATTGCTAAAGATATACCCGAAGTGCTGGCACAGGTGCCGTGTTTCTGCGATTGTGAGGTCTTTGGCCATGAGAATCTCCTGGACTGTTTTATCGATCAACATGGGGCAGGGTGAGGGATATGCCAGGAGGAGGCCCTCCTGACCAAAAGACTCTATGATAAGAAGACTCCCATCGATAAGATCCGGGAGGAGATCATAAAGAAATTTAAGAAGCCATGAGAAGTGAATGGTAGTTTTCAGGTTCATAAGAGGTGGATCCCAAATCCCGATTTAGAAATTTACCGTCCACCGTAAATCCCCTCCTCTTGGAGACTGTGTCACAATGGGGAGGGCATGAGGGTTGATTAAGTCAAACTTGATCTAATCACGATATAAAACGTTCTTTGAAAACTGAATAGAGATAGACGGTCGTAGCAGCCCCACTGACAAAGCTTTTTCTCTTCTTTTTCACCCAACACGGCTGCATGTTCGGGATATTATCCCAAGACGGGGGCTCTAAGAGTCATCAGTTTTTCGATTAACCCCGATACGCCAAGAATCGTGATCATCCGAGCCAGGTTGAAGCACGTGGCAAGCAAGGAGGTCTCCGCATTGACCCCAGTGCGT
>JAGXTA010000138.1 GCA_018333535.1 Deltaproteobacteria bacterium | reverse complement strand
AAAAAAAAGGGCGACCCATATGGATTATGGATTCGCCCCACGATATTCTTTCTGCCTCCAGATTTTAAAGGCCGGTCATCGAGAGGTTTACGATCACCAGATCATTGGCCACCCTCTTAATATCCTTGGCTTTCTTCACAAGAGCTTCGACCTTTTCCTTCTCCTCCTGAGAGTTCACCATACCGAAAACCCTGACCAGGTCGCCATTCTCGATCGTGAAGAAGAGGTGCGAGGTCATCAGACCGGACTCCAGGAGCGCAGACTCAATCTGGCGTTGGAGTGAGAGTTTTTTAAGGTTGGTGACGGAGTCAATGCCACAGGATTTGATCCCTTCCGATCGAGCTCCATCAACGATCATTTTTGCCACTGAATCGACGCTCAATTTATCGGTATTGGGAATGAGATCATAGAGATGGGGGTTTAACCAGTCTTCGTCAAAGGCAAACCTGATGAATCCCCTCTTGTCATGGTCAGACCGGTGAATCATCTTTTCAGCCACCTCTCTGCCTGCCTGCTTTTCCTCCATCACTCGTTTGATTCTCTTCTCCGTGGAGCCTGTCACCAGAACATGGAAGGCGCAGTCAAAAGAGTGAAGCAGAAGCTGGCTTCCCCGACCGAAGAAGACGGCATCGCCCTTTCTTGCCACTTCGTAGATGACGGACTGGAGACGGTCGAGGTAGATCTTTGGCTTTTCGCCGAAGAACCTTTCCAACAACGCCGGGCTTTTTTCGCCCAATTTTTTGATATCGGAGAGAAAACCCATCTCATCGGCTGCCTTGAAGAGCTCCTCCTCCCCATAGAAAGTGTAGTTCAATTCCTTAGCCACCTGCCTGGCAATCTTCTCGCCATTCGTCCCAAGCATCTCTGAAATCGTTATAAAATACATAATCAATACCCTCCTTTCTCAATTCCGTTCTTTATTTAAAGATGATCACCCAATATTGTATTGTCAAGTTGACCTCCCTTTTTAAAGCAATCCTTCATGACGGGTTCGTCATTCTCGAACAATGAAAATTGCTAAGTATTATCCTCCCCCTTGACGGGGGAGGATTGAGGTGGGGGTGGATAGGGTGTCTTCCCCCTCACCCCCACCCTCTCCCCCGCCTTCGCCGAAGCGGCTTCGCGCAGGCAGGCACCAAGGGAGAGGGTGATAATAGGGTTATTTTCAAGGCGACGTTAAGGTTACCTCATCGCCCTTTCATTTTTTTTGTTGGAGCGATCATTGAACGGGGGTTTAATAAACGCCTTAACTCCTCCTTTGAAAAAAGCCCCTCCTCCTCCAGCGCCTTCCGGATCGTCTTATTCTGCTGGTGGGCCTTTCTGGCAATACGCGCGGCCTCATCATATCCAATTTTGGGAACCAGGACTGTGACCAGGGCCAAACTTTTTTCAATCATCTCTTCACATCGCTCCTGATCTGCCTTCAATCCCCTGACACATCTTATGTTGAAATTATCGACTCCATTGGCAAGGAGCCGGATCGATTCCAGCAGATTGTGAGCGATCAAGGGCATCATCGCATTGAGCTCAAAGTAGCCACTGAGGCCACCCAGAGTGATGGCCGAATCATTTCCAATCACCTGGGCGCACACCTGGATCATGGATTCGGGAATGACCGGGTTGACTTTTCCGGGCATCATGGAGGAGCCAGGTTGAGTCTCCGGGAGGTGAATTTCTCCAATCCCACAACGGGGACCCGAACCCAGCCACCGGATGTCATTGGCGATCTTAAAGAGACTGACCGCCACGGTCTTCAAAGCCCCGCTCATCTCCACAGAAGCATCCCGGGCTCCCTGAGCTTCGAAAGGGCAGGTCGCCTTACGGAACTGTCCTCTGATCGTTTTGTTGATGATGGAGATGGCTTTTCTTGAAAACCGCGGGTGGGTATTGGCTCCTGTTCCAACAGCCGTCCCACCCAGAGGAAGTTCATAAAGGGATCCCATAGCGGTTAGAATTCTAAAGATGCCGAGCCTCACTTGCTGTGTATATCCCTCAAACTCCTGGCCCAGTCGAATGGGAAGGGCATCCTGGAGATGGGTTCTGCCAATTTTGAGAATAGGATAAAACTCCTGAGCCTTGGACTTAAGCGCCTGATGGAGGTCTCTTAAAGCGGGCAGAAGTCTTTCCAGAAGCAGGGTGACGGCGGCGATATGAATGGCAGAAGGGAAGATATCGTTGCTGGACTGGCACAGGTTGACATGGTCATTGGGATGGACCGGCTTGTAGATTCCTTTTTTACCCCCTAAGATTTCATTCGCCCGGTTAGCGATCACTTCATTGGTATTCATGTGAGTCGAGGTGCCGGAGCCGGTCTGGAAAACATCGATCACAAATTGCTCATCCCATCTTCCCTGCACGACTTCATAAGAGGCCTGCTCAATAGCCCTGGCCATCCTCTTTTCAAGGAGGCCCAGCTCTGCGTTCGCCCTGGCTGAGGCATACTTGATGAGGCCCAGGGCATAAATCAGTTCCCTTCCGAACCGGTATCCGCTTATGGGAAAATTCTCAACCGCCCTCTGCGTATTAGCGCCATAATAAGCCTCTCTGGGAACCCTGACGGGTCCCATCGAATCTTTTTCGATCCTGTATTTTTGATTTGATTTAATCATAATAAGCCTCCATCATCCTTCTACCGGAGATATCGATTTTCTCTTTAGAAATAGGTTATCACACTTTACCCCATTTCCAAAACTATTTTAGATCGATGGAGTGAGGAGCCGGGTGATGGAAATTAAACTTACCATCGTTATTGTCTTTCGTAAATGGAAAGCGTATAATCAGGTCGTATATAGGGTCATCGGGATGATCCTAATTGTAATCCGAGACTATTTGGAAAGAGAAAGGATGACATATATGGTAATACATTACGGAGGTGAAGAATGACCATCACCGTGAAGACCAAAATTGAAGGAGGTTCCATTCGTCTTCCTAAGAAAGTAGGATTGCCAGATGGTACGCCCGTTCTCGTTAAGATCGAGCCGATACTGGAAAGAAAAGAAAAATTGAAGGTTATTTCCGAATTATCAGGAGGATGGTCTGACGATCCCACGATTATTCCTATCTTTGAAGAGATAGATAGGGAAAGGCACAACTATTTTGGCCGCGAGGTCTATTTCGGGTGATCCTGTTAGATACCAACGTGGTGGTGGCTTTTCTGAATGGCAACGAATTGATCTCACGGAGAATCCGGGATGAGATTGATGAGATTTCCCTGAGCACCCTGGTGATCGCGGAGTTGGATTATGGGGCAAAAATATCAAAAAAGTCTAAAGAAAATCTTGAAAAACTATATCGTATTTTAGACGTTGTTCAGATCGTTCCATTTGATGTCGAATGCGCAAAGATATTTGGAACAATTAAAAGTAAACTACGAATGATTGGAAGGCCAACCGGGGAAGTGGATGCCCTGATTGCTGCTACGGCTATGGCCCACGATGCAACTCTTGCCACTGCTAACAGGCGACATTTCGAAAATATCGAAGGCTTGAAACTGGAAGTCTGGCGAATTGAATAGAGAAGAGCTTTGTGCAGTGACTAGGTCTATACTTCTTCCCCTTCAGACTTTTCCCACTGACGCCATATAAACGGCAAACTCCTCCTCTCCATCGACCCGGAGCAGCCGGTCCAATGCTTCCTGGTCATAGGCGGCAATAGCGCAGGTCCCCGCCCCGATGGTCTCACAGGCAAGATACAGGTTCTGGCAGACATGGCCTGCATCGATGGCGATTACCCGATGCGCCGCGAGGCCGTAGCGCCACTCCATGCGATAAGGAATGGCCGTCCAGATGAATGTCAATGCTGCGTTTCCCGGGTAGGGCTGGCCGAATGCGGCGTCGACCATCTTACTCGGGAGCTGTTCCTCTGAGAACTCGTAGAGTAGCTGGTGAGAGAGTGGAAGATACCGGTAGATTCCGGAATCGACCCCTTCCACGTGGAGCACGGCCAGATATGTTTCGAGGGCGTGACGGCACCCTGCCGATGGCACGGTCCGATAGGCGTGGCCTCCGACGACTTCTCCCCGCACTCCCTGGGTTGCCCAGAGAAGAAAAGACACCTCGTCCAGCGTAAGAGGTTGTTTCCGATATATTCGACGGCTCTGCCGGTTCCCAATCGCCATGGCGAGATCGATCTTGGCGATTTTTCTCCACTCGCCGGGCTTCAGAAGATCGATTCGCAACGCATCCGCCGGATATGGCTTTTCGATAGGAGGAGGATCGATCCCTCTGTTCTGGTCCGTCCGCGAAAAATCGACTTTCTTCCGGACGCTGTCTTTCAAGAAATACCTAAACTGCTTTAATAAGTCTTTGTCCATTAAAACATAATCTACCGGAAATATAACCGAAGTTCAATGATAAAAAATTCGGATGTTTGGATGAAGGAGGGGAATTTCGTTGACAAAGCGAAGAGTCATCCATTATCATTTTTGAGATTTCCGAGAAAATCCGAAATCTTTGATTACACCGATTAGTAAACGATGACACAGATATGCGAAAGGTGATCCATGGGAAAGAATCTCGTTCAAAAAATTTTTGAGTCTCATCTGGTGAGAGGAAGGTTGGAACCCCGGGAGGACATTGCCATCTCCATTGACCAGACCCTCACACAGGATGCCACGGGGACGATGGCCTATCTTCAGTTTGAAGTCCTTGGGATTCCGCGAGTCAAAACCAGGCTTTCCGTCAGCTATGTGGACCACAATATGCTCCAGACGGGTTTTGAGAATGCGGATGACCACCGGTTTCTTCAGACCTTTGCGGCAAAGTATGGAATCCTCTTCTCGAAGCCCGGCAATGGCATCTGTCACCAGGTTCACCTGGAACGGTTTGCAAAACCGGGGGAGACGCTTTTAGGCTCTGATAGCCATACGCCCAATGCAGGCGCGATGGGAATGATCGCAATTGGCGCTGGAGGCCTTGATGTTGCCATTGCCATGGGAGGCGAACCTTATTATCTCAAGATGCCGGAGGTCGTCCTGGTGAGATTGAAGGGACGGCTTGGCCCATGGGTCTCCTCAAAGGACATCATCCTCGAGATTCTCAGGCGACTGACTGTCAAAGGCGGCGTAGGGAAGATCTTCGAATTTGGAGGATCGGGCGTGAAAGCGCTCTCTATTCCTGAAAGGGCTACTATTGCGAACTTAGGAGCGGAGTTAGGAGCGACCACAACTCTCTTTCCGAGCGATAAGCAGACTCTCGAATTTTTAAAGGCTCAGGAGAGGGAGAGAGATTGGATTCCTCTCCAGCCCGATCCCGACGCAAGGTATGATCAGGTCATTGAGATCGATCTCCGAAAATTGGAGCCCCTGATCGCCCAGCCCTCCAGCCCGGATAGAGTCACCCCGGTGAGAGAGGCGGCGGGAAAAGAGGTGAAACAGGTCTGCATCGGGAGTTGCAATAACTCCTCCTATATGGATCTGATGAGTGTGGCGAAGATCCTGAAAGGAAAGAAGATCCATTCGAATGTCAGCCTTACGATTACCCCTGGATCGAAGCAGGTCTTTGAGATGATTGCCCGGAAAGGAGCTCTGGCCGATCTGATCCAGGCAGGGGCCAGAATTCTCGAATCGGCCTGCGGTCCATGCATTGGAATGGGTCAGGCGCCTTCCTCTGATGCGGTCTCCATCCGGACGATGAACCGGAATTTCCAGGGCCGGAGCGGATCGCCCGATGATCAGATCTATTTGGCCAGCCCATATGTGGCAGCCGCCTGTGCCTTAAGAGGAATCATCACCGACCCAAGAGAATTGGGTCAGAAGCCGCCCCGGGTCCCCATGCCCAGGAAATTTTTAATCGATGACAGCATGATCCTTCTCCCTTCGCCGGATCCGGAGAAGGTGGCGATTGAGCGGGGGCCGAATATCAAGCCCCTTCCCACGCGAGCCCACCTGGAGGATTTGATTGAGGGAAAAGTTCTTTTGAAATTGGGAGATCATATTACGACCGATCATATCATTCCTGCCGGAGCGAGAGTTCTTCCCCTGAGATCCAATATTCCTGCTATTTCAGAACACCTCTTTGAAAGGTTGGATCCTGATTTTTTTAAGAAAGCAATAGAGCTGCGAGGCGGATTTGTGGTCGGAGGCGAGAATTACGGGCAGGGGTCGAGCCGGGAGCATGCCGCCCTGGCTCCCATGTTCGTTGGCATCCGAGCGATTATTGCAAAATCGTATGCGCGCATTCACCGGAGCAATCTGATCAACTTTGGAATCCTTCCCCTGACCTTTAAGGATGAGAAAGACTATGAGAGAATTGAACAGGGGAATCAACTCAGGATCGAGAAGATCCGCGATCGCCTTCAGGCGAACGGATCATTGACCATTCAAAATGTGACACAGGGGAGCGCCTTTGAAGTTTCACATGGGTTGAACCAGAGGGAGATCGAAATGCTTCTCGCGGGCGGGTTGCTCAATTATACCCGTTTAAGTGCCTAAAGTTTGAAGTGACTAAAGTGCTTCATCTGACGCTTTTTTATATACTCCGTTCACCCTGAGCTTGTCGAAGGGTACGTACCTACACCGTTCGTCCTTCGAGAGCCTCAGGATGAACGGTGAGTCGAATGACTCAGCGCGAACGGCAAAAATGATAACAGTGCCCAAACCATTATGGACTGATTGGTAGCTCATTCAAACATTTGGATCACTCTGGTTCATCATGAACTTCACCCATGACATCCTTATCATCGGAGCAGGCCTGGCAGGACTTCGGGCTGCGGTGGAGTGTGTGGGGCAGGCCGATGTTGCTGTGGTGAGCAAGGTCCTTCCCACGCGTTCCCATTCAGGCGCAGCCCAGGGCGGGATCACCGCCTCTCTTGGCAATGAGGAGGACGACCGCTGGGAATGGCATCTTTTCGATACGGTCAAAGGGAGTGACTTTTTCGGTGATCAGGATGCCATCGAGATCATGGTCAGGGATGCTCCCCGGGTCATTTATGAACTGGAGCATATGGGCGTTCCCTTCAGTCGCACTTCTGAGGGAAAGATCGCCCAGCGAAACTTCGGAGGCCATACACGGAATTTCGGGGAAAAACCTGTGAAGAGGGCGTGCCATGCGGCCGACCGCACAGGAAGGGTCGTCCTCGATACGCTCCATGACCAATGCCTTCGCCACCAGATCAAATTTTATCCTGAGAACTATCTCCTCTCGCTTGTCTTTGATGGAAAGAGGTGTGCGGGAGCGGTGACCTATGATCTTCCCACAGGCGAACTCTATCTTTTCCAGGCCAAGGCCATTCTCCTGGCCACCGGAGGATGCGGAAGAATCTATAAGACCACTTCCAATGGTTTTGCCTCGACCGGAGATGGGATGAGCCTCGCCTTTCGGTCGGGCATCCCGCTCGAGGATATGGAGTTCGTCCAGTTTCATCCCACAGGGCTTTATCCCCTGGGCATCCTGGTGAGCGAAGCGGCAAGGGGCGAGGGCGGGGTTTTGAGGAACAGGCTGGGCGAACGCTTTATGGAGCGGTATGCTCCCACGGTAAAAGAGCTGGCGGCAAGAGACGTGGTCTCAAGGGCGATACTTACAGAGGTTCGAGAAGGAAGAGGAATCGGCGGAATGGACTATGTCCATCTCGATCTCACCCATTTAGGAGAAGAGAAGATTGAGAAACGGCTCTGGGAGATCGCCTCTTTTGTGAGGATCTACCTAGGCATCGATCCAGTTTACGATCCCATTCCAGTTCAACCCACCTGCCATTACATCATGGGAGGTATCCCGACGGATGTGGATGGAAGGGTTCTGACAGATGAGAAAGGATCGATCGCTCCCGGTCTCTATGCCGCTGGAGAATGCGCCTGCGTCTCCATCCATGGCGCCAACCGGCTTGGCTGCAACTCCCTTCTCGATCTCCTCGTCTTCGGAAGAAGAAGCGGATTGGCGATGAAAAGAGATATTCTGCAAGTTGAAACGCCCACTCTTTCAAACGAGTCGCTGAAAAGAGTGGATTCCAAGATAAGGGGTTTATTGAATCATCAGGGCCGGGAGAAGTGCGATTCGATTCGAAAAGGGATGCAGGCCGCCATGATGGAATACGGATCGGTCTTCCGGGATGACGAAGGTTTAAAAAAAGGGATAGAGGAGATCCGGGCTCTGAAAGAACGATATAAAGATATCGGGGTTTCTGATCAAAAGGAAGCTTTCAATTATGAATTGATGGAAGCCGTCGAATTAGGCCATCAACTCGACCTCTCAGAGGTGATCCTTCTGAGCGGTCTCCACAGAAGGGAGAGCAGGGGGGCTCACTGGCGGGAAGACTTTCCCCAGAGGGCGGACCGGTACTATCTGAAGCATACTTTTGTTTTTCAGACCCGGAAAGGTCTGGAAGTGAGATATAAGCCTGTTAAGATCACACGGTTTCAACCGGAAGCAAGGATTTATTAGTCGAGGATTTCATTTATGTCAAGGACAGGAACGGGGATCTATGTGCGAATAGGTGTGTTTATGTTAATCACCAAATTCCAAGCACCAATCATCAAATAATAACCAATTTTTCAATACTCAATAACCAAAACCTTTTGGTTATTGAGTATTGGAGCTTATTTGGTGTTTGAAATTTGGTTATTGGAATTTATCTAAGCATGTTGCAATAGCGATAGACATCATCTCATGCAGAGGGTCGGATGCTCGTCAAACTTAAGATCTTCCGTTTCGATCCTGAGAAGGATGAAAAACCATACTACCAAACCTATGAGGTGGAGGCCGACCCCATGGATCGGCTTCTCGATTGCCTCAATCGAATTCGATGGGAGCAGGATCCAACCCTGTCTTTCCGGATGTCCTGCGGCCATGGCGTCTGCGGATCGGATGGGATGAGGATCAACGGCGTCTGCGGATTGGCCTGCCAGAAGCTGGTCCGGAGTTTTCAGGAGGAGATTTTGATCGAGCCCCTTCCCGTCTTCAAAGTGGTGAAAGATCTGGTGGTAGACCTTGGTCCCTTTTTTGAAAAGTATCACTCCATCAAACCTTACTTGATCACTAAGACGCCTCCATCCGATACGGAACGGAGACAGTCTACCGATGAACACGAGCAGTTTGAGGAGGCGATCCGCTGTATCCTCTGCGCCTGCTGTACAGCCTCCTGCCCGGTCAATCAGAATAAGGAGACAATGGATTATGTAGGGCCTGCGGCTCTGGTGCGGGCCTTCCGCTATCTTTTTGATTCAAGAGACGAGGGTTCTGAGGAGAGGCTTTCCCTTCTGGATCATAAGGAAATGGCCTGGGGCTGTCAGACCCTCTGGAAGTGCACCGAGGTCTGCCCGAAAGAAATCCCCGTCACAAGAGAAATCGGCCAGATCAAGAAACGCATTTATGAAACTAAAAATAAATGAAAAAGAAACTCCCTCTTATTTTTTTCTTCCCGGGATAGGCACTTCAATATATTCCACTGCCTTTGGGAGTAACTGCCGGATCCTTTTTAAGGCAGAGCATACGACAAACACTCTTAGATTGTTAGACTTGGGATCTGCGGGAGAGATAAAAAACCCCTGTCGTTTCAGATCAAAACTCATGCAGGATCCTACCAATACTTCCCCATCCATAAATGTCACTTCTAATAACGACCCGTAAGGGTTCTCTCCTTCTCTATACCCGCCCCTTTCCACATATTGCGGAACCCCTTTGAAATCCCGAACCACGAAAACGGCCTTCAACTGATTGATGATGACTTCGACGGGTTTGTCCAGTGGTTTGTCCACAGGGGTCACGTGAAATCGATCTTTGTTCGGGAAGAAATCGATTGCAGAACCCTTTAAGATTTTTCCATTGGCATATCGTACCACCACTTTAATACGTTCCATCAGTTGCTCCTTTTTGCTCAATCAATTTAATTGATTTTGAATAACTCTGTCAATCATCGATTTTGACCGGTCCTCTTCACTTGTCCTCAGGCCCAAAAATTTTTTTGAAATTAAAGGTGTGATGTAAGATAATATATTAAAGGTTCTTCTATCCTCAGGGTTCCCAAGATGAAAGACGCTTATGTAACCATTCACGGTCACTTCTACCAACCGCCAAGGGAAAATCCTTGGCTCGAAATGATTGAACAAGAGGAGAGCGCTCGCCCCTTCCATGATTGGAATGAGCGGATCGCGTTTGAATGTTACCGGCCCAATGCCTATGCGAGGATCGTCGATGGCAAAGGAAAAATCCTCAATATCTTCAACAACTACTCCTTCCTCAGTTTCAATTTCGGGCCCACGCTCCTTTCCTGGATAGAGAGGGAGAGACCTTTCATTTATCAGAAGATCCTTGAAGCGGACCGCGAGAGTCTCAGGCGTCTTGGCTACGGGAATGCGATCGCGCAGGTCTATGACCATATCATCATGCCCCTGGCCAATGAGAGGGATCAGGAGACAGAAGTCCGATGGGGGATAGCGGACTTTGAAAGACACTTTCATCGCAAACCTGAGGCGATGTGGCTTCCCGAGACAGCGGTCAATTATCCCACGCTTCAGGCGCTGATCAAAAACGGCATGCGCTATCTCATCCTGAGTCCTTTCCAGGCACTGAGGGTGAGATCCTTAGGGAGCAGGAAGTGGACGGATGTCTCTCAGGGAAAAATCGATACGACTCGGCCCTATCGCTGCTTCCTCGGGGATCGGTCCGGAAAGAAGATGTCGGATCAGTATATCGACATCTTCTTCTATGAGGGGGTGATTTCCAAGGAGATCGCCTTCGGAGAACTTCTGAAAGACGGGGATCGTTTCTGTCAGCGGTTCGTCCAGGGCTATCAGCCGTCGAAGAAAGGACCCCAGCTCATCCATGTCTCCACGGATGGCGAGACCTACGGGCATCATAAAAAATTCGGTGAGATGGCTTTGGCCTATGCCTTAAGCAAAGGACTCTCCGGCCAGGGGTTTGATGTCCTCAATTACGGGGCCTTCCTGAAAAGGTTTCCTCCTGTTGATGAGGTCGAGATCGATGAAGGGCCCAAGGGAGAGGGGAGCGCATGGAGTTGCAGCCACGGTGTGGGGAGATGGAAAGAGGATTGCGGTTGCAGCACCGGCGGAAGAGCCGGATGGAATCAGAGATGGAGACGACCCTTAAGGGAAGCCCTCAACCTGCTAAGGGATGATCTTGCCACTTTATTTGAGAGGGAAGGAGAAAAGATATTTGTTCATCCCTGGGAGGCGAGAAATGGTTATATCGATGTGATCCCGGACCGGTCTTCCGAAAACATTGGCAAGTTCTTCGAACAGTATGGCCGTCAGGATATTGATGAGAAAGGAAGGATAAAAGGGCTCAAGTTGCTGGAGATGCAGCGCCACGCCCTGCGAATGTTTACGAGTTGCGGATGGTTTTTCGCCGACCTGGCAGGTCTGGAAACGATCCTCATCCTCGAACATGCGGCCAGGGCGATCCAGTTCGCAGAGGAATTTTCAGATCAGGAGATCGGAAAAAGATTTCTCCAGCCGCTCTCTCAGGGCAGAAGCAATCTTTCCGAAATGGGAGACGGCCTCCAGATCTATCAGCGGTTTGTGAAGCCGAAGCAGGTCGCCCCTGAACAGGTGGTGAACCACTATGTCATCTCCTCTCTTTTTAACGGTGGGGAGAAGGAGAAGAGGATCTTCTCCTTTCGGGTGGAGAAAATAGATGATGAGCGGATAGAGAAAGATGACCGACTGCTTGTCCTGGGAAAAGTGAAGGTGGTTTCCGATGTCATTCAGGAGCCAAAGACATTCTTTTTCGGGTTGATCTCTTCAAAGGGAGGCCTTTTCCAGAACTGGATTTCTGAAGACAGAGGAACGTTCGATTTCAATACCTTAAGACGGAGAGGAATGGATGGTTTTGAGAAAGGGGAAGAGGCCTTGAAGGAGACCATCGCCTCGCTTCTCGGAAACCGGATATTTACCATTCAGGATATTTTAAAAGAGGGGAAGGAGGTCATTCTTCAAAAACTCATAGAAAAGGAGAGGGGGGCCCCCTTATTTATTTATGAGGAGATTTATAACAGTTTTAAGCCAACCCTCGAAACATTCATCGCCGTCGGCATGGAGATTCCCTGGGACATAAAGACTGCGGTGGAGATTACGCTCAGCCATCGGTTGCTCCGTGAGATCAAGGAACTGAGGAGAGATGTCGAATCGAACATCAAAAAAGGGGCGATCGATCGAATCGTTGAAGAATCCAAACGATACGGATGTCGATTGCACAAAGAGGAATCTTTATCTATTTTAAATGAGATGCTCAGAAAGAAGATGAAATCCCTTCGAGAAACAAAATCCTCTAATCTTTCGCTTCAGGAAGGGTTGATTCAGGAAGTTATCACGCTCCTCGATTTGGCGAAGCAGTGGGGTTTTGATCTCGACCGACTCGAAACCCAGGATCTGATGCATGAAATATTAAACGAATGTTTGGAGAATCTCGAAAAATCCTGGTGGGAGGATGGCGCTCAGATATCTTTTCCTCGCGTGCTGGTCACCCTGGCAGAGAAGTTGGATTTTAATATCGAAAAAATCTCAAAAGCTGCCGGCTCAAAGAATTAACACTTCCCCATCTCCCTATTTCTTCAATCCACAATCACTTTTCTGAGGGGAAGGTCATCTGGCCTCCGTAGTAACCCAGAAGGAGAACAACGGGAACAAAGAGGATCATTAACGTCAGATAGAAGTAGTAGGATATTTGTATCTCACCGATCCAAAAGAGAATGAAGGTGACTTCAATGGCCAGGAGGAGGATCGAAAACTGAATTTTTCTCTTTATGAATCGGGTTGATTTTAACTTGTAATTGATCCACCAGGTTAGGAATCCTGTGGCTATCGCAAAGGGAGTTGAGATGATTCCGAGAATCAGAAGATGGGTGCTGGTCGTGCCCAGGGAAGGAAGCATCCATATGAAGAATAGAAGATAAAAGAGGGATGATGCCATGAGAAAAGCGATGGGAAAGTGGACCACCATGGGGTGGGGATGGCGCCTCGCCATGGGAAATGTTTGGAGGAGCGACTGAAGAAACTTCGGGAGATGCTTTAATTCTTCAGGAGGTCCTTTTTTCAACATTCCTATTTGCGGATAGCGTTCGAGAACCTCGGGTCCATGGGGTGCGGCGGAGATCTCTCCACTCAAATTTTTTCCCGAAGGATGACGATTCATGTGAGTTCCCTTTGACCAGAGGGGGCTTTTGGATACATCGTAAACCTTGCCTTCAAAAGCGATGTAAACGGGTTTGCCTTCTTTTCCATCACAGGAGAGCAGTTCTTCGGATGTGAATTCTTTCATTTTTTTCTCGCACCTCATTTTTTCTTTTTAGGAGGGGGTTTGGGAGTTGAAAACTCAACCACATAATAGGTCAAAGCCCAGCGCTCTTTCTCCGGAAGCTGATCCCATTTGATCATCGCGGTATTCGGTATTCCCCGGGAAATGAGATCATACACCTTTCTGAGATTTCCCTTTGCATGGGGCCATTGATTAAAGGGGATATTAAAATCTCTGGGAGGGGGTTTAAGAGCCAGGCCCAACGGGGTTTTCCCGTTGCCCGTAGGTCCATGGCAGGATGCACAGTTCTGATCATAAACTTTTTTGCCAAGGCTCAGAAGCTCAGGGGTTTTTGCGGGAGGCTTTGAAGCCTGAGCGAAAACGAAGCCGGAAGAATAGAGGATAAATCCTACCGCCACGATCATGGACAGCCATCTTTTCATATCAATTCCCTTTACTTTCCTTCTCCTTTTCGTCTTTTTCGGTTTCCCAGATGGAGATGACGGGGAAGAGTTTGGAAAAGAGAACAAAGGCGAGCGTGAATCCTGCTGCAAGGCCAAAGGTCATCGACCATTCGACCCACGAGGGCATGTAATCGCCGCGCACATAGGGGAGACGGGGCTCAATGAAAGAGGGGATGATGATGGTGTAGCGCTCGATCCACATTCCGATGATGATGCAGATGGAGGCAATCAGAAGTCCCGGAAGAGTGCGTCTGAAAACCAGTATGGGGAAGGGAATCACAAAACAGAGGGCCACCATGATCCAGAAAAGCAGGGCATACTTTCCAGTCAGTTTGCTCCATAAAACAGCGTGCTCGGCCTCTCCTCCCGCATAACCCACGGTCAGGTATTCGGCGAACGTGAAATAAGCCCACAGGAGAGTGAAGACCAGGAGGAGCAGTCCCATATTATTATAATGGTAGGGTTTCAGGTAGTCCTCCAGATGGTAAACTTTTCTAAGGGCAATGGTGACAAGAATGATCGCAGCGATTCCAGAATAGATCGCTCCCACGACAAAGTAGGGGGCGAAGATGGTGCTAAACCACATGGGCTGGGTCTGCAAGCCGAAGACCCAGGAGACGACCGTGTGGACACTCACAGCGATGGGGATGACAGCAATGCAGAGAAAGCCGATCGCCTTTCCCAGGGCCGACAATTGTTTTTCGGTTCCGGTCCAGCCCAGAGAGAGCGGGCGGTAAAGCCAGCGCCTGCCCGGGAAACGGTCCCGGAGAAGCCCGATATCCGGCACCATGAGGACATAGAGGAAGATCACACTGACAGTGAAGTAGGTCATGATGCAGGTGAAGTCCCAGAGCAGGGGCGACTTGAACTGTGCATGGAGGGCAACCCAGTAGAATCGTGACGAGCGGCCTAAGTCGAAAAGAATATTGGTAGGACCTGCGGCAAGGGCAAAGACGGTAACCGCTTCAGCGGCCCTGCCAAAGGGCGTTCCCCATCCGGCATGGGTGATCCTCAGGACAGCGGAGACCAGCGCCCCTGCATGGCTTATCCCGATGAAGAAGACAAAATTGACGAGATAAAGAGCCCATGATACGGGATGGCCCATTCCCGTCTCGCCAAGACCAAACCGGTATTGCCACCCGAAGGCGAAGACCGACCAGAGGAAGATGGCTGCAAGGGGAATGGCAGTGGCCCAGAACGCCCATCCCGTGCGGGTCATCGGGGTAATAACTTTTTCGTATTTTCGGGCGATGGCTTCGCTATCCGTCATGCCATTCACCTTCCTTGAGGTAGTAAACTTTGGGTTTGGTGCCGAGGTCTTCTAACAGGCGAAAAGCACGGCGACTCTTGGAGAGCCTGGAAACCCGGCTATTCGAATCATTGAGATCTCCAAAAGAGATGGCTCCGGATGGGCAGGTCTCCGCACAGGCAGGGATGACCTCGCCATCATGGATCCTGCGGTTCTCTTTTTTTGCTTTCCACTTTGCTGTCCGGATCCTCTGGATGCAAAAATTGCATTTCTCCGTGATCCCTTTTCTCCTCTTGTAGACATCGGGATTCCGGCCCCTCTTGTAGTCGTCCGGCCAGGCGGGGGCATGCCAGTTGAAGTAGCGGACCGTATAAGGGCAGTTTGAAATGCACATCCGGACCCCGATGCACCGAGGATAGACCTGGGCTACGATTCCCTCGGGATTTTTATAGGTTGCCTCCACCGGACAGACCTTGGTGCAGGGAGGATGATCGCACTGCATGCAGGGAATGGGAAAGAAGCGCATCTTCACGTCGGGGTAAGATCCTTTCACCTCAGAGATGAAATTCATCCAGAACTTTCCCCGTCCGAGCACGGCCTCTTGCTCCCCGGCAAAGGGGACATTGTTCTCCTGCCGGCAAGCCACAACGCATGCCTGACACCCCGTGCATCTATCCAGATCAATCACCATGCCCCAGCGGTACATTGAGAACTCCTATGTCAGGGTATCAGAAGATCAGTATATCAGGGTATCAGATCAAGACATTCGACAATCAATAAATTTTTTTCTTAGAGAATCTTAAACTCTGATTGCCTGATCTCCTGATGCCTCCCTCCTGGTAACCTGATTTCCTGATATCCTGAATTAAGCCTTATACACCCTTACTCTTGTTGAGAAGTGAGATAGAAACCCTCCCAGATAATCGTATTCCCTGACCATCAGATCGTTCGGGTTTATTCCTCTTCCTTTGGCCCAGCGGCCATAAGCCCGATGTCCCTGGCCATAAGGGATATGAATGCATTTTGGATGCGTACCCGGGAAGAGCCTCGCTTTTGTCTTGACCTTCCCGACCTCCGATTCCACCCAGACCGGATCTCCATCTTGGATTCCCATGGTTCGTGCGGTCTCCGGGTGAATTTCAATCCAGGAACCCCATCTCTCCTGCAGGTTGGGAGAGGCGGTTTCCTGGAGAAAAGGCTGGTTTGCTCCCCTGCCTTCAGCTCCGGCCATCAATTTATAGTGGATGAGGTGGAAAGGATAATTCTTTTCTTCTCCGGTCAGGCGCGGTTTTTCAAAGTGAGGCAGGAAAGCCTTATCCCCGGTTGCCTCGATCTTCAACTCCTTCAGAATGGATTCCATGCTTTTAGATCGTTTTTTTGACAGTTCACGTAATCCCCGTTCCATGATTTGAGAGTAGAATTCAAATCTTCCTGAAGGGGTATCGAATTTTTTTCTCCACTCCCCAAACGGATAAGAACTGTCCCACCATCCCCCGGCATCCACCAGCGCCTTCCAGAATTCTTCAAAATCCTTTGTACGAATGGAGCCCCGTTTTGATCGGAAGACCCCGCGGATAGACGCCTTCAGAGTCTCCTGCATATCTTTCCACGGAAAGGACCTCGCCATGCTCCCCCCAAGACCTTTCGCAATCTGAATCAGGACGTCCCCGGTTTCGCGGACATCATGCAGGGGGCTACTCAGGACAGGGCTTCTTAACCCGAACATGGGCAAACCTGGTCCTGGCTCAGGAGAGTCGTCCTGCCAGCGATCAAAATAGGTTCCATCCGGAAGCACGAGATCAGCAAATTCTGTTGTTTCATCCATAAAGGGTGAGAAGCTGACAATAAAAGGGACTTTCTCCATGGTGGCCCGGAACTTTTCGGACTCGGGGATACTGAAGAGAGGGTTGGTGTAATAGAGAAAGAGGGTATCGATCGGATAGGGCTCTCCCCTGCCGATTCTTTCCGGGAGCACGTAAGGGACTTCTTGCGCAAAAGGAAATGGAAAGTCGCCGGCTCCATCCACGCGTTGACGGGATAAACCCTTTTCCGCAATCGGATCTTTGATGACAGGCGGCCATTTTTGAAAAGGGGGTTTCCTCTGAAGAAGAAGTCCGCCGGGCCGGTCAATCGATCCTACCAGTGCGTTGAGACTGTCAACGGCCATCTGGCTATAGGCCCCGTTTGTCTGCATTCCCACTCCTCTTCCCGAAACGGCAACCGAAGGCCGGTGGGAGGAGAATTCTCCGGCGATCCGAATGATGCTCTCTTCAGGGATTCCCGTGATAGAGGAGACCTGTCCGGGCGAGTATTCCTTAAGCACAAGGGTTTTAAACCCGATACGATTCTTTCCGCTCGAATCCTTCCAGTCTTCAAAACCGAAGGTATGGCGAGAGATGAAATCCTGATCATATCTCTTCTCTTTGACGATCCAGTGAGCGATACCGAGAGCCAGGGCGCCATCGGTTCCTGGTTCAATGGGTATCCACTGATCGGCCTTTGAGGCGGTGACAGAGAATCGGGGTTCGACCTGAACCAGCTTGCCCCGTATCCCCGGTCTTCCTCTTCTCAGAGATCCATATCCCCGAAGGTTGATCATGGACGGTCGCGATGCCTCCAGAAGGCCGGCCCCAAAGGAAAGGACATAGTTTGTCTCTTCCCAGTGGATGGAGAGAAAATCTCTTTCACCCATTGTGAAGAAGTGTCCCTTCAGAATCCCTTCAGATCCTCTGTAAGGATTTCCGAGGTGATTGGGAGAACCATAGGCCTCCATAAATCTGTTCATCAGGTCGAGCATATGACCGCGATACCGGCCCCCCAAGACGAGAAGCTGGTGAGGTTTTTCCTCCTGACGGAGTGTTTTCAGTCTTTGGGTAACGAGGCCAATGGCTTCGTCCCAGGAGATCTTCTCCCATTTTCCCTCTCCTCGCCCTCCTTTTCTTCTCAAGGGATGTCGGATTCGATCCGGATCATAAAGCACTTGAAGGCCGGCCTGACCTTTTGGACAGAGCCGGCCTTTGTTAACGGGGTAGTCCTTTATCCCTTCGAGTTTGACCGGCCAGTGATTGACCGAGCGAATCCGGAGACCGCAGCCGCTCGGGCATTGAAGGCAGATGCCGGTGGACCATTGTTCATCATAAGGCATCCATTCCCCTTCTTTTGGAAGGGCATGGAGGAGCTCATCAGGAAGGGCCATCCCTAATGTGGCCGCACCGATCATCTTCAAGAGATTTCTACGGGAGATCTTCATCGGCACAGTAATTGAGTTCGGAGTTCGTAGTTCGGAGTTTTTATTCAGTTTTTACTCCGAACTCCGAACTAATCACTCCGAACTATTAGCTCGAGTGACACGCATAGCAATCGATATTCGCCTTTTTCTTCTTATGGCAATCCAGACACCAGGCCATATAGTTTCTATCGACCATCTTTACCGGCCTCTCTTTTTTACCTGTAAGGCCATGACAGACGGAACAATCAACACCGCTTTGAACATGAATCCAGTGGGGAAAGACAACAAATTTCGGAAGTTCATACATTCGCTCCCAGGGGATCTCTCTCCCTGCCTGGACATACTTCACCACTTTAAGCGCCTCGGGCCTCTTGCTGATCGCATCGGTTGCATGGCAGGCCCGGCAAAGGTCAATATTAGGGATGCCTGCGGAACGGTGCCTTTCCACATAACGATGGCAGAAAGTACAATTCAAATTTAATTTTTCTTTATGGATGAGATGGTTGAAGAGGATAGGCTGATCCATTGACTTCCATTTAAAGATCGGGAAGAGGGAGAAGAAGACCGTTTTCGTCTCATATTGAAACCGGTGATAGGCTACAATGGCAATGACAAGGACAAGGATGATGCCGATCGAAATAAAAAATCCCTTTCTCATAGGGTTGCCGGTTCAAAGGAGAGCGACGATCTGATCCAGTTTAATGAATTATCTCTAGACCTAAAACAAGCGCGAATATGAAGGTGAAATCACAGCCGACCTATCGGACCGAAAATGCGACGGAGGTCGCAATAAATTGATTAGCCTACCCCCACCTGAAGGCATACTTCTCCCTTCCATTGTTTGATTCCCTACGGAATGTGAGACACGGTTTAAGTCAAATCTCCTTTGTTGCGTATTGGTAAGAGGTGATGGTTACAAAAACAGCCCGATCCAGTTTTATTTCATTAAGTGACCCGACACATCTTAATCATTGAGAAGGC
>JAGXTA010000137.1 GCA_018333535.1 Deltaproteobacteria bacterium | reverse complement strand
GTTCGTCATACCCGCGAAGGCGGGTATCCAGAACGTATTGAAAAGACTGGATTCCCGTTTCCACGGGAATGACAGAAAAAGAAGATTACGGCATTTATGGACAGATGCTAATTTAATATCATGATAACGAACAAAACAACTTCTCATCCCCAAATGACGAGGCGGGAGGTTTTAAAGCTCTGTGGCAAGAGTTTTTGTCTCCTCGCCGGTAGCGGTCTTTCCGGCTCTCCCCAAACCTCTCAAGCCCAGGGGATGAAGAAGGGGCTCATTAAGACGAAACTCTCTCCTTACTTCACACCACTTGAGGGAGGAGACATACGGTGCGAGCTCTGTCCCCATCAATGCCGGGTCTCCAGGGGGAAGAGAGGTCTTTGCAGGGTGAGGGAAAATCGGGACGGCAAATATTACAGTCTGGTTTACGGAAATCCCTGCGCCATCCATCCCGATCCGATCGAGAAGAAGCCCTTCTTCCACGTCCTTCCTGGAACGATCTCTTTCTCCCTCGCCACGGCAGGGTGTAATTTCCAGTGCAAATTCTGCCAGAACTGGGAGATCTCCCAGGCCTCTCCCGAAGATGTGTTCAGTTATGACGTCCCACCGGAAACAATCGTGAAGAAGGCCAAAGAGATAGGCGCCCATTCGATCGCTTATACCTATGTGGAACCCACTGTCTTCTATGAGTATATGGCAGACATCGCACAGCTCACCAGGAAGGCGGGGCTTCTCAATGTCACTCACTCCAATGGCTTTATCAATCCCGTTCCGCTCCGGAATCTTTGCAAGGTACTGGATGCGGCCAATATTGATTTAAAAGGTTTTTCAGACCCATTCTACCGTGAATTGTGCAGCGGAGAACTCAATCCGGTCCTTGAGACACTGAAGATCCTGAGAGGGGAAAAAGTCCATCTGGAGATCACGAATCTGATGATTCCCACGAAGAATGATGAGATGTCCATGGTCAGAGAAATGTGCCTATGGATAAAGAAAGAATTGGGCGCAGATACTCCGGTCCATTTTTCAAGGTTCTACCCTTTATATAAACTCAGGACCCTGCCTCCGACCCCTGTTTCAACCCTTGAGAAAGCAAGGGCAGTGGCTTTATCCACAGGGCTGGAGTATGTCTATATCGGAAACATCCCCGGCCATGAGGCTGAAAATACCTTCTGTCCGAAGTGCAAAAAGATGGTCATCCAGAGAACGGGATATATGGTCGGGGAGGTCAACATGAAAGCTGGAAAGTGCAAGTTCTGCGGAAAACCCATTCCCGGCATCTGGGCATGAAAAAATTACCCTTCCCCTGTCCGATCTGTGGTTGGAAAAAAGATTATCCTCTGGAGGAATTATTCGAAGGGGCAGTTCTCATTTGCCCCTTTTGTAAACTCACCCTGACTCTCCACGGCCATATGTGGGAGAATGTCCAAAAAGAGATTCAAAAATTGAAAGATGAGAATTAGGAAATGAATGGGATCTTTAAAGACGGGCTTGATGCACTTCTGTATGTCAGCTTAGGGTTTTGGATTAACGCTTCGTGCTGTAGATTCGAAGAGAGCCCTGGGAAGGCATGACAACGGTTCGACTTGGATAATATCCCCCTGGCACCGCAACGCCAGAATAAACAATGGAATCCGGGCCCATCAGAGTGCCAGGAGAAGCGACGGAGTTACATCCGGTTTCTGTACGGTCACCCAGGATTGCCCCCAGCTTACGCCGTCCCGTATCGTACCGCTTCTTGTCTACGGCGACGGTAATCGACCCAGGTATCATCTTCAGGTTAGCAAGCTTTGTTCCCGCACCAAGATTTACGTCTTTACCTAAAATGCTATCACCCACATAAGCAAAATGGGCTGCCTTTGCACCGTCCAACAGAATAGAAGCCTTCATCTCCGTCGTGTGTCCGACAACACATCTGTTCCCCACGATGCAATCCCCCCGGATATAAGCTCCCTGGCGAATTTCAGAGTGATTCCCAATAACCACCGGTCCCTTAATAAACGCACCCGGCTCAACGATGGTTCCCGGCCCGATGATGATTTTGTCATTGGAAAGGTATGCTCCGGGTAAAATCACAGCCGCATCTTTTACTATTTCTCCTTTCATGGAGACCCGTATCGAATGATTGGGACCTGAAGTTTCTATCTCAAAGTCGTTTCGAACTTCACCATCATAAATGATGAGGGCTTTGTCGATTAGGCCTGTTGTCTTGGATAGTGGCCACGATTTCTGGAAGAAGGCAGCAAGATAGTCCTTCAGACGATCAAGCGCCGTCCATACAGGTTCGTCTTTTGAGAAGATCCCTTGATGTTCAAAATCCTTTAGGTCAAAAAAATCCTGTGGGGTTAGCATTCGCTTCTCCAATCTCAGTCCTCTTCCATCGTCGAGGTGTCCCCCAAGGGTAGCCCAAGTTCCTTGGCCTTCAGCAAACGCCGCATGATCTTTCCACTCCTCGTCTTGGGCAATGTGGGGATGAACTCAATTTCACGGGGAGCCGCGGCGCTGGAAAGCCGCTTCATCACAAATTTTTGAATGTCATGTCGTAATTCTTCCGAGGGGGCGTAACCATCTTTCAAGGAGACAAAGGCCTTAACGACCTCCATGGCGATCGGGTCCGGTTTGCCAATCACACCTGCTTCTGCAACAGCACGATGTTCTATGAGAACCGATTCCACCTCAAAAGGACCTACCAGGTGTCCTGCCGTGTTGATCACATCGTCGGTCCGACCCACAAACCAGTAGTAGCCCTCTTCATCCCTCCTTGCTCTGTCACCTGTGATGTACCACCCGCTCTTGAATCGTGATTGGTACAATTCTTCTTTTTTCCAATAGGTGCGGAACATGGAAGGCCACCCGGGTCTGAGGGCCAGGTTTCCTTCTTTGCCAGGGGGGAGATCATTGAAGTTGTCATCCACGATTCCTGCATGGATCCCGGGAAAAGGCTTTCCCATGGAACCTGGCTTAATGTCCTGAATCGGGTAGTTGGCGATCATGATCGCTCCGGTTTCTGTCTGCCACCAGTTATCGTGGAAAGCTTTTCCAAAGACCTCCTTTCCCCAGACGACCGCCTCAGGATTGAGAGGCTCCCCCACACTGTACATGTGACGCAATGCATCGAAACCATGCTGCCGTGGAAGCTCGTTCCCTGCCTTCATGAGCATCCGGATGGCTGTAGGCGCTGTGTACCAGATGGTCACTTTCTTTCGTTCAAGGAAGCTGTACCAGTGTTTGGCACTGAATCCTCCTTCATAAACAACTTGAGTGGCTCCATTCGACCAGGGGCCAAACATTCCGTAGGAGGTCCCGGTGACCCAGCCTGGGTCTGCTGTACACCAGTAGACATCTTTCTCCTGGAGATCCAGAACATATTTGGCGGTGGCGTAATGGCCCACCACGGCCCCATGGACATGGACAGCCCCCTTCGGTTTTCCCGTTGTGCCGGAAGTGTAGTGCATAATGGCGTAATCTTCTTTGTGAGTTTTAACAATATCGAAGGATTCAGAGGCCTCAGTCATCACCTCATCATAAAATAAATCTTTAAGATCAACCTTTCCTTCTCCCCGGCGGGCCAGAATGATATGTTTAAGAGCAGGGAGTTCAGGTAGAACCTCATTGATTTTCTTTTTGAGAGAGGGGCTGGTGATCAATACTTTTGCTTCGCTATCTGCCATGCGATCTCTGACGGCATCCGGTCCAAAAGCGGAAAAGAGCGGACCAATCACACCACCCGCTTTAAGCGTTCCAAGAATGGAGATATATATCTCCGGGACCCGTTCCAAGAAAAAAAAGACCCGGTCTCCTTTCTGGACACCAAGGTCTTTGACAAGGACATTGGCAAACTTGTTACTCAATCTCGACAGGTCCTGGAAGGTGTACTCTTCCCCCTCGCCTTTTTTGCTCTCCCATATCAGGGCCTTCTTGTTCCTCCGGTCTGTTTTAAGGTGTGAGTCGATGGCCACATGGGCAATATTTATATGCTCCCGATCGAACCAGTCTAACTCCATGGAGACCTTGTCCCAGCTAAACTCATTGCCCATCTTAAGGTAATCCTGAAGATTAGGTTTGACGGCATATTGTTCCAACGGCAATTTGATTATTTTAGGATATTCCATGCACGATCTCCTTATCCCCCCTCCCAAGTGGGACGGGCATCTTGCCCGTTATTACAGGCTGGAAGCCTGTTCCACCAAGGGGGATGAAATTTCGGGGAAATTTCAAATATTTTTGGTTAAGACTTTAAAGCTATTTTTGACTCGACCAATTTCACGAGTTCACCCACATTAGGAATATCCACGAGGTCATCGCCTTGTAGCTGTAAGCCGTATCGTGCATCAATGGCCTCAGCCAGATTCAGAAGTCCCAGGGAGTCAGCTCCCAGATCGTCTTGCAGGTGGGCTTCGGGAACGACTGCTTCATCGTCCAGGGCAAGTTCAGCCTTAATAATTTCCTTAATTTCTTCGTAGAGGGTCATCGTCCACCTTTCTCATTTTTTGGCTTTGGATTTTAACATATTCGGCCATAAATATCATGCGCCCGTTTTGGGCGGTTCTGTTAATGATAAGGGAATACCATCTGTTTTGTTTGTATAGGCGCAAGTTGATAAAATTATTATTTAGCCCTCAGAGGGGGAAAATCGAATAATTCTATCTCAAAAACCTCTGCATATTGGGCCGGACCATCAGCAGGGGGCAAAATTTCTTGTAGGCGACTATGACTTAAATGATTCATACGGAGAATGCGTTCATCGAAACCCATACCGCGACTGTGAATATTTCTCTGTTGTTGAGAATTGTGGACCCTCAGCAATGCCCTTTTCCAGTCCGCACTTTCTTCCCCAAAAAGAACAAAGAGGTCATGACGCATCTCAAGCGTTTTCGGATCTTCGTTATATAAAGCAACAACGGGTTTTTCTTTCTTGAGTATAAGGTCTTCGGCGCACTCCCGAAAAACCTGATAGACCCGTGCGTGTGTCTGGTTCGGATCTTTACCAATAGGCATGATGACAATATCCGGCGCTATGGATAGGAGATGGTCCCTCATCTTGGCCGAGCTATGAGGAGAATCGAGCCCCTCGTTTTCCTCTATGCCAAGGAAGGTAAGTCTATCCGGATTCAATCCAAACATCTCCGTTGCCCGGGTTTGCTCTCTTCGCCGGATTTCAATCTTTTTTTTTTGTAAAGAGATAGAATCGTTATTCTGCCATCTCTGGGCGTACTCATCCTCCACACCAGAGGGGCTTATGGTCACAATAGTAGCCCAGATATCGCAACCCAAACGCATCAAGATTCTACAGGTGATTGCAACGCTTTCAGGGTCATCGGGATGGGGACCTAATATGAGGACCTTGCCATATGTCGGGAAACGAACTTTCCTCGCAGAAACATCTTCAAACTCACTCCATATGAATGGTCGATCCTTCCAATACTGCTTTAAGTCAGAAATAAATGTCTTCATGGCACGAGTAGCGTCGGAAAGAAGATCGAATTTCAGATTTGCGGCCGGTGTTAAGCTAATTTAATTTTAAGGTTTTTCCCCAAGGCTAGGGCCGCTCTTTCGAGCGTCTGCAACGTAATGGAGACATTGGCAGGATCAAGCAGCCTGTCCAAAGCAGAACGGCTGGTATGCATTTTCTCTGCCATAGCAGATTTTGTCAGTTTTGCCCTTTTCATCTCCATCTCAATCTGATAAGTGATGACTCTTTTAATTGCTGCGGCCTCCGTTTCCGCCCGCAGACCTTCTTCTTCAAGGAAATCATCAAAACTGGAACCTAAGTGTTTGTTTTTCATTTTTTACCTCTCTTATAATTTTGAACCAGGATAATTTAAGGCTAAATTATTCGTTGGGGTCGAAACATATCCCCGTTGCTATTTGAAATTGCGGTTTGTAATATACTCTCTTTCGGAAAATTGGGGAAGTAAACTTATGAAAATGATTTTTCTACAGACTCAACGGCTAAATAAGCGGCGCGTCAGCTTTATACCACGTCTGTATTGACTCTCTTTTTTGATAACCTTCTTCATCAGACTCAATTTACGATTAATTTTATCGTTCTTGATTTCATGTTCCCAGATTCTAATCACTGTCCAGCCTTTTCCTCTTAAAGCTTTTGATGTCTTTTTATCCCTAATTTTATTCTTCTCAATTTTGCTGTTCCAATAGTCTTTATTTGAAGCTGGCAAACGGCAGTGTTTGTGGCAACTATGCCAGAAGCAACCATCAATAAACACAGCTATCTTTAAACGCGGAAAAACAAAATCCGGCCTACCAGTCAACGAATAATTGCGTCGCCAGCCTGTGATGCCTTTTTTCTTAAGAAGGGAAAGAAAACGCAGCTCTGTAGATTTGTTGTTTGCAGACTTCACGCTCGCCATGATTCTTGAGCGTTCAATTTTTGAAAATGTATCCACAATTTTTCACTTAATGATTTCTACCCAGGATTCATCAAACTTGATTATTTTGAGAATTTCGCCTCGGTCTACTACAGGAGGCTTCTTGATTCTTATTGCAAGCCTGTCTCGGGGCACATCCTCAATGATGGTGAACTGAGACCCATGTGGTTGCCATGTGAAAATATGCTGATTGGTCCCTTTGTTAAACCCCTCTAAGTTGTTTCTCTCGTTCCATTGCCACCAATAGTCCTCAAATCTATACAGAATAGTGTCAAATTCAAAAACGGCTGCTTCAAGGAGATCATCGGATTTTATTAAAACAACAGTTCTCACATGCTTGTAAAGCTTGCGAATGCCAGCAACTCGCTCGTTCCAAATAGAAAGAATTTTTTCGCCAAGATCGTTCGGCGCTGCCCCGCCGATTTCTCCGTTGCCAAAAGAATAGACGGGGGAATTCCGTCCCGATATTAGTCTAATTTTTAAGACCGTTGACGGCCTTCTATTTTTTACCGTCTTAGCTCCCCATGCTGTTTGTTGGAGAACTACATCATCTAAACCGACATTTGAAGGTTTCCATTGCGCTCCAACAAGTCGCGCAAATATTTCCTCCCAATCCGGACCCTCCAGCCTTGGAGTTCCTCGCGATGCTAATAGGTAAACAAGCTCACGC
Organism: Deltaproteobacteria bacterium; assembly: GCA_018333535.1. Classification (GTDB taxonomy): domain Bacteria; phylum Desulfobacterota; class BSN033; order BSN033; family UBA1163; genus RBG-16-49-23. Next base: position 16,829 of record JAGXTA010000137.1, on the reverse strand, counting down.
CCCAAATTGAAAGCAAAATGTTTGGGAAATTTATTTAACGGATGAGGCGGCTTGTATTTTTCTACGGTTCTTAATCTTGGCCTTTCTGGCATATTTAGACCCTTTTTCAAAAATCATCATTTGACCGTCAACTATTTGATACTGGAGATTGAAATCATTTTCAATATTGCCGTCGTGCCATCCCTGAGCAATAAACAAATTCTTAAGAACCGCTTTAGCTACAGGGATGGGAAGGCTGTTGCCCGCTTGTTTCCGAGTTTGACTATAATTGCATACAATTTTAAAGCTATCTTGGAATCCTTGCAGGCGCAACATTTCACGAGGCGTAAGCCTCCTTTCGCCGTTAACCAATAAATAATTGTATGAAGCCCCCGCTCGCAAGGCGCATGAAAATGGATATGCGCTAATGTGACCGGCCTTGTTTTCGTGCCATATTGTCGGGTCTACTGTAGGCCTATGCTTCTTCAGTCGATTATTTCGAATGTGCTCAGAAGCATAATATTGGTCGGGTGCATTGTCTTCCAAAATCTCCTTCAAGGGCGTCATGGGTATGCTGCCTTTTGGCCAATCAAAGGAACAAGGTTTTTTAAACCCCACAATAAAGATGCGTTCTCTTTTTTGCGGCAGTCCGAAATCCAAAGCATTTAAAATGCGAAAATATGAGTAATAGCCTAATTCTCCCAAAGCGGACATGATGCGCTTAAGAGTTTTACCATTATTATGACCTGCCAACAATTTAACATTTTCCAGCAGAAATGCTGCGGGCTTTTTCGCCTGGAGAATACGGGCAATGTCAAAGAAAAGAGTGCCGCGGGTGTCTTCAAATCCTTTTCTTTGCCCAATTATACTAAACGGCTGGCATGGGAAGCCTGCAAGAAGCAGATCATGGTCAGGAATACTCTCGGCTTTGATCGCAGTAATGTCTCCGACAGGCGTTTCGCCAAAATTCTCCGCATAAGCTTTTTGACATTCCCTGTCAATATCGCATGAGAAGACGCACTTGACTGAAACGGCAAATTCCTTAGCTGCCTGTTCAGCGGCAATCCTAAAGCCGCCAATGCCGCAGAATAAATCAATAAATCGTACGACTTTATGTTCGTCTTTCTTCTTATTCTGCATGGAAATACAATTTACCATTATTTATATAGGCTATTCAATTGCCATTTTGAAGGATCTTTATGCCCAACGCCAGCGATCAACTGGACATTTAACACATCTACTAGATTACGTTGGCCTTTTTGTTTATTCTAACCATTTCAGGCACAAAGCACTCTTTATGCTGCCGATTACTGATTGGAATATACACATTTTGCAGAAATTGTTCAATCAATACTTTTGGGGAATTAGCAATAAAGATTTTTATGAATCTAATCTTCCTTCGTCCTTTTTTAGTATTCGGATATTTTGGGGATCAAACTTTTAGCTTTTATTTCCCCTTTACTAATCGAGGTGGCGGCGTCCGGGATATCTTTTTCTTCTCCTTCATTGACTCATTATACCTGACAAGGCTGGCATCGTGAAAACCCGTAAATCTCCGGAGGGCATCCAACTGGCCTCTGTAGGAGGAGCAGTCAAGGGGGCGCTTCTCCTCCGGGTCTGCCTTCAAATCGAAAACCCAGCATCTCTTCTTCTTGAAAGAATACTGGACCTTGATAAACCGGTTGTCCAGCGATGAGATCGTCCCTTCATATCCGTAAACGAAGATATATTTTCGGCTTAATCGATGATGGAACAGGGATTCCCCGTCCAGGAGCTCAGGAGAATAGGGAATTCTCATCGCATCTAAAAGGGTGGGCAGGAGATCCACATGGCTTGTCGGAACCTCAACGGTTCTCGGCTTAAAAAGGGCGGGCTGATGGATGATCACTGGCGTTTCCAGATTTTCATTATAACTGTACCGGTGGTGCATATAATTATCGGAGTGGTGCTGACCGAAGGCTTGCCCATGGTCTCCCACGATGACGAAGATCGTTCGCTCCAGCAACCCCTCTTTTTTTAGATTTTCATAGACACGTTTTAGCATATTGTCCAGGAGGTTGAGGTTATTGTAATAACGGCTGATCATGCGCTCATCCGGCTGGATGATGCGGTAATCCGGACCGTAATCAAAATAAGGGAGATGAGCGGTAAAACTGAGATAGATCCCTAAAAAAGGCTCCTTTGCCTGCCGGATTCTCCGGTTGAAAAAGTCGATGGTCTGAACCTCATCCCTCCCGATATAACGGCCGAAGGAGTGTTGTTCCTCCCTTGCCTTAAGGTTTAAGTTTTCGAAGTGATGCATCTCCGTCAACCCACTATTCTTTACAAAGGCCGTTGGGAAATACCACTGGATGGGAGAAGGGGTGACCAGAAAACTCTCATAACCTTTCGGTAGATAGTTGTGGAGGGATGGGACGCTTGCATCCGGGCGGATTCCAAAGGTCTCCTGATGGAAAAAATCATAAAGCCCGCTGAGCAAAGAGAAAACAGCCTTGGTGGTGATGTTCGATGAGGTATGGTGCTTTTTAAAATGCCAGCTCTCTTTTGTCAATCCATGCAGAAAGGGCATGGGCATAGGATGGCCACGCTCCGTATCAAAGATATACTGGCTGCCCACGGACTCCATGATGAAGAAGACGATATTCCACGGATGATCTTTCGGAGGGGGAAGGAATTTTAGCGATTTCGCCTGATTCCGATAATCCAGCCCGCCGGGCTGGATGCCCGGACTGCCTTCCCTGGCGATTTTGACATATCTATCCTCAGGAGAAATCTTAAAAACCCCCTGCTCCACAAGATCGGAAAGAAAAAAGAGGGCCGGGTTCAGGCGAATCTCGGCGGGAAGAGGAGGGCTTTTAAAACCAGATCCGATGATTGAAAATGTTGAGAGAATAACGAGGACCCCAATCGAGACCTTTAATATTCGAACTTTAATGACAGGCGGCAGGAGCAAGATCCCCCAGAAAAGTCCGATGGGCATCAGCAAGAATAATCCATCCTTCCAGTCAACGAATTTAATGAGTTCAATGAATGGGACATTGAGAAAAAGCTCCAGGATCACGAAATAGCTCAGTCCTGTCTGAGCCTCGAAGAGAAGGCGTGTATGACCGCCATGGATGAGAAAGAGAGAAATGAGAAAGAGATGGTAAAGAATGAACCCTGAAATGGTAATGAAGATTCGGATTTGTCTGTTTTTCACGGGGATGGAAACATGAGAAAGCACCCATGAAAGGAAGAAACAGGAAAAAACGAGGACAAGATCATAAGACAAATATTTCACCATAAACCATATGGGATGGAGGGAGGGATCAAAATCGAAGGGTCTGATCGAACGGGTGAAAAGAGCCCAGGTGAGATGAATCCGGTAAATCAGAACCATTGCCAGCGCACAGACGAAAAAGGCAAGGGATGACCTACCCGAAGAAGCGATGCGTTGGGGCAAAATGAAAAAGCTACTTAACCTCTTTTCAACTCTCGATCCAAACATAGGCTCTCTTTTCATACGGTATTATTCTGGGATAGAAATGGACAATAATCAAATGGATCCTCAGGATCAGTGCTATCGAGAGCAGATCCAAAACGAGTTGATGTAAATCTATTGAAATTCTAACTGAAATCTTCTATCGTTGATGAGAATTTGAAATCAGATCCCGTCAAAGCATCCCATGAAAAAGAGAGGTTCAAAATTGTGGCATCGTGTGGGAGATGTCCTGATTAATGGTCTCGCCACCTGCATGATTATCCCCCTTCGTCTTTTATCTTCCAATGCTTTGATCCCTATCTCAAAGTTCCTGGGAACCACTGTTTATTACCTGATTAAAAAGTACAGAGAGAGGGTGATTCAAAATCTCACCCTTGCCTTTGGAAAAGAAAAGGATTCTGAGGAGATTATAAAGCTTGCCAGGGAAGTCTTTTTCAATTTTACACTAACCCCTTTGGAATCGGTTTATGCCTATCTCCATCCTTTTGAGCAATTTCTTCTTAAAATCGATATTGAGGGAGAGGAATATCTAAAATCCGCCCTCGCTCTGAAAAAGGGGGTCATAGCCCTGGGCGCCCATTTAGGGCCTTTCACATTAGTTGGGACAAGGCTCTCTCTGGAGGGATACCGGTTTAATTTGATCTTTAATGAAGGCAATTACCCAAAGCTCTGGAAGAGGCTGGGAGATTATCAACGAAGGCTGGGCCAGAACCCATTTCCCCTAAAACCCATCACCTCATCCCTTAAAAAATCCTTGAATTGCCTCCGCCGGAATGAGATCCTCTATCTCATCGCGGATGAACAACAGAGGCGTGGAGGCATCCCCATTCCCTTTTTCGGACAGGTCGCCTTCACCCCGACGGGTCCGGCCATTCTTTCCCTGAAGACGGGCGCCCCGATTTTACCGATGTTCATCCTGAGAGAAAATGGAACCCCGAAGAAACTTGTCATTGGCCCTCCCATCGCCATAGAGAAAACAGCCCACTTAGAGAAAGATATAGAAACGTTGACTGTAAAATTTACCAAGGTGATTGAAGATACGGTGAGGCAGTATCCCGGCCAGTGGTCATGGCTCAACCGCCGCTGGAAAACGCCAAGACAATAAATCCGAATAAAACGAATGGCATCGAATAAAACAAAAGTTAAATGAATCGGTATTGTTCGGTATGATTCGTTATCATTCGAGTAATTCGTTCATAGTAAAAACCGTCCTTGACAGGAAGGGGCGGGAAGTATAATATTTTGACACCATGGAAAATATCATCCAGAAGCGATTCAAGGAAAGCGCCGAGGTCAAAAACCGTTTTCTGAAGGAGAACCTCTCCAGGCTCCTCGATGTGATCAAGCTGATCTCCCATTGTTTCGAGGCGGGCAATAAACTCTTCTTCTTCGGAAATGGAGGAAGCGCGGCTGACGCCCAGCATCTCGCCGCAGAATTTGTCAACCGCTATATTATGGATCGCCCCCCCCTTCCTGCGATCGCTCTGACCACCGACACCTCTATCCTCACCAGCATTTCGAATGACTTCTCTTTTAGCGAGGTCTTTGCTAAACAACTCAAGGCCCTCGGCAAAGAAGGGGATGTCGCCATCGGCATCAGCGCCAGCGGGACCTCGCCCAATATCATCAAAGCATTCGAAGTGGCCAAAGAGATGGGGATGAAGACAATCGCCCTGACCGGAAACGATGGCGGCTCCCTGGTAAAGATCGCCGAGGTCTCCCTCGTTGTCCCATCCTCCAGCACGCCCCGCATTCAGGAGGTTCACATCCTCATCGGACATATCCTCTGCGAACTGGTGGAACACTATCTCTTTCTGAATAATCCTGCCATCTACGGTGGGGATGGTTCCCGATAATTGAACTACCACCGGCTACAAGCTGGTGGATTTATTACCGACTAAATTCGGCTAAAGAAAATATGTATCAGCACAGAAATCCTCACGAGGGAAAGCCCGCAAAACTCGGTTGCGAGTCGAAGCGACCTGCACACAGTGTGCATACTGAAGTCTTCGCCTGGCGGCGAGGGTTTTCCTCCCCGAGTGAGACAATAAGGTTTTGAGAGGGTGATGATGAAACATAAAAAAAAGCCTCTGGATCTTAACCGGGTCACATTCACCTCCCTGAAACGAAAGAGACATAAGATCGGGAAAACGCTCTTTGCCAAACCCTGGAGGAACGGAGGGATGCTGACTGACTTTCTCAACTCCCTTCCCGGAATTCTCGCTGGAAAAGAGTTCAGAGAGGTGGTGGAACGAATTGCAAAGGCCGTCCTCCAAAAGAAAATGGTTCTTCTGGGAATGGGGGCCCATCCTATCAAGGTTGGGCTCAATCCCATCCTCATCGACTGGATGGAAAAAGGCGTATTAAAAGGGATTGCGATGAATGGCGCCTGTCTGGTCCATGATGCGGAGATTGCCATGGCCGGCCACACCTCTGAGGAGGTCGATGAAGAGCTCTCCAATGGAACCTTCGGGATGGTCAAAGAGACCCACGAGACCATCAACCACGCCATCCGGGACGGAGTTCAAAAAGGATGGGGCATTGGAGAATCGATCGGCCGAAAAATCCAGTCCGGAAATTTTCCTTATAAGCATCTCTCACTGCTGGCGGCCGGTCAGAGATTGGGAGTTCCAATCACCGTTCATATCGCTATTGGAACGGACATTAATCATATGGGGCCCTCTGCAGATGGTTCAGCCATTGGAAAGGGGAGCCTCCAGGATTTCCATGCCTTTGCCTCCCTTGTCTCTCAATTAGAGAAAGGGGTTTTCATTAATCTTGGTTCGGCTGTCATCCTGCCCGAGGTCTTTTTAAAAGCCCTTGCCCTTGCAAGGAATCTGGGCCATCCCCTCGTCAACCTCACCACGGTGAATATGGACTTTATTCACCACTACAGGCCTTCTCTCAATGTGGTCAAGAGGCCGACATTGAAGGGGGGAAAGGGATACACCCTGATCGGCCATCATGAATTGATGTTTCCGCTTCTGACCGCCGCCGTCCTTGAGGAACTCTAGTTTTTGGTTCGGAGCCCGGAGATTTTAGTTATTTTACTCCGAACTACCTGCCTTCGCCGAAACGCTTCGTGCAGGCAGGCGAACTCCGAACTCATAACTTTAAAGGAGAGAAGTTGATATGATGGAATGTCATATAGAACAGAACACATCCCGGTGCACCTGCACCTACGAACCCTGTGAACGGAAGGGAAGGTGCTGTGAATGTATTACCTATCACTGGAGAATGAAACAACTTCCCGGTTGTTTATTCACTTCCGAAGGGGAGAGAACTTACGATCGATCGATCCGTAGATTTATTGCGGAGAATAAGTAAAAGTCACGAATGACACGAATTACAACGAATTTCACGAATGGAAGGGGAATTCGTTTCATTCGCTGACATTCGTGAAATTCGTAAAAAATGAAAATTAAATTTGAGCGATACCATCTCCAATCCGATCTCCTTTCACCCCTCAATGGGTTTGAACCGGTCTCCGTCCCCACAGAAGTCCGAATCGATCCCTTGACGAAAAGAAAAAGCCGGATCATCACCTGGTCACTCCCTTCAAAAGGGAAGTTTGATTTTTCTCAGCTCATTGAGGAATCGAAGGGTTGCATCTTCTGTCCGGAGAATGTCCTCCTGAAAACACCTCAATTTTTGAAAGAGATCATTCCGGAAGGAAGAATTTCTGTCGGGGACGCAGTCGGTTTTCCGAACCTCTTTCCGGCAGGGACTTATGGAAGCGTGGTCGTCCTCTGTAAGGAACATTTCCTCAACCTCCATGAATTTACACCTGAGATCTATGAAGAGGGATTTTCAGTAGCCGTTGAAATCATCCGGAAGACGATCTCCTACGATCCCAATGCCCGCTTCTGGCAGATCAGCCAAAATTTTCTCCTTCCTGGGGGAAGCAGTATTCTCCATCCCCATCTTCAGGTCATCGGCGATCCCATTCCGACCAATGAGATGGAATGGTTGATCGATGCCGGTTCTTCCTATTACGAGAGAAATAAGTCTCTTTACTGGAAAGATCTTATCCGGATGGAAGAGGGACTGGGAGAAAGGTCCATTGCTACTTCCGGAAGTGTCCACTGGTTCGTTCCCTTTGCCCCCATTGGATTCAACGAAGTCTGCGGTGTGGTGGAAGACCATGGATCAATGACCACTCTGGGCAAAGCGGATATCTCGTCCCTGGCCAGAGGAATTGTCTCCACCCTGAGGTATTACTACGATAAAGACTTCAATAGCTTCAATTTTGCCATCTACTCCATCTCCGGGGAAACCTCTCACCAGCTTCTCATCCGGATCATCTCCAGAACCCCCATTCAACCCTATTACATGAACGATTGGACCTCCTTCGAAGTCCTCCAATCCGAACTCACATCCAACATCACCCCTGAGGTGCTCTGCCGTGAAATCCGCCCCTACTTCTCCTGAAAGGGTGGCCTCCATTGACATCGGAACAAACACCATCCTTTTGCTTATCGCGGAGGTGCGCCAGGGAAAGTTAAAAACGCTTTTTGATACGGAGACCATCGTTCGATTGGGTGAGGGTGTTCAGAAAAACGGGATGCTCTCCGAAGGGGCAATAAAGAGGGGATTCCAAACATTGGAGCGATATTTGAAACGGTGTCAGGAGATGAAGGTTCAAAAAACCTTCGTCATTGGGACGAGCGCTCTGAGAGAGGCTAAAAACTCTGCCCTTTTCCTCCAAAGGGTCAAAGAGAAATTTGACCTTTCCATCGATGTCATTTCCGGCGAGGAAGAGGCCCAGCTCTCCTTTTTATCCGTGGCCAGGGATGTGGCAAAGTCAAATAAAAACCTTCTGGTCGTGGATGTGGGAGGTGGAAGTACGGAGCTCATTCTTGGGAAAGGCGATGAAATCATCCGGTGGGTGAGTCTTCCTCTCGGAATTGTTCGATTTACCGAAAGGCTTCTCCTCTCTGATCCGGTGAAAGAGGAAGAATACAGGACAATGGTCGAGGAGATACGGAAACAACTGCCAGATTTTCCCATTTTGAAAAATCCCCTTTCCATGGTATCGATCGGAGGTACAGGAACAGCTTTAGCCTCTGTGGAACAGGGTTTGGAAAAATTTATGATCGAAAGGATCCACCGATTCGTCTTGACAAGAGAGGCCCTCAGAAACCAGTTGTCTCTTTACTGTTCGAAGACCATCGAAGAAAGAAAAGAGATAAAGGGGCTACCACCCTCCCGGGTGGATGTCATCCTGGCAGGCGGGACGATTCTCTATCTCATCATGGAGAAGTTCGATTGTTCATTCCTGTTGGTCAGCGGCCACGGGGTGAGATACGGCCTTCTTTATGAAAAGCTCAACCTTTAGAGACCAACTGTTTTAAAACAAGAATGACCAGAACGACAAACCTCCCCTGACTTGTATTTTTGGGGCCGATGGGAACCTCCCCCTTACAGAAGACGAGGTCCCCCTTCTTAAAGGGTTTTTCCTCATCTCCGATCGCCAAAGTCCCCTCCCCTTCCACGCCGTAGAGGATCACTTCCAAAGCGCCGGGATGGGGATGAGACGGCATAGTCTGACCCGGTTCAAAACAGATCAGCACCGCTGCACCGGCATCCCCGATATGGATCTGTTTGGGCACAAAATTATCTTTGGAAAACTCCGCCTTTTCATAAAGATGAATTGGTTCCATATTTAAAAACCTCCGTATGAGGATCGCTGTCGCTTAAGGTTCCTGCCGCAGGGGCAAAATCTTTTAGCCTCAAACCTTAAGCTCTGCCCTGCGGGGCGCTCCTCTAACCATTCTCATTCTATTTCATTCAACTCTTTCACAATCACTTCGGGATCGATGTTATGCATCATAGCCCCGAAAGAGATGGATTCCATATTCATCCCCGGGCAGGTAAAACAACCCTGACCGAAATATTTTTGGATCACCTTGATGGCTTCTGGATTGGCCTTCAAAACCTCTCCAATCACCATATCCTTATTGAATTTTCTCTCAACCATGTTTTACCTCCATCATTTAGTTTTGAGTTGGGAGTATCTTTAATTTCTCCGAACTCCGAACTCATTACTCCGAACTTTTTACTGGATGCATGCTCTTCCATAAATTAATGATAAAAAGAAATATCGAAACTCCCTGCCCGATTCCAAATAAAATGACCAGCGTATGCCAGAACCCACCCCGTGTGGCTTCAAATATCCAGGAAATTGAAAGACCGATGAGGGTAATATTGGCAAGCCATACCTGAATATTTCCCAGACGATGGCTATAGACGGGTCTTCCCATGAAGCGCGGTAGGATATGATACCCAACGCCATAGACCATCATCGCCATAAACCCCAACAGATTAATATGCGTGTGGACCCTTGCGACAGTAAACCGTGTATCAGGCCACAAGACCATACATACCCCCGTGATCGCCCCGATCCCAAAATAGATCAGACTCGCTTTAACAAAGGCTTTTGCGTATTTATCCATTGAATTTCTCCAAGAATTTTAGTTAGTTTATTTTTTGATACGTTCGACGGCGCCAAACCCCGATTTTTAAATCGGGGTAATGGTTCGACAAGCTCACCATCCCGAGCATAGTCGAGGGAAAAGCGCCGCTCAGTATCAACCCTGAGCATACCCCGGGTGCCTGTCCTGAGCGAAATCGAAGGGTCAGACCGGGGAGTCGAATGGGTTGATTTTTTCTCTTTTGTCTCCTAACGATCTCATCTAACCCCCATGGATCAACATGGGAAGGCAGCGGGTACATACCCAAAGGTCCTGCCTTCCCTTCCTACACGAAAGCAAAACACCTTCGTGCTCTGTTTTATGACAGATGAAACAAGTTATTTCTTTTTTTTCGGCCCTTTCATCTTTAGCAGTCATGATCCTTCCTCCTTTGATTCTAATGTAATCGATCTCAAAATACTTTACCTTGATTTAGATCAATTTCTTAAAAATTGTTGGAATTACCCTTTTTTCGGTCTCCCAATCCCCCCATCACCCTATCTCCCCATTCCTCATCCTTTGAGGGGATCATCTTAAATAATGATACAGCATATCCACCCTGCCATGTTTGATCATGTACATTCCGGAAAATTTCATAATCTCCCGGATTTTTTCCTTATAATCTCCTTTGTAACACTGGGTTTCGCATTTCTTACACATGGGTTTGGGGTCATGGGGGCATTTCAGCCTCATGGTCAGGCCGTAGGTAAGGAGCTTTGTGCAATCAGGACAAAGCGATATCTCTCTCTTCTCGATCTCTTTGATATCGTATAATCTGAAAGAGAAAGGATCTCTCTCGCCATTGTGATTCTCCTTGCAAAAAATTTCAACAAATTTCATCAAAATCCGAATATCCGCCTTCTCTTTTCCTGAGATCTTACCTTTTTTTACCATATGCCCATGCCCCAATTCCCTTCTTTTTTTCTTCTTTTGATATCAATATAGCCTTGATAACAAAAGACTTCCTTGACCTAAGTCAATAGAATAAGTTAAAAAGTTTCGAGTTTCGAGTTTCAAGTTAAAAGAGAGGCCTAAAATGCCCTAAACGATCTATTGGGATAAAAGTTAGATCATCCACTTTTAGGCACTTTAGTCACTTTAGTCACTTTGTTCAATTTCTCATTTATGAACTTCTTCTTTGAACCCAATGGAATCGCAGTGGTAGGCGCCACCTCCGAACCCTTTAGCGGGGGCCGAAATCTGCTCACCAATCTCACCCTCGGCTATAAAGGCCCCATCTATCCTGTCAATCCCAAATATGATGAGATTCTTGGATTGAAATGTTATCCCCGTGTATCGGAGATCGACGGTCCCCTCGATCTCTGTATCATCTTTGTCCCGGCCAGAGCAGTTCCTCAAGTCCTGGAAGACTGTGCGATGAAAGATGCTCGAGGGGTCATCATTGAATCGGGGGGGTTTGCAGAAGTGGGTCCTGAGGGAAAGGCGCTCCAGGACCAATGCCTTGCCATCGCCAGAAAGGGAGGGATCCGGATATGGGGACCCAACTGTATGGGCCTGATTGACACGGCAAAACCCTACATCTTCTCTTTCGTCATTCCTAAAGATATGCAGGAGGCAATCCGCCCGGGTCATATCTCGCTCATGGTTCAGAGCGGGCTCTTATCCGGGGGATTCATCATCACCCTTATGGGTAACAAGACTCTCGGCCTGGCAAAGGTCTGTTCCATTGGCAACAAATGCGATGTGAGTGAGAATGAAATTCTGGAGTATCTCCTGAAGGATCCCGCCACCAAAGTCGTCTGTCTATACCTCGAATCCTTTACCAACGGACGCCGCTTCTTTGAACTTGCGGCCTCATCGGATAAGCCCATCGTGGTGCTCAAGGGCGGAAAGACACCCTCCGGAGCAAAGGCATCGTTCAGCCATACGGCCTCCCTGGCCGGCAACTACGCATTGATCAGGGGGATCCTCAGGCAGGCCCGTGTCATTGAGGCTGAGGATTTTTTTGAGATGATGGACATAGCGAGAACCCTTGAAAAAGATTTCCATTTCCAGCGATCCCCTGCGGGGAAGCCAAGGATCGCCATACTGACTTATAGCGGCGCCTCGGGAATTGTGACCACAGACCATATGGAAAAATATGGCCTGACCCTGGCACACCTATCCCCTCAAACCCAGAAGCAATTGGAAGAACTCTCTCCTGACTGGATGCCTGTCAAAAACCCTGTGGATTACTGGCCAGCAATAGAAAAAAATGGGCCTGCCCTTGCTTACAAACAAGCCATTTCAGCTCTCCACGAAGATCCTGAAGTCGATGGAATCATCGTTCACATCTATGCCGGACACGGGATATGGCTTCTCGACGCAAAGGAGATTCTATCAGGCGTGAAAGGGCCGAGGAAACCGATCCTCTTCTGGTTAATCGGACCGGAAAGTGTCAGGGAAGCCACACGATTGCCTCTTGAAGAAGAAGGATGGCCAACCTTTCATGAGATCCACCGGACCGTTCGTGCCATGGCCAGCCTTTTTGAATATTGCCGTTAATCCAGGAACTGAAAACCGTGCATGGGAGTTCTTTATTTGTTTTTAAACACCTTAAAACCCTCTAAGTAGTCTTCAAACTCTATGGGGGCTTCTGTACCAATCTCGGCAAGAAGGTCTATGGCTTCACTTATCGATATATCAAGCTTTTTTGCCAGACCTTCCAGGGAAAGCTTTCCCCCCTTGTAATGCTTGAGCATTAGAAACTCCCAGCCATAATCAAGAAGCTCACGAGCCGCAGTTGATCTGTCCTTTCGTTCCAGTCTTGAGAATTCATCAAGCCTCTCCAAATCTCTATCCTTCAATCTCAGGCTTATCACACTCATCCATTTCCTCCTTTAAGACGTTTCGCAGCATCCTCGATTATTTTTTTACTGTATCGGCCATAATGGGATAGTTTTTCAAGTTTTTCAATAGCCATTGGAAGTTCCAATCTATTCTGAGAGACCAGATTAAAAAGAAAGTGGATTGCAGTTGTAAATCTCTGGCCGATAACTTTACATGCTTTTATCGTCGGGCCATCATCCACAGCTATCGGACAGTTGAGACTTCTGGCTAACCAGAGAGATTCAGCTTCTCCAGCCTCTATTCTAAAGTCTCTTTGGATCTTTTTAATTGCCTCTAAATTCCCCGCCTTTTTTACTTCAATCTTTTTTTCTTTGATAAGGGTCGTGATCAAAAGAGAATCTATGCCTTCCTTTGAGAGGCATTCCGCTTTGACTTTTTCTGGGACAATGATTTTTACTTCCCCTGCTATTTTTCTTAACAATTCTATTTTGGCGAGGAGAATAAGCGTTGAGGCATCAAAAACGATCTCCATGTTTACAATCTACTACATGCGTAATCGTTTGTCAAGAACGCAATCTTTTATGTCAAGCAATCTTCTGTTGAGGCCACCCTATTTATGATCTTTTTTCCTTTGACAACGGTTAAAAGTGCCTATAGAATAGCTCCCAATTTCGGTGTAGGATAATCCAAACGTTTTTTAATCTATTAACCTCACTTTGCTTTTATAAATTTCGGTTACAGAAGCTAACGGGCTGTTGCCCAAACCAATCGTTTGCCCTTCGACAGGCTCAGGGCGAACGGTGATATGTTGAAAGCATTTGAGTTTTCCGCTCATGCTGAGCTTGTCGAAGCATGAAATCGGTTTGGGCAACAGCCCACTAATTGATAACACTAAAAAACCTGTAACCTAACCCAAAATCTTTCAAATCAAAAAAGGGGGGGCGATATGAAAATAACTCGAAGGGAATTTTTAAAAACATCCACAAAAATTGCAGTAGGCTCTTTTACCAGCCCTCTTATGGGGTCTTCTCCTCTTTTATACGGCATGGAAGAAAAAAGTTCTGTCATTATAGTTTCCCATATTCAAGTTACAAAAGGTCTTTCAGATGTGAATTTAAATGCAATTAAATTGATGTTGGAAAAAGCACTTATCGAATTCACCGGTGAAAAGACCCTTCCTGAAGCCTGGTCTAAATGTCTCCCTCAATTACAATCCAAAGATACGGTGGGAATAAAGATTAACAGTACAGGATATTGTCCTTCCAGACCGGAGTTAATTTCTGTTATTATTGATGGGTTAATAGGAATAGGCATAAAAGAAACGAACATCCTCATTTTTGATCACCGTGAAGAGAATATGAAAAAACACAGATATTGGGATAGCATCAAGTACGATGTTCAATATATGGGAACCAATCAATTGGATTTTGATAATCGGGCAAGGGCCTCTATCGAAAGTCAAGGGAAGAAAGTCCCTTTAACCAAGATCATCACTCAATTATGCAAATACATCATTAATGTGCCCGTATTGAAGGATCATATAATTTCTGGTTTAAGTTTTTCCTTAAAGAATGCCTATGGATATATTCCTCTTTTTTGGAAAACACATATGGAAGATCGAAGCCTTACCTGGGCAATGCATAAAAAAGACGCGGCCGCTCAAATAGCTGAATTGAATGCTAATCCTGTTATAAGAGAAAAGACGAGGTTAATCATTGGTGACTGCCTCTTGTGCATTCTCGATAAAGGGCCGTTAGGATTACCACAGTGGGCTGGTAACCGTTTAATCATCGGCAAAGATTCTGTAGCGGTAGACCATATAGCCTTGAAACTCCTTAACAATGCACGAGCCGAAAAAGGTCTTCGAGAAGTTACAAGCAGGGCAGGCCACATCCACCATGCTGCAAGATTAGGTGTCGGCACAAATGATGATAATAAAATTGAACTTAAAAGAATTGACCTTTCGTAATAATGAACTGAATCCTCCCTCGCCTTGAAGACGAGGGGTTCCAAAATCTGTTCGACTTGAAGTCGACATTGTGCCGATGGAAACGTATAGGGGCGGGACGTTGTTTTCTATTTCGCTATTTTCATCCTGGCTTTTTAGAAAAAAAAGAACGCTCCTGCTCCTACTGATTTAAGATGTACCCTCCTTTCTCAATGCTAATATATTTGCATTTAGTGACACTATATGCTAAAAAGACTGCATATGGTACACAGGACATTCTGGCTTGAATTGTTAAAAACGGCATGGTCACGTAAATCCGTCCTCTGGCTTTCCGGGGTGCGTCGGGTGGGAAAAACTTTCCTCTGCCAGAGCATTCCCGACATTGAATATTTCGATTGCGAGCTTCCAAGGGTTCGCAGGCAGATGGAAAGCCCTGAAGATTTTCTGTCCAAGCTCAAAAATAGGAAGGTTGTACTGGATGAAATTCACCGACTCTCCAATCCGTCAGAGATGTTAAAGATAGCCGCAGACCATTTCCCTTCGATTAAGCTCATTGCGACAGGATCATCAACGCTTCAAGCATCCTCCCGCTTCCGGGATACCCTAACGGGAAGAAAAGTCCTTATTTGGCTCACACCGATGATATCCCAGGATCTGATTGACTTTGGCAACCCGGATCTGCTCCATCGATTTCTCCGTGGAGGGCTACCTCCTTTTTATCTCAGTACAGATTTTCCCGAACGTGATTTTCAAGAGTGGATCGATTCGTATTGGGCAAAAGACATCCAAACGCTGTTTAGGTTGGAACGACGATATTCTTTCCAAAGGTTTATGGAATTACTTTTCATTCAAAGTGGAGGACTCTTTGAGGCCACACGGTTTGCTGGACCGTGTGAAGTGAGTCGTTCAACCATCAGCAACTATTTGGCAGTATTAGGAGCTACCTGGGTCATCCATGTCGTTCGCCCCTTCTCGACACGTCGTTCTGCAGAAATTGTTTCTGCGCCTAAAATCTATAGCTTTGATACGGGGTTCGTATGTTATTTTCGGGGTTGGCATCAGTTGAGAGAGGACGATCTCGGACATCTCTGGGAACATTGGATATTAAACGAAATACAGAGCCACCTTCAATCCCCGATTGTTCGTTACTGGCGCGACAAAAGAGGACACGAGATCGATTTTATCTTAGCCCTTCGAGGACGAAAGCCCATCGCTATTGAATGTAAATGGAAGGCAGAACAGTTTGAACTTAAGAACCTCAGGGCCTTCCGAAACCATTACTCAGAAGGACCTAATTGGGTTGTCTGTCAGGATGTTGACCAGAGTTATATACGGGGCTTCGACAAGCTGAAGGTCGAATTTATCGGTCTCAAAGAATTAGGCACGCGACTCCGTTGTTTAGTTGCATAGTTTTTTGCCTTTTCAAGACATTGAAGCCCACCAATAAAAGGAAGGTTGAAGAAAATTATTGCTTTTTTATACCCCCTTGCCGGAAATATTGCAGAGTTTGGAATAGGAACGAATGATAAAGCAAAATCAGGAACAACACTCCTTGAGTTAGAAAAGGTTTTAGGAACGATACATGTTGCCATAGGAGACAATAGCACTTTCGGTGGAAAAGTATCGGTTCCATTGCATATCGATTTTGTTTTTGAAAACCCCACCGTTGTTTTTCTTTTTCCGGATGGAAGAACCTTACAATTAATGAAGGATGGAAATATGCTGTTAGATTGAGAATTATGAATTTACTTTTCGGGAGATAGTCGATAAAATTAAATTCAATCGAAATAGGAGAAGTTGTTTTGGGAAAGAGAAAGAAGCCTGTTTCCGGCACCTTTTGTTTGCGTTGGGCTTCCGATTATTTGAATGAAATGGGAATTTCTATAGATCATCACAATATTATTAAGGAGATCGAATCGTATTATCGACAATGGGCGAATCGAAGAAATCCTATTTTCCTATATGGTCCGTCGCGGTCAGGTAAAACCACAATCCTGAGAGGAATAGAGGACTATCTTTCGAGAATGAAAGGTGTAAGAGTGATTCGTTTAGATGCTGAAGATCTGGTTGCTGAGTTGGTAAAAAGTATTAGAATCAGCGGAGGTCCGGAGAGATTCTATGATAAATTGCATGATTATGATGCGCTTCTTGTAGATAA
>JAGXTA010000136.1 GCA_018333535.1 Deltaproteobacteria bacterium | reverse complement strand
AAAATAAATGATTAAAGAAATAACCAACGGGCGTTGTCTCGGCGGCACGTGAAGTAGCCTTGAGGATATTTAGTAGCCGAACCATTTACCCCCTCACCCCCGTATCGAGTACGGGGCAGGCTCTGCCCTCTTCCCATGGGGAGAGGGATTTATATGGATGAAAGACACAAAGGAAAGAATTACGAAAGACCAAACACATAAACCAATAAGTGCCAAACCCAGGTTCCAACAAGGCACTGGAGCCGACCGCGAGTAACGCCGTTGACCTGGATTCGCCGTAGCGCGACGGCTCACCTTAGTCGTTAGCGCCGTGCGCTGACTCGCACGGCGCTAACAAATCGTTCGAGCGGAAGTCCACTTCACTCCGATCCGCCTACAGCGGCTCTGCGCTACGTGGACTCCGCTCAACTCCGCCGTTAGCACTTAATAAGAACCATATCTAGACAATGGGCACAAGAAGACAACACAAAAAACAGTTCCTAGAAAATAATCCTTTTTGTTGTTTTTGTGGTGGCTATACGCCATCGACCGAAATTGACCATATTCCAGCTCGGGTGTTATTCGATAATCGACAGTGGCCCGTGGGGTATGAATTTCCGGCGTGCCAGCCATGCAATAAAGCATCCCGGCATGACGAGCAGGTGGTCGGGGTGCTTTCTCGCCTTTACCCCGAACCCAAAACTGGAAAAGAGGAAAAAAAGTTCGACGAGCGCCTTCGTGCTGTTGCTGATAACTATCCTGGTCTATTGGAAGAAATGATACCTAGTGCTGATCAAGTACAGAACGCTCTTTCAAAATACAATATTCGGACGCCTGGAAAATTGCCCCCAGGAGGCTTAGCTTTTGTTTCCGTCAAAGGTCCACTCGTGAATCGTGCGGTTGCAAATTTTGGAAGGAAATTGTTCTTGGCCCTGTACTACAAGCATACAGGGAAAATCCTTCCTAAGGAAGGGGGAATAGCCATTCTTTGGTACTCAAATCTCCAAATTGAAAATGACGAGATTCCCAGAGAATTGGCACCACTCGTAAGCGGGTTCCCAAATCTCGAACGTTCAAAGATGGATCTTTCGGATCAGTTTTTTTATAGGTTTGGTGTTACCGAAGATTTAAAGGCTTCGGTGTTTCTGGCCTTCTTTAGACGCTCATTTGCGATATTAGGTTATGTGAACGCTGCAGCCGTCGACATTCGTCTGCCGGAACACGCCACTATATTGCGGCCATACCAATATGACAGTTAAATCGAAGATGCTGAGTTAGGAAGCAAGGGGTCAGATCTCAACTGTTGACAAGATCCAGAGCGCGTATCGGAAAAATGTTTCGCAAGTTAGAGGATTAGCCACGTGTTGAATGTTGAGACCTGCCCCCCGTGCGTGTGGGCTTAATGACCCCTGAGCTTAAACTTGTCTACTTCCCGTCGCAGGGGAACAGAGATATGATTATTTGCTCGGCGTGTTCGAAATACTTTTCCGGAACTCCATTCACTCTTCTTGATAACCGTAGAATATGTCGAAGCTGTTTTGAGGGAATTAAATCTGGAAGGGGGCTTTTCCCTTTACCAAATCCCCCAAAGCCACCGGAGAAGCCAGGATTTTTTACGCGGATTTTTAGTTCCCATGCAAAACAGGATTATCAAGATAAAATGAGGGAATACGATCGTATCAAAACTATATATGAGCAGGAATATAATCGTATAAAGAAATCAAACAGCGAAATTGAACATGATATTTGTGCATTTTGGCCGGGCGGTGGACCCCCACCAGATTGGCAATGGAGACGGGAGATGGTTATTGAGCAGTCTGGTGGAAAATGCCACGAATGCGGGCGTGTTCCGAAATATTTAAAACATGAGCGGCCCAAAAGACGTTCAAGAAAGACAAAAGGACGAATGTATACTATAAGTCGATTTGATGTTCATCATATTAACCCTAGATCTAAAGGCGGGACGCACGAATTTTCAAATCTTATATTACTTTGTGAACACTGTCATAATAAAAAGCCAAAAAGGAGAAAACCCTAGGGACAAGAAAAGGGGGGTGAGGTCTCAACCCTTGAGACCATTGGGGTCAAAGCTAAACAATACACTCTACAGGGAAAGTGCTAACCAGTCGCTCCACCGGATCGCCAATAAAACCGGCGCCCGGTGAGCTTTTCGTTATCTGTAAAATAATGGAATAAAAAAGCTTACAAATCCTGTGCCTATGCTACAGCCGATTGCCCCTGGGATAACTGCCTCTGTAAAAGATGGAAGAAAAAAACTTATAACCGATCCTAATATCAAGAATATAAGAAAAGCACCGAGGGCAGTCAAAAAACCTGTTAAAAACATTCTAAAGATCATAATTCCTCCAGATAACAAGCGGCTGGACCGGATGCTAAGAGCACCGGTCAGCCTTGGCGTTAGGAGAAAAATAATATGAACCCGATAACAGCATTAACCGACCTCCTTGGTAAACTTGTTATTGAACATGGATCGGCGGTCATAACGGAGAAGAATCTTGCCTATCTTAGAGACCAATTGGTGGCAGCGGAAAAGGAGATAAATCGACTTACATCTGACAATGAAAATCTTAAAATATAAGTTGAGAATCTTACCGATGAGAACGAACAACTGAAAAAGAAAATAAATGACTTTCATAAAATTCCCCCTAAAAAAGAATATGTCTGTCCTCGTTGCCATGAGCCAACATTTAAGCTAATTAAAATGTGAAAAATGCAGCTATGAAGAAACAATATAAAAACCTCCTAACAAATCACTCAACCGGATGGCTTACAGCCACCGGTTAGCTCTGACGTTATGCAATATTCATATCCTCAAGATGTGGATATTGGTCTATTGCTGCCTGCTGCCATCTTTTCAAGAAGCAAATTTTAGCGCAAGCAGGGCCTTGTCTAATTATCTTTGGTTCTGATGTAGTATTACAGGCAAATATTTTTACTTTATCCGCTTTTCTTATTTGAGCAAGTCCACAAAAAGGACAATAACCAATTTTTGGCATAACAACCGCATCGACCTGATGCGGAATATCTTTTTGTTTTTTCATTTTACCTCCTGCCCGCACAGGTCATGCGGAGCGTTATGTGGAACTATCCTTTTGACAATCGCTGTAACCAGTATCGTGTCCCTTGTCGTATCCTTTATCATATCCATCATCGTATCTTTGGGACATACATATTTCACAAGGTTTGACGTATAGTCTTAATCCTTTAACGTCCGTTTGATTACATAAACCACTACCACATGAACAAAAAACCTCAAATTCAAAATAAGGCATAAGGCCTCCACATAACAAGGCACTCAACCGGACGGTCAATGTCCGTCACTGTTTCATTGGCGGTAGCCCGCCGGTTAGTTTTGACGTTGGGCATCAAAATAAAATATAAAAAGGGACACATATGGACTTAACCGAGCATATAACAGAAATCCAAAGAGCTATCCGTGCTGGACAGTTTTCAAATGAAGCTGCTGTTTCGCGCGGTATTGTCATGCGATTGTTACAAGCTCTGAATTGGCCAATATTTGACACCAACATTGTTTGGCCAGAATACCGTTTAGAATCGATCATAGTAGACTATGCTCTCTGCCATCCACCTTCCAAGCCAGCAGTTATTATTGAAGTAAAAAATATCAGTAATTTAGAAGGCGCGGATTCCAAGCTGTTTGAATATGCGTTTCGTGCCGGCGTGCCAATGGCAATCCTTACCGATGGGCAAGAATGGCATTTCTATTTACCCGCCGGTAAAGGGAGTATCTTGGAACGGAGATTTTATAAATTGGATATTCTCAAACGCGATGTAGACGAGATCGTTAATCGTTTTGGTCGTTACTTGACTTATGAAAAAATGCGTAATGGAGAAGCACTTAAATCTGCCCGCGCCGAACACGACAGTGCTTCCATTGCAAGAGAAAAAGAGACGAACATACCAATCGCATGGAAAAAAATTATTGAAGAACAAGACAGTATTCTCATTGATTTGATTTCCGAAAAAGTTGCCGATTTGTGCGGATACAAACCGGAGCCCGACTTGGTATCAGCATTTTTATTAGAGCAATTGACAACGCCTCCACAGCCGCCATCGGAGATTCCCCCCATTCGCCCACAAAGATTACTCCCTCCCCAAAGAACAGGCCAAATAGGTTATACGCTTCAAGGCAAAACTACTCATTTACGGAGTGCCGTTGATATTTTAGTGGATGTGCTTGACAAGCTTTCAAAGCGAGATGCCAGCTTCATCACTCGCCTCGCATCTCGTAAACATGGCAGAAGCAGGCGCTACGTGGCACGTACGCGGGAAGAACTTTATCCGGGACGGCCTGACCTTGCAGAGTATTCAAAACAATTATCAAATGGTTGGTGGGTCGGGACAAATTATAGTAAGTCAAATATAAGTCAAATTATCCAGCTCGCCTGCGAGGTCGCCGGTTTACGTTTTGGATATGATTTAATTGCAAACTTTGGGGACTAATCAGAGAATACATGAAAAAAGCGTGCCCAACAAAAAAATCAACCCGACCGGGAATAAGCCTGGTTTGGTTTTTCGTCCTGGGTGGTTGCCCCGGCGGGTTATTTATTTCGTTAAATGCAAAATTCAAGACAACAAACAAAGTGATAAAATTTCTTGAGAGTTATAAAAAGTTTTGTTATAGTCTTTCCACTATGGAAGCAGGTTTGGCCAAGCGCATCCTCGAGGGTGATATTCGGGCGGCTTCCAGGTTGATGCGGGATATCGATGACCGAATCCCCTCCGCCATGGATGCCTTAAAGGAACTTTATCCCCATACAGGAAAAGCCTATATTGTCGGGATCACAGGACCTCCTGGTTCGGGCAAATCCACCATCGTCGATAAGATGGTGGATATCTTCCGTAAGGAAGGAAAGACCGTGGGAATTGTTGCTGTCGATCCCACCAGCCCTTTTACCGGAGGAGCCATCCTGGGCGACCGGATCCGGATGCAGCGCCATGCCACAGACGAAGGCGTCTTTATCCGTTCTCTCGCAACGCGCGGCAACCTCGGAGGACTTTCTCGCTCCACCCAGGATATCGTCAATGTGATGGACGCAATGGGAAAGGACATTATTATCGTCGAGACCGTTGGCGTCGGTCAGGACGAGGTGGAGATCGTCAATACCGCGCATACCTCAATCGTTGTTCTCGTCCCAGGTATGGGAGACGACATCCAGGCGATCAAGGCAGGGATTATTGAGATCGGAGATCTGTTCGTCGTAAATAAATGTGAGCGGGAGGGAGCGGAGAAAGTGGAACGGGATCTTCGGATGGTTCTCGAAATGGGTCGGAAGAGAGAGGATGGCTGGGAACCTCCCATCTTTAAGACTGAAGCCATCCTGGGAAAAGGGATCTTTGAATTGGTTTACGGGATTTACCGTCACAAACAGGTATTGGAGCAGGGGCAGTCCCTGGAAACGAAGTTAAGGGAAAGGGCAAAGGCCACTTTTCTCGAAGTCCTTAAAACAGAGGTCATGGCTCGTTTTATCCAAAAGATTGAAAAAGACGGAGGATGGGAAGGCATCCTCAATGATTTGACAAAGCGTCGAACCGATCCCTATTCCCTGGCGGAAAAGATAATGGCAGAAGAGCTAAAAGATCAATGAAAATTGCAAAGTTAGCGATGTAAATAAATAGTGTCTGTCCATAAATGCCGTAATCTTCTTTTTTTGTCATTCCCGTGGAAACGGGAATCCAGTCTTTTCAATACGTTCTGGATACCCGCCTTCGCGGGTATGACGAACTAACTGAATTTATAAACAGACTATGAACAGTAACATTGATAATTTTTAAATGCTAATTTTACAATTTGCACTAAGTCTTTTTTTAGAGGGGGGAACCCATTCATGAGATCGATCGAAGCCATACGGAAAGAACTAGAAAAGAGAAGGGCTGAAACCCAACTGGGAGGGGGGCAAGAAAGAATAGATAAACAGCATAAGGACGGAAAACTGACCGCCCGTGAGCGAATTGACCTTCTCTTCGATCCTGGAACTTTTGTGGAACTGGATAGGTTTGTCACCCATCGCTGCCATGATTTCGGAATGGAAAACAAGAAGTTCTGGGGGGATGGGGTGGTCACGGGTTACGGGAAAGTGAACAGCCGTCTCGTCTATGTCTTCTCTCAGGATTTCACCGTATTTGGCGGCGCCCTGGGCATGGCCTTCGCAGAGAAGATCTGCAAGGTGATGGATCACGCCATGAAGACCGGAGCGCCTGTCATTGGTCTCAATGACTCCGGAGGAGCGCGCATTCAGGAGGGGGTTGAGAGCCTGGCAGGTTATGCCTACATCTTCTTAAGAAATACCCTCGCTTCCGGTGTCGTCCCCCAGATCTCGGCGATCATGGGACCCTGTGCCGGAGGTGCGGTCTACTCACCCGCCATTACTGACTTCATCCTCATGACCAAAGGCACAAGCTATCTGCATATCACCGGCCCTGATGTGATCAAGGCGGCCATAGGCAAAACAGAGACCCCGGACGGAAGGCCCATCACTTCCGATCTCTTGGGCGGCTCAAAGGTCCATATGGAAAAGAGTGGAGTAGCCCATTTCGCAGGAGAGAATGATGAGGAAACCATTAGCCTCATCAAAGAACTCCTCGCCTTCTTTCCTCAAAATAACCGGGAGAAACCACCTGTGATCCCTTGTTCGGACGACCCCAACCGGATGGACGAATCTTTAAAAACCGTCATCCCGGAGGATTCCAAAAAAGCATACGATATGAAAAAGATCATCCTTGGGGTGGTTGATCATGGATATTTCCTTGAAGTCCAGAAGGATTGGGCAAAGAATATCGTCGTCGGTTTCGCCCGCTTCAATGGAATGCCCGCGGGCATTATTGCCAACCAACCCAACTGGCTGGCGGGATCGCTCGACCCTGATTCTTCCGTGAAAGCCGGCCGGTTCGTCCGCTTCTGTGACTGCTTCAACATCCCTCTGATCACCTTTGTCGATGTCCCCGGGTTTCTTCCAGGGATTGATATGGAGGCAAGGGGCATCATCCGGCACGGAGCAAAGCTTCTTTATGCCTTCTGTGAAGCCACTGTTCCCAAGATTACGATCATCACCCGCAAGGGCTATGGTGGTGCCTACGATGTGATGTCATCCAAACACATCAGGGGAGATATCAATTACTGTTATCCCACGGCCGAAATTGCCGTCATGGGCGCCGAAGGAGCGGTCAATATCATCTTCCGAAATGAGATCAAGGAGGCGAAAGACCTCAAGGAGACCCGCCAACAACTGGTCGCTGAATACCAGGAGAAATTTGCCAGCCCTTATAAGGCAGCAGAGTTAGGGTATGTGGATGAGATCATTGAGCCCGAGGAAACCCGTCCCAAAATCATACAGGCCCTGGATATTTTAAAGACCAAAGTCGATACCAATCCCTGGCGGAAACACGGAAATATTCCGCTGTAAAGCGGAAATCCGAAGCACGAAATCCGGTCGGTACGACCGCCCGTATCGTGGCGAATTCCGAAACAAATATTTAGTGTCGAAAACACTGTAGACAAACGATTAAAATGCAGATTGACCCCTCCCCCTTGATGGGTGAGGGTGAGGGTGGGGGTGAGAAGATTTAATTCCCCCTCCCCTTTATCCCCTCCCGCCAGAGACTGTGTCACAATGGGGAGGGCATGAGGGTTGATTAAGTCAAACTTGATCTAATCACGATATAAAACGTTCTTTGAAAACTGAATAGAGATAGACGGTCGTAGCAGCCCCACTGACAAAGCTTTTTCTCTTCTTTTTCACCCAACACGGCTGCATGTTCGGGATATTATCCCAAGACGGGGGCTCTAAGAGTCATCAGTTTTTCGATTAACCCCGATACGCCAAGAATCGTGATCATCCGAGCCAGGTTGAAGCACGTGGCAAGCAAGGAGGTCTCCGCAT
>JAGXTA010000135.1 GCA_018333535.1 Deltaproteobacteria bacterium | reverse complement strand
CCGACAGCTCATCTCCTTCGGCTTGCCATTGGGACTCTTCCAGTTGAGCCACTGGCAGACGCGCAACGACAATGCCCGACGCGATATCGTCGGCTCCGATTCAATGGTAGCCCGGATTCGGTCACAAATTTCGTCGCTAAACTCCTGGCCGCATATCCGCACGGCCTATCTATAACACAGTTCTCCCCTTGTGTCCAGCCCCCCAACTTATGGGACACGATCAGTTTGTAAAAGGGGGATTGAGGGGGATTTTCATGGTTCGCGGGTGACGAACCCGCCATCTAAAATTTATTTGGGATTTGGAATTTGGTTATTGGGATTTGATTTAGCGGAGGATAACTTATTTTCGCGTTGATGAATAATATGAAAGCCAATAAAGACTACGATGTAATTGTGGTCGGTGGCGGTCATGCCGGCATTGAAGCCTCCCTGGCTTGTGCCCGGATGGGCCACCCTACCCTTCTCATCACTCAGAAGATCGAACAGATCGGTTACATGTCCTGCAACCCTGCCATCGGCGGTCTGGCCAAAGGCCATCTGGTCAAAGAAATCGACGCCCTGGGTGGAGAGATGGCCCGGGCGACGGATGAGACGGGGATCCAGTTCAAACAGCTCAATATGACAAGAGGGCCGGCGGTCCGTTCCTCCAGGGCACAGGTGGATCGCCACGCCTACCGGCTCAGAATGAAAAGGATTGTGGAGGAGCAGGCAAACCTTTTCATCAAACAGGCAACGGTTGAAGAGATCATCGTTGAGGGCAATAAGGTCACTGGGATTAGAACAGATGGGAATGAAACGATTCTAACAAAAACCCTGATCCTTGCGCCGGGGACCTTTCTCAATGGTCTTGTTCATGTCGGTCTGGACCACTTTCCCTCCGGCAGGATGGGCGATCCTCCCTCCATCGGTTTATCCGAATCGCTCAAAAAATTGGGATTTCGCATGGGAAGGCTTAAGACCGGGACTACGCCAAGACTCGATGGCAATACCATCGACTTTTCAGACCTCATCCCTCAATATGGAGATGAGCCTCCGATTCCCTTCTCTTTTTCAACTGAAAGGATCGAAATAGAACAGGTCCCCTGCACCATCACCTACACCAACCTCGACACTCACGAAATTATCAAGAGCGGTCTTGATCGCTCCCCTCTCTATTGTGGAATCATTAAGGGAATCGGCCCCAGATACTGTCCATCGATTGAGGACAAGGTCGTCCGTTTCGCCGATAAGAAGAGGCATCAGATCTTTCTCGAACCCGACGGAAAAGATACGAACGAGATCTACCCGAATGGAGTCTCCACCAGCCTTCCACTCGACATTCAGATGCGTATGCTCAGGTCGATTCAGGGGCTTGAAAAGGTCGAGATCATCCGGCCGGGGTATGCCATCGAGTATGATTTTGTTGACCCCACGGAACTTAAGCCTTCCCTTGAAACGAAAAAGATCGAAGGCCTCTTCCACGCCGGCCAAATCAACGGGACATCGGGTTATGAGGAAGCCGCTGCCCAGGGACTGATCGCAGGGATCAATGCTTCTCTCTATATCAGGGGAAAGGAGCCTATGGTCCTGAAACGTTCCGATGCTTACATCGGTGTTCTGATTGACGATCTGGTCACCAAGGGGACATCTGAACCTTACCGGATGTTTACCTCACGCGCAGAATATCGCCTCCATCTGAGAGAGGACAATGCTGATTTGAGGTTGAGGGAAATAGGCTATCAGGCCGGATTGGTAAAAAAAGACGATTATCGGATCTTTTTAGAGAAAAGGTCGGCAATCGAAAAGACCCTTTTGAGAATTTCAGAGTCCAAAATCACACCCACAAGAAAAAACAATGACATCCTCCATCGCTGGGGATGCACTCCCTTGAAGAAGGAAACCTCCCTCCTCGAATTATTGAAAAGACCCGAGATCCATTTCGGACATCTCTTCGAATTTCATCCCGACCTTAAAACCCTTAAAAAGGAAGTGAGCGAGCAGGTGGAGATTCAAGTCAAATATGACGGTTATATTAAGAGGCAGATGGAACTGATCGAGAGATTTAAAAAATTGGAGGAGGTGAACTTTCCGGAGGATTTTGATTTTCATTCGATCATCGGCCTCACCACAGAGGTGTCGGAGAAACTCATTAAAATCAGGCCCATTTCCCTCGGCCAAGCCTCCCGCATCTCCGGCATTACCCCTGCCGCCCTCTCCATCCTGATGATCAACCTGAAGAAACAGAAATATCTGTAGCCTATCATGGAGGTAAATAATGATCCCTGATGAGACAGTTCTTCCTCTCAATGAAACATTAAAGACGATCAAGGATCGTCGCAGCATCAGGTTGTTCACCAAACACTTCTCTGTTCCCCTCCTTCCTGAACTTTACACTTCTAAAAAACCAAGAAAAAGTGTATATTACATCCATAAGTCAATAAGGGTAGATGCTGCAAGTTAACGCAGCCATTGATTGGGAAATGGAGAGGTATGTGTTAATCTTATCCGAAGGTAGCTTTAATGACTCGGGAGGTAATCAATGAAACTTACGGCAATTATTGAACGCGAAGGTGATGGATACGTATCTCTATGTCCGGAGTTAGATATCGCAAGCCAAGGTGGGAGCATTGAAGAAGCGCGAGACAATCTTCGAGAAGCACTGGAACTTTTTTTTGAAGTAGCATCACCCGAAGAGGTTAAACAACGTCTTCATGGTGAGATTTTTGTAACCCAAGTCGAGGTGGCATTTGGGTAAGCTTCGAGTCCTTTCTGGCAAAGAGGTGTGCTCCATCTTGGCAACACACGGCTTCATAGAAGTACGTAGGCGCGGTAGCCACATTGTAATGCAGAAAAAGCTTTCCCAGGGCACAATAACGGTCCCTGTACCAGACCATGACGAAATTAGAATTGGAACGCTTCAATCCATTGTCCGCCAGTCCGGGCTGCCTCGGGGTGAATTTGAATTATGAGCTCCCGGCGCTCCACCTCAAATCCGCTGCGCATTAAACGATGGATGGATATCCTGGATTTTTGAAAATATTATCAAACACTTAAGCCGCAAGACATTCATCTCTTTGAAAACTATAGGTTTCTTCCTGAAAGTTGATTTGACAGGAAAGACTCAAAAGCCTAGATTACATCTTGTAATAGCCGGGGAATCTTCGGACAAGCTATTTAGACCTTGCAGGGTGGATCAAGCGAAGCGGATCCACCATCCCTAAAAGACATGAGTGAATATCGCCGTCTTTATCAACCCGGAGGTTCTTATTTCTTTACCGCCGTGACGCACCACCGAAGTAAAATATTTTCTCTCCCGGATAATATCACTCGCCTCAAGTCTGCTGTTGACAGGGTTATGAAAAGACACCCCTTTATCATGGAAGCGTTTGCGATTCTTCCGAATCACATCCACTGTATCTGGAGAATGCCGGCCAAGGATTCAAATTATTCCATCCGCTGGAGATTGATCAAGAGCTATTTCTCAGAAGGGTTGAATCACCCGGTGAACAAGCGGGGCGAGAAGGAAGTCTGGCAGAGACGTTTCTGGGAACATCTTCTCAGGGATGATGAGGATTGGAGAAGGCACATGGATTACATTCATTATAATCCTGTAAAGCATGGTTACGTTAAGAGTCCAGCAGATTGGCCTGATAGCTCCTTTCGGGACGCCATCCAGAATGGGTTATATACTCCGGATTGGGGACAGGAGGAACCCAACAGCATTTCGAGATTGGATTTGGAATAAAGGAGGTGGATCCGCTTCGCTTGATCCACCCTACTTGAGCTTTCAATCCATAATCACCAAGTTTCCAGATCATATTGAGTCGAACCTTTGTAGGTGAATGTTTCGCATGAACTTCCCCGCTTTCCTCTAACTCCTCACTTCTGTAATTAGTGCAATGATCTTCTTGGCGGTGTATTCGGCCACATCGGCCAGGCCAGCCACGGGCACGAAGTGATCTGCATTGGAGGCGAAGAGGCAGGTGACTCTTGCAGGAAACTCTTCATCGGGCAGATTGAAGATGTAGTAAAGGGCGACACGGGGGAGCGGGTAGAGGGTAAAAGAGAAATCGCACCTTGGTCCATCCGCATTAGGATGGCCGGAAAACCTCAGGACGATCTCTTCCTTTCGCTTCTCGATGGCAATGACATGAGGATGGAGAACCTTCTCGGCATTCATAGCAAACGCTCCCTGATAACCCATCCCTCCAGGAAATTGTTTGAAGGACTTCAAAGGTTTAAGTTGGACCGGCTCGTTTGTAACAAAGCTCGCATACATTGCAATAAGAATGCTTTCTGCACTGCGAAGGGGTTCGCCACCAAGAATGATCTCCCGGGGATGGAGTTCACAAGGCTCTCCGAACGCCTGAAAAAAAAGGCAGTTGTTCTCATATCGGGCAGGAAGTGACTCCTCAAGTTCCCGAATCGGCCGTGCCCATGCTTTTTGTAAATATTCCTTTTGAATTGGAAGAAAATTTTGAGACATGGAGGTGAGATAGGGCAGGAGAATAATTATATTGTCAATCTTGAACCAACCTGTTTTCTCCATTCCTGCATTTCTTTCATTTGGGACTCTAAATCAGTGAGACGCCTATCCAGCTCAGAAAAGGAAAGTTTTACAAGGGCACGGGTTTCTAAATGTTGACGTTCACTTTCATTTTCTATCCGATCAAGCCGTCCAACAATTCCTGTATGCCCCTCTGCTAAAAGATTTATTTGGTCCATCAATCCTTCAGAGATGATATGAAATTGATCGATGACCCGCGCCTCAAGGCCTGTCATTTTCTGATCCATTCGCATCTCAAGGCCTGTCATCTTTTGATCCATTCGCTCCTCAAGGCCTGTCATTCTTTGATCCATTCGCTCCTCAAGGCCTGTCATTCTTTGATCCATTCGCTCCTCAAGGCCTGTCATTTTCTGATCTATCCGCACCTCAAGGCCAGTCATCTTTTGGTCTATCCGCACCTCAAGTCCCTTCAATTTCTCATCCTGGCGTTTTTCAAAACCTGTAAATATTTCCTCCAGGTCCTTTTTTACAAGCACTTTTTCTTCCATCCTCGTTTACTCCTGGTCCCTCTTAATATAGGAGGGTTAATATGGACGACTAAATTCCTATCAAAATATCATTATCCTGTCAAATTAATTATTGATGGGGTTCGATGATGACTTTGATCGATTCTTTGGCTTCTGCGACGAGATTAAACCCTAATCCTGTTTCGGCCAATGGAAGTCTGTGGGTGATCATCTCTTTGAGTGGTAAACGATGAGCCTGTATCAATTCGATAGACTGGACAATATCAGTGGGGGCTCCTCCATAGGTAGGAAGAAGGGTAATCCCATCGTTCCAAAAATCGAAAAATGGAAAAGAAATATCCATTCCCGGTTGAAGGAGTCCAAAACATAACACCGTTCCTCCCCGCTCGACGGTTACGAGTCCTTGTTTGTAAGCCGATAGGCTTCCGGCACAGACGATTACAAGATCCACCAACTGTCCGCGATTGATCTTACGAATCTTTTCAGGGCTCACTTCTTCGGCCGAGAGAACCTCATCCGCCCCGAACCGCTTGGCTGAATTCAGTCGAAATGGATGGATATCCGAAGCAATAACATTTCCTGCGCCCGATGCCTTTGCCAGTGCAATGTGAAGAACTCCGGAAATTCCACTCCCGATGACAAAGACGCTCTGGCCGGGTTTCAGTTTTGCCAATCTCTGCCCCCGAAAGACGCAGGCCAATGGTTCAATAAAGACCCCTTCCTCGAGAGATATCTCTTCAGGCAGTATAAACGTCCCCCGATCCACATTGATCTTCGGGACACGGATATATTCTGCGAAACCTCCCGGATCAAAATTGGTCGTCCTCAAGGTGTCGCAAACCGTATGATGGCCATTCAGACAATAATGGCACGTATTGCAAGGGACATGATGTGAGACAAAGACCCGATTACCAATTTTATAATTTACAACCCCCTCCCCTACTTCAACAATCTCTCCAGCAATCTCATGGCCAAGCACACGGGGCGCTTTTTTAATCCGGTACCACTCCATCACATCGCTACCGCAGATCCCGCTGGCCAACACCTTGACCAGCAATTCACCGGGACCGATGCGAGGAGTCAGAATCTCTTCCAGCCTCACATCCCTGTTGTTATAATACATTGCCACTCGCATGGTTTATCCGGACAAAAAAGTTTTGAGTTCGGTGTTCGGAGTTCGGAGATTTAAACTAAAAACTCTGAACTAACCGCTCTGATTTCTCTTTATCTTCTTCTCTGCTTCGAAGATCGCATTGGCTTCCTTAACCGAAGCCCTTTCGTGGATGATGGCGCGCAAGGCTTTGATCATGGCCACTGGATGCTCGTTTTGCCAGATATTTCTCCCAAGGTTGACACCAATGGCTCCCTTTTCCATTCCGTCATGAACAAACTGAAAGACCTCCAGATCCGTGTCGACTTTTGGCCCTCCGGCCATGACCACAGGAACAGGGCATCCATTGACCACTCTATCGAAGTTTTCACACCAGTAAGTCTTCACAATCCTTGCGCCTAATTCCGCGGCAATCCGGCTGCTTAATGCAAGGTAGCGGGCATCCCTTTTTTCCAACTCCTTCCCCACTGCAGTCACAGCCATCACAGGGATGCCGTATTTCTCTCCCTCGTCCACCAGTTTGGCAAGATTGAGAAGATTCTCTTTCTCATGATCGCTCCCGACAAAGATCGAGATGCCCACTGCCGCCACATTGAGCCGTATGGCCTCCTCCATAGAGGTTGTGAGACCTTCGTCGGATAGATCTTTCCCAACCATGCTGGTTCCACCCGAAGCCCTGAGGATGATGGGTTTCGTATGTTCAGGATCGATTGAGGCCCGAAGCACACCCCTGGTTACAAAGAGAGCATCGCAATAGGGAAGCAAGGGTTTGATCGTCTCACCGGGTTTCTCCAGTTTACGGGTAGGTCCCTGAAAATAGCCATGATCGATAGGCAAAAAGAGACAATGCCCATCCGGTTGAACCAACTGCGCCAAACGATTCTTCATTCCCCATTCCATCTCAAACCTCCTGTTTGAGGTTTGAGGCTTAAGGTGTGAGGCAAAAAACCAGGCCTCCAACCTCTAACCTCCAACCTATTTTCCAAGAATATACTTCACCACCAGATCCCCAACCTCGGAGGTGCTGAATCCCATTTTGCCGGCGGTCAGACTCTTCACATCATTTTGGACCACCTTCATGACGGCCGCTTCGATTTTCTTTGCGGCTTTTTCTTCTCCGAGGGTTTCGAGCATCATCTGACAGGCCCCGATCGCCGCCAGAGGGCTCACGACCCCCTTCCCCGTATATTTAGGAGCGGAGCCACCCATTGGCTCGAACATCGAAACACCCCGAGGATTGATATTCCCTCCGGCCGCAATTCCTAATCCTCCCTGAATCATAGCCGCCAAATCAGTGATGATGTCTCCGAACATATTGTCGGTTACGATCACATCGAACCATTCCGGGTTCTTCACCATCCACATACAGATGGCGTCCACATGAGCATAATCGGTCTCAATATCTTGAAATTCCTTTGCCACCTCTTTGAAAGTTCTCTCCCAGAGGTCGAAGGCATAGGTGAGAACATTCGTTTTTCCGCAGAGCGTGACTTTTTTCCTTTTATTCCGCTTCCGGCAGTATTCAAACGCATAACGGATGCACCGCTCAACCCCTTTTCGGGTATGAATTGCTTCCTGAATCGCAATCTCGTCAGGCGTGCCTTTTTTATGAAATCCTCCTGCTCCTAAATAGGCCCCCTCCGTATTCTCCCGAACGACGATGAAATCAATGTCCTCGGGTCTTTTGTCTTTTAAAGGTGTTTCGACCCCAGGGTAGAGTTTGACAGGCCTCAGGTTGATATATTGGTCCAGTTCAAAACGGGTCCTCAGCAAAATCCCCTTTTCGAGGATTCCCGGTTTTACGTCCGGGTGGCCGATGGCTCCGAGATAGATGGCATCCGCCTTTTTCAATTCTTTTAGAATCGAATCAGGAAGAATCTCACCGGTCTTGAGGTAACGCTCACCGCTTAAATCATAATGGACCAGCTGATATTTGAAATTGAACTTTTCGGAGACTGCTCTCAGAACCTTCAGCCCCTCGGCCACCACTTCAGGACCGGTTCCGTCTCCAGGAATCACAGCGATCTTGTACATGGGTCAATATCTCCTTACTGGAGTCTGCCATAAACTCCTTTCGCTGTCATGCCGGACTTGAGGAGCCTGCCCCGTGCTTGATACGGGGGCATCCAGAAGGTCTTAAAAAACTGGATTCCGGCTTCCGCCGGAATGACACCAAGGGATTACAGCCAGCACAATGCCTTCTTTCCGATATCCTTCCGGTAATGGACTCCCTCCCAGGAAATCTTTTGAACGGCCTGATAAGTTCTTTCGATCGCATTAGGAATATTCTCTCCCAGGCCTGTCACGCCCAACACCCTTCCTCCGTTGGTGACCATCTTGCCATTGGCTAATGCCGTGCCGGCATGAAAGACAAAGACATCCTCCACGAGAGAAACCTCTTTAAAGCCCTCGATCACCTTTCCCTTTTCGTAGTCTCCGGGATATCCCTTCGAGGCCATGACCACGCAGACCGAAGCCTTATTCTCCCATTCGATTTTGCACCGGGAGAGATTCCCCTCAATGCAGGCCTGCAGGATGGGAATGATATCTCCTTTCATCCGCATCAATACCGGCTGGGTTTCGGGATCTCCGAAGCGAGCGTTAAATTCCAATACTTTTGGATGGCCATTGTCAATCATCAGGCCGGCATAGATGACCCCCTTGTAAGGTCTCCCCTCTTCTGCCATTCCCTGAATGATCGGTCTTAAAATTTTCTCAACGATTCTATCATTGACTTCGTCTGTCACTACGGGCGCAGGAGAATAAGCTCCCATCCCTCCGGTGTTGGGCCCTTCATCTCCGTCAAAAACCGCTTTATGATCCTGTGAGGATGCCAGAGGAAGAATCGCCTTTCCATCCGTGAAGGCGAGATAAGAAGCCTCTTCTCCCACAAGATATTCCTCGATCACAACCCGGTTACCCGCCTCCCCGAAGACCTTCTCCATCATTATTTGATCGACAGCCCCGATGGCTTCCTCCACTGTTTTGCAGAGGATCACTCCTTTGCCTGCCGCCAAACCATCCGCCTTCACCATAATTGGAGCGCCCTGCTTCTGAATATAGTCAATCGCCCTCTGTCGGTCTTCGAAGACCTCGTAAGAGGCAGTGGGAAGGTGGTACTTCTTCATCATCTCCTTGGCAAAGGCCTTGCTTCCTTCGAGTTCCGCTGCTCTCTGGCTCGCTCCGAAAACCGAAAGCCCCTTCGACTCGAAGAGATCGACAATCCCTCTGGTGAGCGGTTCTTCTGGACCGACCACGGTCAGGTCAATCCTCTCTTTCAGGGCAAAACTGAGAAGGCCATTCAGATCATTCGCCTTGATGGGGACGAGGGCCGCCTGTTCGGAGATGCCGGCATTACCCGGAGCGCAATAGACCTTCGATACCTTCGGGCTCTGTGCGATCTTCCAGACCAGGGCGTGTTCCCTGCCGCCACCACCCACCACTAGAACTTTCATGCGAACCTCGTATTCAATAAACTGTAAGTGACTAAAGTAAAAAGTGAGCTAAAGTGCCTAAAGTTATTAACAGTCAAATAATAATAACGACATTGTTTTATAAAATCCCTCCTCACCTCCCTTTTCCAAAGGGAGGGAAAATACCCCTCTTTGGCAGGGGCAAGGGGAGATTTTGTGGAACATGTCAATTCAATTTTGAGACTCTTAATAAACGAGTTTTGAAACTTTAGGCACTTTAGTCAATTTAGTCACTTAAAACTTTTTAGTGCCGGAAGTGTCTCATCCCTGTGAAGACCATGGCGATGTTATATTCATCGGCAGCCGCAATCACTTCATCGTCCCGAATCGATCCACCGGGTTGGATGATCGCCACAGCACCTGCCTCTGCTCCCGTATCCACTCCATCCCTGAATGGAAACATGGCATCCGAGGCTAAAACCGTCCCTTTGGTCGAAGATTTGGCCTTCATCACTGCCAGCCGGGTCGAATCCACACGACTCATCTGGCCTGCTCCGATTCCAATCGTCCGGTCCTCCCGGACGAGAATGATGGCGTTCGATTTGACATGCTTGGCCACCTTCCATCCGAAAGCCATCGCCCTTTTCTCTTCCTCTGTCGGTTTCCTCTTCGTCACCACCTTCCACTGGTCCATCGGAACCTTACCAAGGTCCCTGTCTTGAACCAGAAGGCCTCCAACAACCCTTCTAAGATCGAACCCCTTTTGAAGGGCAAAGGAAGCAAGGGGAGGTGTTTGAAGAATCCGGAGATCCTTTTTGGCCTTCAGAATCTCCAGCGCCTCCGGATCAAAACCTGGAGCGATGATCGCTTCGAGAAAGATGTCCCGCATCTCCCTCGCCGTTTCCGGATCGACCGGCCGGTTGAAGCCGACAATTCCGCCAAAGGCAGAAACCGGATCGCAGTCCCTCGCCTTTCGATAGGCGTCAGCCAAACTTGCTAAGGAGGTGGCCGCCCCGCAGGGGTTATTATGCTTGATGATGACAACGGCCTGCTCGTCGAATTCTTTAACCGTCTCATAGGCGGAGTCAAGATCAAGGATATTGTTATAGGACAATTCTTTGCCCTGCAGCTGGAGAGCATTTGAGACAGAGGGTTCAGTCAACATGTATTCCCGGTAGAAGGCCGCCTTCTGGTGGGGGTTCTCTCCGTATCGTAATTCCTGTGTCTTCTTCACCTGAAATGTAAATGTCTCCGGAAATTCAATGGCCTTCTTTCCCTTTTCGATCTGGCCGAGATAATTGGAAATGGCGCCATCGTACCGGGCGGTATGTTGAAAAACCTTTTTGGCCAATCGGAAATTGGTTTCAACGGAAACCTCTCCTTTTTCCTTCAATTCGGAGAGGATCAAATCATAATCACCCGGGTCGACCACAACGGTCACATCCGGATAATTCTTGGCCGCCGAACGGAGCATGGTAGGCCCGCCAATATCGATATTTTCGATGGCATCCTCAAGGCTGCAATCCTCCCTTGCCACGGTCGCTTCAAAGGGGTAAAGATTGACCGCCACGAGGTCAATGGGAAGGATCCCGTGCTCCTTCATCTTCCGGACATGCTCCGGCTTTGACCTCTGACCTAAGAGGCCTCCGTGGACTTTCGGGTGGAGGGTCTTGACTCTTCCATCCATCATCTCCGGAAATCCCGTATAATCGGAAATGTCTGTCACGGAGAGCCCTTGCTCCCTCAACATTTTGGCAGTCCCTCCTGTCGAGAGGATCTCCACGCCCATCTGCGCTAAATCCTTCGCAAACGAGCTCACACCCGCCTTATCCGAAACGCTGATAATGGCTCTCCTGATTTTGCCCATCTCTTGACCCCCAATTTCGAAATTCGAATATCGAAATTCGAAACAAATTCAAATTTTCGTAACATTTTAGTGCTTTGAAAAAACTGATCTAATCCCCCTTTATCCCCCTTTGTCAAAAGGGGGAAATCTTTCTCCTCCCTTTGGAAAAGGGAGGTCGGGAGGGATTTTATAAGACGGTTTCAAACAACTAAATTGTTACGAGAATTGAAAATTTGTAACACTTTAGCTCTTTGAAAAAAGCTCTTTGACAACCGAATAAAGAAAAAGCTGGCGTCAGATTCAACAATGTTGTATAACGTTCTCCAGGAGCA